>JAZNFI010000001.1:0-2091 GCA_045589075.1 Candidatus Flemingiibacterium sp.
GCAAACCACGGCTTGCGACGTCAGAGCCTTAGTTACAACAGGAGAAGGCAATTATGAATAACAGAAAAAGAAAACAAGGAGAAGGAACTCTCCGACAAAGAACGGACGGCCGCTGGGAAGGCAGAATCGTTGTAGGCTACAACGAAAAAGGCAATCCCAAGACAAAAAATGTAACCGCAAAAACAAAATATGAGTGCGAAGAAAAGCTAAAAGCACTGAAAGAAGAACTCGGCAAGGTTGCCGAGCGACTCAAGCCGGACATGCCCTTCGGGGATTGGCTTGATTTCTGGTATCAGAACTTCAGCAAGCCTGCACTGAGGGAAACCACAAGAGCCGGATACGAAAACTGCATCTATCAGCACATCATCCCATCCATCGGCACGATACCGCTCTGTAAGCTCTCGCAGAACGACCTGCAACAGTTTTACGCAAATCTCAAGAAGAACGGCAGGCTTCAATACTCCGAGACCTGCGGTACAGGGGTATCCAACCGACTGGTACGTTCCTGTCACGCAAGATGCCGTTCGGCACTTGAAAAGGCGGTGTCAGAAAACCTGATCACAAGGAATCCATCCCTTGGCTGTAAGCTACCGCCCAAGAAAGGCCGAGAGATGCAGGTGCTGACGCCTGCCGAGATCGGTCGCTTCCTCGCCCGTGCCAAAGAGGAAGGATACTACGAGATGTTCCTTCTTGAGCTCTCCACTGGCATGCGCCGTGGGGAGATACTCGGACTCAAATGGAGTGACCTCAATCTCACCGATGGTAGCCTGCGGATAGCAAGAGAGGTCGTGCCTGCGGGTGGCAAGATCGTAATACAACCACCCAAGACCAAGAATTCAATAAGAACCGTCGTGCTACCGCCTTATATGGTAGCCATACTCGCCGAAACGAAGAAAAGCAAGACCTGCGAGTGGATATTCCCATCGCCCGTCAAACAAGGAGAGCCGAGAAATCCCACGGCGATACACCGCAGATTCAAGCTCATACTTGAACGCTCGGGATGCAAGAATATCCGCTTCCATGACCTGCGCCATACCTTCGCAACCATGGCACTTGAAAACGGAATGGACGTGAAAACCCTATCCGATATGATCGGACACATCAGCGCGGTGACCACGCTCAACATATATTCGCATATCACGGATACGATGAGAGCGCAAGCCTCGGTCAAAATCGACCGCAAAATCGGCGGTACAGATGCTCCAATGCCCGAACCCAAGGAAGAACCACGCCAAGTAGAAACGAGCACCGTGGACGAGAATTTCGAGCCGTACACACCCAAGATACGCAAGAGTGGCACAGGATGCGTGTATCAGATCAACGACAGCCTGTGGGAAGGAAGCTTCTATCCAAGACTCGCCGATGGCAAGCGAAAGAAATTCAACGTTTACGCTAAAACGAGAGAAGAATGCGAAAAGCTACTCGCAGAGATGATAGCCGAAAAAAAAGCGGAAATTGCAGCTGAAAAGGCAAAAATGAAAACCGCATAAACACACAGAGGGCTGACCGAAATGAACGGTCAGCCCTCAAAATTTGCGGTGCTGAAGACAAAGAAGAGCAATCAGCAAAGCCGATTTTATTTTTTTATAAAAGATTGTTCGATTTCAAGAACAACTCCGTTAATAAAGGCTTGCTCTCTGTCGGAAAAATCACCTATGCACTTATAATCGACCAAAGTAACACGTGGAGATTGTGATTCAATACGAGATATTGCTATAGTCAAAACAATGTCCAAATCAGGCCAAGACGTAGGGTATTTACCGCTAAAACTTAATACTAAAGATAGAAATAAAACTGAAGAATCATCATCGCAAAAATAGGGATCATCAAAAACTGAAACATTATTTAGTGAATATGACATGTTATAGGCGGGACGCGCTTGATACCGATATATAGGAGATTTAGCTTCTGAGATTGAATCGACGATGCTGATTTCAAACGAATTATGCTCCTCTTTGGCAAAATAAGTCCCGTCAGGAAAAACATAAGAGGTGTTTTCTAAATAGAAAAGATTGTGTTCTCCTGCGTAAAACGGATCAGATATGGTCTGAAAAACGTTATCAGGCAAATTATTTTTGATTTTTTCTCTTA
>JAZNFI010000002.1:0-6147 GCA_045589075.1 Candidatus Flemingiibacterium sp.
TTGTAGGTCAGGGCAAAAGCATCTGTATTACGGAAAGCATAACGAACGCGACAAAAAAGGAAATGTCTATCGGCAAGCTGCGCACAATTTCAAAGCGCTCAAGCAAAAATCTCACAGGAATGATAATCGGCTCAGTCATCACGAAAACAAAATTGGCGATGGGAGCATCTTCATCTACGGGAAGCCAAGAGAGAATTGCCCTGATGAACATCATCACTTCAAGTGCAATCAGAAAAAAACTCACCATATTGGTGAAAACATAAACTAAATTTGTCACGTTAAAATATCTCCATAATATGACTAAAAAGCCGACGGCGGGGAGAGTGCTCCGCCGTCAGCTTATGTGATCTTAAACCTCGTTTTCGTAGTAATCCTCGTCGCTCTTCTTCTGCTTGTCGGTGATAGGACCGTCGGAAACGTCAACATTGCAGGGAGCAATTACGTAAGTATTGTTAGCAACGCGCTTGATGTTGCCGTTGAGAGAGAAAACAACGCCGGACAAAAAGTCGAGAAGACGGCGAGCCGTTTCCTTATTGGTAGCTTCAAGATTGAGAACTACGGTGCGGCGATTGAGAAGGTGATTTGCAATCTGGGGAACATTGTCGAATCTTTCGGGCTTTACAACCTTAAGTTCGAGGGAGCTTCCGCTCACCTGCATACCGTCGTCCTGTCCGGATGCGTAAGCATCCTGGAAGCCGTTCTGCGAGGTCTGCTGATACATCTGCGTGTCGTTGAAGTCGTTCTGAATCTGCTGTGTGTACATATCAGGTTCGTCGTACGCAGAATCGTCAGGATTGATGCTGTTTTTAATTTTGTCAAAGAGTCCCATTGTTTTATACCTCCAATAAATTTACACATTATATTAATTTTAATTTTTAACGGGATAGGGGCGTGAGCCGAAAATTGTACTTCCGAGTCTGACCTCGGTGGAGCCTCGGAGAATTGCTTCGCGGAAGCTTTCACTCATACCCATTGACAGCACGTCAAAGCACGCAACGTTGGGTATTTTCTCTCTGGTTTCTTTTATGCGAAGAAACAGCTGTCGGGTATCTTCGAAATATCTGAAATACTCACTGCGCACTTCACATCTCGGCGCAACGGTCATAAGACCTCGAAGGGTGAGATTTGTGAATTGGCTTATTTCATTTGCGAAGGCTTCGGCATCTTCGGGGAAAACGCCGCCCTTCTGCTTCTCTCTGCCGCTGTTGACCTCTATGAGAATGTCCATTTTGCGAGAGTGTTTTTTTGCCTGCTTGTCGATTTCGGCGGCAAGCTTTATGCTGTCCACCGACTCTATCATGTCCACCTTATCGATAATGTACTTGACTTTATTCGTCTGCAGCGAGCCGATAAAATGAATTTCAAGCTTGCCGTTTGAAGGTGAGTGAAGCTCGTTGTGTTTTGACATTAGCTCCTGCACGCGGTTCTCGCCGATAGCGGTTATACCAAGCTCGTCGATGGCGTAATTGATGATGTCAACGGGAACCGTTTTTGTAACTGCCAAGAGTTTGACGTCGCCATTCTTTGAAAGGAAGCTTATTTCTCGCCTTGCTTCGTCAAGGCGAGAGGCTATTGCCTTTCTGTCAAAACGATTGCTGCATTCGGAAATGTTCATGTGTGTATCCGCCTTAACTAAGAGATAAGCTTTCCTGCATACAAATCCTTGCCGCCGGTGATGATTATGTCAAATATGTCAAGCTTGAGATAATATTCAGGATCGTTTGCGGGATCGCGGACAGCGACAATGTAATAACCGTCGCATTCAAGCAGAACATCGATGTATCTGTATTCCACGGTGCTGCCCACAAGAATATAAACTCCCATTTTCCCATCAACAAGTCTTACTGCCCGTGTGGGAACCTTATAGCCGGTGTAAGAGCTCTTGACGACCTCCACCTGCTGCAAGCGGCGGAATGTAAAATCCTCCGGAACCTCGTGAGAGGAGAACAGCAGTATGACTCTGTTCGATGTATCGGGTGAGATGATGCTCTCAAGCTTCATCCGAAGCTTTGTGTCATTGTTGTAGGGAAATATCACAACGTAGCTGTATCCGTCGTTGTAATAACGAAGCTCATCTCTTGTGGTTTCGATAGCTATAAACCAAGTGAAATCGGTAGCAAGCTTCCCGATGGCGGTGGAGTCGTGACTTGCCGGCTCCGCGGAAAGCATGGAGTCAAAAAGCTCAACAGTCATATCCTCTGCGGCATCTGCCGTAAAAATTTTCTCGAATCCGTCAATAGATGAATAAAAGAAGCCGGAAGCGGGGGAGTATACCGTTTCGCTTACGCTGTCAAGACCCTCTGTAAGCAGCTCGCGCTCGTAATTCATACTTGCTATGATGTCGTCGAAGTTTTTGATTCTGCCGGTGATTATCTGGCGCTTGTTGAGAAGCGTCAGAAGCTCGTCACGCCTTTTTGGCAGATTTTCGTATTCGCCCTGCTCGGCATTTTCTCTGACTATCCTGTAATATCCGTCTATTCTGCTGTCAATGGTGGATGTGTCGGATACTGCAAAGCTGACTGTGTTGTTACTCTCGTTTAGAAGCTCGATTTTACGGTCAATCTGCATGATTTCGCTTTGAATGGCGGAGTTGTACGAAGATCCGCTTCCGTATATGAAGGCGATCTCGGCTCCGTTTTTGACCTTGGTTCCGTCAGAGACGCTATATCCTACGCTTCCTGCATTCTCAGAATGGATGACGGTTTCGTTTCGGAGTATGTATGCGTCATATTCCATTGTGTCATTTTCTGTGATTAGTACCGCATATTCTGTGGAAAGCTCGGTGCCAAAGCTCTTTACAAAGTGATAACCGAGGTAAACCACCAATATTGCGGACAGGACAATGGATAATAAGTACCCGATAAAACCGCCGAGGGGACCCTTTGCCTGCTTGCTTTTGTTTTTTTGCATCCTTATAAGCCTCAAAGACATCCGTGATTTTTTGTTACAGTTTTACTCATATAGTATATCACATAATCTTCGTTAAGTTAATAGTTTTGACGCAATGTTTACAATAACTTCAAAATTTACCCCCGAAATTATCCATTTTATGTCAGAATTTCGACGAAACCAGGTAAGCTGACGCTTGGCGTAGCGTCTGGACGACTGTTTTATCTGCATAACGGCATCCTCAAGCGAACATTGGCCGTCAAAGTGAGCGATAAGCTCCTTGTAGCCGATTGCCTGTGCCGCGGTGGAGTTTCTCGGGAGTCTGCCCGAAGAGAGAAGCTCTCGCACCTCTGACACAAGCCCCATTTCCATCATAATATCCACACGCTTGTCGATTCTCGAATACAGCTCGTCGCGTTCTCTGTCGAGGGCGATGACGGTAGCGGAAAAGGGCGGTGGGGTCTGCCGTGAACGCTTGTCCCACTCGGTTTTGGTCACGCCGCTTGAAAGATAGATTTCAAGAGCGCGCACCACGCGCTTTACGTTGTTCATGTGGGTTGCGGCTGCCGCCTCGGGGTCTACCTCGCGAAGCTTTTGCCACATCGCCTCAGCGCCGTACAGTTCCGACTCTGCCATGAGTGCCGCCCGAAGTTCGGGATCGGTTTCAACGTCTGCGTATTTGTTTGCGCTTAAAACAGAGTCGAGATAAAGTCCTGTGCCGCCGCAAAAGATAGGGAGCTTGCCACGGGAAATTATATCTTCTGCCGCAGCCCTTGCAAGAGGGGCATAATCGGCGGCAGAAAAGGCTTGCGATGGTTCAACTATGTCTATCATGTGATGCGGTATACCAAAGGTTTCTTCTTTGGTTGGCTTGGCGGTACCTATGTCCATCCCTTTGTAAATCTGCATGGAATCACAGGATACAACCTCGCCGTCGAAACGCTTTGCAAGCTCTACTGCAAGCGCGGTTTTTCCTGATGCTGTCGGACCTACAACTGCAGCGACACGAGGCCTATTAAGCTCCATCGCTGTTTGCCTCCATCGGGGCTTCGCGCTGTATAGAGAACGGAATCGCGTTTTCTCTTACCATTTGCTTCAAAAAAATATTGATAGCGGTTGACAGATCAAGCCCCAGGTCTGAAAGAAGCTCCTGTGCCTTTTTCTTGGTGTCTGCATCAATTGTTATGTTGGTTGATACTTTTGCCATATTAATTTCTCCTTTATGTGTATATTATACACCTTATACACACTTTTGTCAATATGATACCTCTATATTATGTGTAGAAAATATACATAAATTTTTGTATATTTTCAACATAAAACGACAAAAAACAGCCCACGCAATCGTTTACGGTTTGCGTGGGCTTTGAAATGGATGTTCAATAGATAAAGCAGGCATCGCCGAAAGAAAAAAATCTGTATTTCTCCTTAATTGCGGTTTCGTAAGCGTTCAGCATGATTTCGCGGCTGGAAAACGCCGAAACAAGCATAAGCAGTGTGCTTTCGGGTAGGTGGAAGTTTGTAATCAGCGCATCAACGGCTTTGAATTTGTAGCCGGGGTAGATAAAAATCCCCGTGTCGCCGCTTATTGGATGTACTATTCCGTTATCGTCCGTAACAGATTCAAGTGTGCGGCATGAGGTAGTGCCAACGGCGATTATTCGTCCGCCTGCAGCGCGGCGCTCGTTTATTATACGCGCCGATTCCTCTGAAACGCTGAAATATTCCGAGTGCATAACGTGTTCGGTAATAGAGTCCACCTTTACGGGGCGGAACGTGCCAAGTCCCACATGGAGCATAACGGGAGCTATTGCAGCACCCTTTTCCTTTATCCTTTCGAGAAGCTCTTCGGTGAAGTGAAGTCCGGCGGTGGGGGCAGCAGCCGAGCCCTCGGTTTTTGCATATACAGTCTGGTATCGGCTTTTATCCTTAAGCTTTTCCGTAATATAAGGGGGCAGGGGCATATTGCCTATTTTGTCGAGTATATCGTATATGTTGCCGTTTTTCTTGTCGTAGTTAAATTTTACGGTGCGGTTTCCGCCCTCCTCAACCGAGAGCACATCTGCACGGAGTAAACCATCGCCGAATATAATGGAAGTGCCGACCTTAACGCGTCTGCCCGGGCGCACCATGACCTCCCAAGTGTCAAGCTCCATCTGGCGAAGCAGTACGAATTCTATCTCGGCACCCGTTTTTTCCTTGACACCGTAAAGCCTTGCGGGAATAACCTTGGAGTTGTTAATCACAAGCACGTCACCGGGATTTATAAAATCTATTATGTCGTGAAATATTTTGTGGGAAAGCTCGCCTGTGCGTCTGTCTATTGTGAGAAGGCGTGACATATCCCGCACCTCGCTTGGATGCTGGGCAATAAGCTCTTCTGGCAGGTCATACCAGAAGTCCTTTGTGGTGAGTGCGGTGTCGATTCTTTCATTTGTTATCATTACACAAAAAAATTCTCCTTGAATTTTAAAAGATTTGGGTTCATAGGGTTGACAACCAAAGATAAATGTGGTATCATTGTAGTAGCGTACAGAGGTGCGCTGTTATGATAGAGGCGCATTTTCCGATAAGTAGACGCCAGAGGCTCGTCGCGAGCCGGTGACGGAGGTCGAAAGGCGAGAGATGCCGAAGATGGGTGTCGGCGACGCGAGGCTTGTCTGGTTTCAAAGGATAAAATCCCAGAAACTGTCATCATTCATAGTGATGGAGAGCTATCTTATTGTATTAAGTATCCTCGGAGTATAAGCTCCGTATATATTATAGTACATAGATGGCTGGTTTTCAACCGGTTTTTTTTATTTTTTATCACGAGGGCAAAAATTCTCATTAAGTATCAATAGTCAGTCCGAAAACGGACGTCGAATTGTACATTTTTGCCCCCGGGATACGCCCACGCGGCAGGAAGGAAGGTTATCATGTCAAACAAGCAAACCGTATTCACCGGCGCGGCTGTCGCCATAATTACACCCTTTACCGATAACAAGGTAAACTACGAGCAGCTTGGCGTTATGATTGAACGTCAGATTGAAAATTCTACCGATGCAATAGTTATATGCGGCACTACGGGCGAGGCATCTACCCTTACCGACGAGGAGCATCGCGAATGTATCAGATACTGCGTCGAAAAGACGGCGGGCCGTGTTCCCGTTATTGCAGGAACAGGCTCCAACGATACCGCTTATGCAAACGAGCTTTCAAAGTACGCTTGCGACGTTGGTGCGGACGCCCTTCTTCTCGTAACCCCTTACTATAACA
>JAZNFI010000003.1:0-7739 GCA_045589075.1 Candidatus Flemingiibacterium sp.
AGAGTATATAAACGAGGCGTTCAGAGACTTTGTTAAAAACACGCCTTTTAAGTCTGTAAAAAAATGAATGACGTATATAAACTATACCGTTCGTGCATTTATAAGTTATAAAAAATGGGCGAAGGTCAGCCGTTACCACAAATAAAGCTTGGTTATTTTGTATGCCGCATTTTGCAAACGCGTTTCCAGAGCGAATTTTGGTAAAGACAACAAAAATTCGCTCTTTTTTCATAAGCTCCTCAAAACGCAGGCTTTTTATGAATTTTGTGCCGATAATGGAGTCGGCAATAGCCATAAATGCCCCGATCAGAAGCAAAAAAGGAACAAGACACAGAAATAAAATTGAAAATAATATAAGTGCAGTACCCGTTTCCACAAAAGCAAGTACAATGCTCACATATTTTATAATGCGCGTGATAAAAAGAAATCTTCGGACGTATCTTATAATCTTATTGGAGAGGGAGTATACAGAGGTACAGCGGACAACTTCCAATATATAGGAAATCAGAGAATTATGTCTTAAATAATCGGGCATATTACACTCCCAGTGTGAAATTTGTTTTCACAATTATATTATATCAGAACATTTAGTTCAATACAAGAGAAATTGAGGAAAAAGGGACTCAAAAATTAATTTATCCAAAATCTCTTTACTTTTCTTCCGAAATATGGTACAATGTACTATATATAATTATTATCGAGGTTTGATGATGGCAACAAAGAAAAATGAAACCGCCTACGGCGACCAGAGCATAGTAAGTCTGAAGGGACCCGACAGGGTGAGAAAACGTCCTGCCGTAATTTTCGGCTCGGACGGCCTTGAGGGTTGCGAGCATTCATTTTTTGAAATACTTTCAAATGCGGTTGATGAGGCTAAAGAGGGCTATGGAACCGAAATACGCGTGAAAGCCTTTGCTGACCATTCCATTTTGGTTGATGACCGAGGACGCGGAGTGCCGCTGGGTTGGAACGAAGCCGAGGGTAAATTCAACTGGGAGCTTGTGTACTGCGAGATGTACGCAGGCGGAAAATACAACAACAACGCTGCCGATTCATCTTACGAATACTCTATTGGTCTAAACGGTCTGGGTGCCTGCGCAACACAGTATTCTTCGGAATATATGCACGTTGAATCTTATAACGGTGAAAGTGTCAGCAAAATCAGCTTTAAGAAAGGCTTTGCTGTTACTGAGCTTTCGGTTGAGCCGCTTGACAAGAAAAATCGCCGCACGGGTACGGTTATCCGTTGGCTTCCCGACCTTGAGGTGTTTACCGACATTAATATACCCCGTGAGTTTTTCGCGGAGACTATGAAGAAGCAGTCAATCGTAAATCCGAAGATTCGCTTTATTCTTGAATGGGAAACTGCCGAAGGAGAGTTTGACGAGGAGATTTTCTACTACGAGAACGGTATCATCGACTACGTAAACGAGTTGTCGGGCGGACAGTCCCTTACAGCTCCCGTCCTCTGGCATTTTGAAACGGTAGGACGTGACCGTGAGGACAAGCCTGACTACAAATTAAAGGCTGACATCTCCTTCTGTATTTCCAATACAGTGAACGTCATCGAATTTTATCACAATTCCAGCTTTCTTGAACATGGCGGTTCTCCCGACAAGGCGATGCGCACCGCATTTGTATATGCGGTGGACAAATATCTTAAGGCGCAGGGCAAGTACAATAAAAACGAAGCCAAGATTACAATGGCTGACATCGAGGACTGCCTCGTTTACGTTTCAAACAGCTTTTCTACGCTGACTTCCTACGCAAATCAGACAAAGAAGGCAATAACAAACACCTTCATCGCCTCTGCAATGACAGATTATCTGAAGCATCAGCTTGAAATTTATTTTGCCGAGAATCCCACAGAAGCTGAGCGTATGTCAAACCAGGTGCTGATCAACAAGCGTTCACGCGAGAGGGCTGAGACCACACGTCTTGATATAAAGAAGCAGTTGACAGGCAAAATCGATATTGTAAATAGGATTGACAAGTTTGTAGGGTGCCGCAGTAAGGATCCCGAAAGACGTGAATTGTACATCGTTGAGGGTGACTCCGCACTTACGTCCTGTAAGCTGGGACGCGCGGCGGAATTTCAGGCAATAATCGCAGTTCGCGGTAAGACACTCAACTGCCTCAAGAGCGGATACGACAAGATATTCAAGAGCGAGGTCATCATGAACCTCCTAAAGGTAATCGGCTGCGGCGTTGAGATCAAAACTAAGGTTAAGGGCGACATTGCGGCGTTTGATTTGGACGCCCTGCGCTGGTCCAAAATTATAATCTGTACCGATGCTGATGAGGACGGCTACCAGATACGAACGCTGATACTCACAATGTTCTACCGTTTGCTTCCTACGCTTATTAAGAAGGGCAAGGTTTATATTGCGGAGTCGCCGCTTTTTGAGATCACCAGCAAGGATAAGATACAGTTTGCATACAATGAACAGGAAAAGGCTGATATAATTTCAAAGCTTGGCGGCGCGAAATATACTCTCCAGCGTTCCAAGGGTCTTGGCGAAAACGAGCCTGATATGATGTGGCAGACCACCATGAATCCCGAGACACGCAGACTTATCAAGGTAAACGAAGCAGATGCGTTTGAGACTGAACGCATCTTTGAGACGCTTCTTGGCGACGATCTTGAAGCTAGAAAAGAGTATATTACACGTTACGGCAATCAGTATTATACCAAGGATGAGGTGTGAGTCTTACGCATACCCTCTTGTAATAACGAAGCATAAGCAAAAAAATCACGCGTCACATAAAGTGATGCGTGATTTTCATTAATGAATAATATGTGGAGAGCGGCCATGCCGCATATTATAATCAAAATAATAAATTCTATGTATTATGAAAAAGTTGTTATAACGACTCTGCCATGAGTACAAAAAATGTTCCGCCGACCAAGATGATAATATATCCGATAATAATTAGTGCAAAGATAACAGATAGAATCAGACCGATTATACCGCAAATCTTTCCTGCGTTGCTGTATCCCGACGGACCTTCAGCCGACTCTGCCTTTTTAGCAAAGACAATTGCGAGAATAGCAGGAACAAGACCGATTGATTCGGAGAAAACAATTGAAACGATACCCAGTATCATTGATGCTATTGCCATAAATACCTCCATTACGTCAAACAGCATACCCACATCGGGTATGCTGTTTGATTACTTATAAATCGAATTAATAACCAGCAACTGCGCCGATGCCGCCAAGTACAGTGCAAGCGATGCAAGCAACGGTACCGATGATGGAAAGAATAAGACCGATGATACCGGTGATCTTACCAGCCTTAGCCTGAGTGGACATACCCTCAGTAGCAATAGACTTGTTAGCAAGTACAAGCGCGATGATTGCGCAAACTAAACCAATCAGGCTGGAACTAAAAACGATGGAAGCAATACCGAGAACAAGAGCAGCAATTTTCATATCAGTGACTCCTTAAAAATTTGATCTAATGAATCGACCTCATGCCATACACAAGGAATACATTAGTACAATATATGCAGATCAATAATAATCTGTTCATTTATTGCTAGTATATTATAACATAATATGTACTTAATGTCAATAGAATTTTGAAAAAAAGCGTGCAATTTGTTAATAAATGGAGGTTTTTGCAGAATAATAAAATCTGCCTTGCCTGCTGCAAAAAAATCGATCCGCCCCTTTATTTCTAAAGTGCGGATCTGTGGTTATCTGTAATATCCTGCACGCATACAGCGTTTGCACAGCTCCTCTGTGCATTTGTGAGATGTAAAACCGTCGTAAATAGCTTTTGCCCTCTTTGAAGATAGAATTTCATCAAGGGTACAGTCAAACAGATTTCCAAGAGCCATGTCGCCGTCACGGTCAAGACAGCAGGGAACTACCGTGCCGTCGCACAGTACTCCTAGCTGATCTCTGAGTCCGTAGCAAAAGCCAGTTTCTGAAAGTACCTCGCTGTCAATATCGGGCCAGTCGAATTTGTCGCCCCATTCGAGGAACACTCGCTCTCTGAGGCGATAGCCCGAACGGGTAGTCTGCCACTCACCGCCGAATTTATCTTTCATAGCGGCAAGTATCAGGGCGTTCTTTTCGTTAAGTGCCCCGTCGGCTTTGCCGTCAAGATTCCACAGCCTAAGAACGGTGATAATTCCGTCTTCGGCGGCGTTTTTTGCAAATTCAAGAGAGCTTTCGATGTACATATCAAATGACAGCTCAAGTGTATTGGCTTCAAAGGCGTGGAGAGAAATGTTCACCTTATACGGCTTTGATAAAATGATGTCGCCGCCTCGCTTTGCAAGAAGTGTGCCGTTTGTAGTGATTATGGGCTTTAAGGAAAGCTCTTTTGCTATGGCTATAAACCGAGGCAGCAGCGGATGAGCAGTAGGCTCGCCCATTAAGTGAAAATAAAGATATTCTGCAAAAGGGGTAAGCTTTGATGCAAGAGCAGTGAACTCGCCCTCGTCGAGACTGTGCGCCGCTCGCTTTGTACCTGGGCAAAAGGCGCAGCTTAGGTTGCATCTGTTTGTTATTTCAAGATATGCTTTCTTATGATTTGACATAACTGTTTTCTATCCTGCCAACAAGGTCGGCTATCGCACCCTTTGTATAGTGGCAGAGGTGAATCTGGCATGCGGCTTTTACACTGTCAATGGCGTTTTGGGGACAGCAGGCAATATCCGCGCGTGAAAGAAGGTCAAGGTCGTTTTCAAAGTCACCTACGGCGTATACAGTCACGGCATCTGTAATTCGCCCCTCGGCCTTAAGCCTGGATTTCAGTCTGTCAATGGCCTGACCCTTTGTAGCCGTCGAAGCTTGAAATTCAAGTATAGTGTCGCAGGCCTTCATAAATGCAAAACAGTCGCCGTAAATGGGTTCAAGGTACGCTCGAAGCTTATCAAGCACCTCTTTTTCACCGTCAAAGGAGACTCGTGTCCAGTTTTCGAAATCTTCAAGAATTTCGTCACCCACAAGGCGGTTTTCAACAGCTCCAAGACAGCATCTCATGCTTATTTCGTGATAATCTGATAAAACGGTACGCACGATTTCTATGGCTTTCTCTTTGTCAAGGACCATTTGGTCTGTAAGGCTGCAGTCTGAAAAATCGTAACAGAATGCGCCGTTACAAAGAATTGTGGGTGCGTTGACGATTGTTTTGACCTCTTGCCACATACTCATGGCAGAGGGAACACGTCCCGACGCCACGGTGAAAACACCGCCGTTATCGGTGAAATATTTAACCGCTTCTATGTTTCCCGGCGCAGGACCCGTAATGGGACTTCCAAAGGTGGCGTCAAGGTCGGTGATTATCATTTTGTTTGTAAATTTCATTGCGACAGTTTCCTTAATTTTTCAAGAATGATGAAGAAGTAATCGGGAAGCTCACACTCAAAACGCAGAAATTCGCCGCTTCGTGGGTGAGTAAAGCCGATGTGGGTTGCCGTCAGACATTGACCGCACAAAAGCTTCCCGAGTGTATGCTCAAATTTTGTGCTTCCGCCGCCGTAGAGGGTGTCACCGAGGAGAGGGTGACCGAGGGATTTCATATGCACACGAATCTGATGAGTGCGCCCCGTTTCAAGTACGCACCTGACAAAGGTATAACTGTGACCCATAGCAGAGAAGCGTTCAAGCACCTCAAAATAAGTGCGTGCCGCGCGTCCGTCGGCGCTTACCGCCATACGCTTACGGTCACGGACGTCACGTCCGATTGGCTTGTCAACCGTGCCGCTGTTCTCTTTTATGTTGCCAATAACGACTGCTCTGTATTCACGCTCAAAGCTGTGGGACTTTATTTGCTCGGCAAGCTTTAAGTGAGAGTCATCGTTTTTGGCAACGATTAAAAGTCCGCTTGTGTACTTGTCGATTCGGTGAACTATACCCGGTCTTATAACTCCCCCGATGCCCGAAAGGGAGTCGGCACAGTGATAGAGCAGGGCGTTGACAAGTGTTCCGTCGGGATTACCGGGGGCAGGGTGTACCACCATACCGCGAGGCTTGTTGACAACAAGCAGGTCACTGTCCTCGTAAACCACGTCAAGGGGAATATTCTGCGGCAGGGCATCGTCCGACACGGGTTCGGGAAGCTCTGTTTCTACCTCGTCTCCGAGGCGGAGCTTGTAGTTTTTGTTGGGGAATTTTCCGTTGACGGTTACATTTTCGTCTGCAATAAGCTTTTGCGCCGCCGAACGGGTGATGCCCTCGGATTCGCTTATATAGACGTCAAGCCTCTTGCCTGCGTCGGTTTCGGTTATTACGTTCATTTATTGTTCCTTCGTCATATTTTGCTTGCGGTCTAACGCCCGAAAAAAAGCTGTCGCGGTTGCGACAGCTTTTTTGTCATTCGGACACGCTGTCCGCTTTTTTCTTTTTGGTTTCCTTTATATCGGAAATGATGATGTACAGTATCACCATAAAACAGCCGATGCATACGAAGCTGTCAGCCACGTTGAAAATGGCAAAATCAATGAGCCTGAAGTCGAAGAAATCAACTACATACCCAAGATAAACTCGGTCAATCATGTTTCCGATACCGCCGCCTGCTATCATAGCAAGAGCAGTGTAAAAAAGAGGGTTAAAATGCTTTTTGTAAGCAACAAGCATAAACGCGATTATGCCTATAACAGCCGCCGTTGATACTACCATAAACACCCAGCGATGGTTTGCAAGCATTCCAAACGCTGCACCACGATTTTCCAGATATGTGAGATGAAACACATCCTCGATTATGGGAAAGGTGTCAATGGGCTTCAGCCTTTCCACAGCGATATACTTTGAAAGCTGATCAAGGAGTGTTACGGCTATTATGGGAATAAGCCAGAGAAATCTCATCAGCCTATAACCGCCTTGCACCTTGCACAGAGGCAGGACTCACCGTCATTTGAAGCGTCAGTGGTGAATTTCCAGCAGCGGTCGCACTTTTCTCCGTCTGCGGCTTCAACCTTAACACCGATACCGCTTGCAGTTTCAGAGAATGCATCAGCGGGGGCTGCCTCATTTATAAGCTTAACTCCGCTTACGATAAAGATGTCGGAAAGCTCGGCAGCGTATGCGTTGAGGGTGTTGTACGCCTCCGCATCGGACGCCCAGATAGTGAGCTTTGCATCAAGGGATTTACCGATAAGCTTCTCTGCGCGTGCAAGCTCAAGAGCCTTCATAACGTCATCGCGAAGCTCGAACAGCTTGTCGTAGCCGTCAGCGATGCCGTCAAAATCAAGAGCTGCATCGTATTTCGGCATATCGTTAAGGAATACGCTTCTCGTGTCGTCCTTGTCGGTATGCTTCATAGCCGCCCAGATTTCCTCGGCGGTGTAGGAGAGCAGGGGAGCAGTAACTCTTGTAAGAGCGGAGAGAATAAGGTACATAGCAGTCTGCGCCGCGCGGCGAGTCTTGCTGTCCTTTTCCTCAACGTAAAGTCTGTCCTTGGTGATGTCGATATAGAGCTTCGACATATCAACGGTACAGAAGTTTGCAATAGCGTGAATAACGATGTGGAAATCGTAGTTTTCATAAGCCTCGTTTGCTTCCTTAACAAGCTTGTTAAGGCGAGCAAGTGCCCACTTGTCGATAGCTTCAAGCTCGGACTCGGGAACAAGGTCGGTCTTGGGGTCGAAATGCACGGCGATGTTTCCAAGGTTAGCAAGAAGGATTCTTGCAGTGTTTCTGAATTTTCTGTAGGTTTCGGAGAACTGCTTAAAGAGGTTGTCGGAGCAGCGTACATCTACGGTGTAGTCGCTTGACGCAACCC
>JAZNFI010000004.1:0-2664 GCA_045589075.1 Candidatus Flemingiibacterium sp.
TTTCTCTTGTCAACTATGTTGACGAATTCAAGATGAACGGCATTGACGTTTCCGTTATCACCGACGACGGCTCAAACGGCAGGCGTGGCTTCGTTACCGAGCTTGTAAAGGAAGCACTTGACGCGAACGGCGTTGATGTTGTTTATGTCTGCGGTCCTCGCGGCATGATGGCGGCTGTAGCCGAGCTTTGCGAAGCGGCGGGCGTCAGATGTGAGGTTTCCATGGAAGAGCGCATGGGCTGCGGCGTTGGTGCTTGCCTTGCCTGCGTATGCAAGACCATGTTCCGGGACAACGAGGGTGTTACAGGTGAGAAATACAAGCGTGTCTGCATGGACGGTCCCGTATTTGATTCAAAGGAGATAATCTGGAAATGAGTAAAGTAGATCTTTCCGTTAATTTCGCAGGAGTTACCCTTAAAAACCCAGTTGTGACCGCCAGCGGTACCTGCGGCTTCGGTCAGGAGTATTCGCCTTATTATGAAGCAAATCAGCTTGGAGCAATTTCCGTAAAAGGAATGACTCTTGCACCGCGCATGGGCAATCCCACACCCAGAATAGCCGAAACACCTTCTGGAATTCTTAATTCCATCGGACTTCAGAATCCGGGTGTAGATGTATTCATCGAGGAGGATCTTCCAAGGCTTAAAGCCGAGGGCGCAACGGTAATTGCAAACATTGCCGGTTCTACAATTTCCGATTACTGCAGAATGGCAGAAAAGCTTTCTGATACCGATGTTGACTTTCTCGAAATGAACATTTCCTGCCCCAACGTAAAAGAGGGCGGTGTGGCATTCGGCACTAACAAGGATACGGTGTTCGAGATAACCTCCGAGGTTAAGAAATATGCAAAGAAGCCGGTTATCGTTAAATTAAGTCCAAATGTTACCGACATTACCGAAATGGCGCGCGCGGCTGAAGCGGCAGGAGCAAACGCTCTTGCGCTTATCAACACCCTTCTCGGTATGCGTATAGACATAAAGACGAAGCGTCCGATTCTTCACAACAATGTGGGCGGACTTTCCGGTCCTGCAGTTTTCCCCGTAGCGGTGCGCATGGTATGGCAGGTAAGAAATGCCGTTAGCCTGCCTATTCTCGGTATGGGCGGCATTGCAAGTGCTAATGATGCTATTGAAATGCTTATTGCAGGTGCTGACGCTATCTGTGTGGGAACGGCAATGTTCCCGAACCCCTATCTGCCTCTTGAAATAATCGAGGGCATCGGGGATTATATGGAAAAGAACGGAATAAAGAATGTTGCGGACATTTCCGCCACCGTTCAGCCTTGGTAAGAATAACAATCATCAATATTTTTTACAATACTTTTCTGCCCCTCATTAAGAGATTCGCACAGAGCTTCTTTGTACTTGTCAACAAGAGCCGCAAGCTCGTATATTTCTTCTTTTTGATAGGGCATCTCACTCCACGGGGATATATTCCCATTCCATAAGTCTGAAATTGTATTTTTCATAATATGTTATCTCCTTGAAATATTGTAACAATGATAATTATAGCACAAATATTTCAAAGACGGTGGTTTTTATATCCGAACGGATATAGAAATATTTTATGGAATAAGTTGAAGTGAATGAAGTTGTCTATGCGCCGCAAAAAACATCCACACAGTTTTGTGTGGATGTTTTTTGTGCGTTTTTAGTTTTCGTCGCTCTTGTCGGAGAAAATCTTGTTAAGCGCAAGGGTTACGCCCCATATTGCGCCGATAACGATGAAGATACCCAGCATTCCGACGCCCATATATCCGAGATTGTCAACGAAGTTCATAGGATTAATATTCATTACGGTTTCCTCCTTTTTACATAAAGAAGTTGAGGATAAGACCGCCTGCTATAACCGATGCGATCTGTCCCGATACGTTTACGCCGATAGACTGCATGAGAAGGAAGTTCTGGGGATCTTCCTTAAGGCCCATTTTGTGTACGATACGGCCTGACATGGGGAATGCAGAGATACCTGCCGCACCTATCATGGGGTTGATCTTTTCCTTTAAGAAAAGGTTTAATATCTTTGCAAATATTACGCCGCCTGCGGTGTCGAATATGAATGCAAAGAGTCCAAGCCCGAGGATAAGCAGGGTTGCGGGAGAGAGGAACTTATCGTACTGCATCTGGGATGCAATGGTGATGCCGAGGAAGATTGTAATGAGGTTTGCAAGCACCTTCTGTGCGGTCTCGGAGAGGGAATCAAGCACGCCGCACTCCCGTATAAGGTTACCGAACATAAGGAAGCCGACGAGAGCAACGGACGAAGGAGCTACGATACCCGTGAGAATGGTGATCACAATAGGGAACAGTATTCTCGTAGTTTTTGATACGGATGCCGCCTTGTATGGCATACGGATCAAACGCTCTTTCTTGGTGGTAAGCAGCTTTATAACGGGGGGCTGAATAATGGGAACAAGCGCCATGTATGAGTAAGCCGCTACCATGATAGCGCCGACATATTCGGAATTAAGCTTCTGTGCAACGACGATAGCGGTAGGACCGTCTGCCGCACCGATGATTCCGATAGAAGCTGCATCGTTGATTGGGAAGAAGATTGAAGCAAGGCACATTGTGAAGAAAATACCGAACTGTGCTTGCCGTGTAGAGTATATCAACGTAAACCTATCATAGCGAAAACATGTATTGGGCTTTTTTCAAAAAACAAG
>JAZNFI010000005.1:0-7783 GCA_045589075.1 Candidatus Flemingiibacterium sp.
TCAAACGCACGGGCGGCAAATTTGGCACTCAAGCTTACTCCCGCCGCAGGGGTATAATATATCATCACAGGGATATGGACGGAATTCGCAAGCTTCTTATAGTAGTTGTAAATATCGTTCTCATCATAACTGAAGAATAGCGGTGGGGTTGCGGATATTCCATCGGCACCGCAGCACTCTGCGTGCTTGGCAAGCTCGACCGCTTCGTTAAAATCAGTAGAAGCAACCTGAACGATGCAGGGCTTGCGATGAGCGACGATTCGTATGGATTCCTCGGCAAGAATCCTTCTTTGCTCGTGCCGCAAGGATAGACCCTCTCCGGTTGCACCCCCTATATAAAAGCCATCCGCACCTTCGCCCAATAAATCCTCTAGTAATTGTCCTAGCACTTCCAGGTTGATACTTTCGTCCTCGTTTAGCGGAGTAGCGAGGGCTGGAATGATACCTTTAAAATCCATTGTTATATCTCCTTTTCTTTTGTAAAATATTTGCAGACATCTCCTGGCATGGATACTTGCATAAAAGCAGTCAAGGGGCTTCTGTACGTAAACACCACGGTTTTCGGATACCCCAAATCAAAGCTGATATTATTGACAATCCAGTTTGCCTATGTTATAATTGTATCAAAAATATACAGTACTTTCAATAAGCATTACGGACATTTCGAATTTTCATATGTCAGAATAGGAAATATAATATGGCTAACGAATTACCGATCCAAACACAGTGGGGTGAAACCCGGGTGTTCCTGCAAGACGGATTTTACAACAAGACTATTTGCGGACACTTCCATAAGCATTATTACGCGGAGCTGCATTTTTTCCTTGGCGGCAACGCTGTTTTTGCGATTGATGACAAGAGGCTTGAAATTAAAAGCGGCACTATGCTTGTGATTCCGCCCGGTACCATACATACCTCTATACAAATGGACGAGGCGGTATGCCACAAGGCACTTCAAATTGATCTTCCGGTGAGCGAGTTTTCTGTCTGTCTGTTGGACGAAAATATTTTGGAAGCCTTTCTTAGCGAAATAAAAAACTGCTCAAAAACCGACGATTATACCCTGATCTCCTCTTTTATAGCCCTATTTTGCGGCTATTTTTACAAGCCCTGCAAGATAAAAGCAAAGCGAGTAAATAACTATGAATTTATAATGTACGAGTTTTTTTCGACACGTTTTCATGAGGATATTCACCTTTGCGATCTTGCCAAAGAACTTCACGTGTCAGAGAGACAGGCAGAACGAATTGTCATAAAATATACGGGTCGCACCTTCCGTAAGATGCTTGCTGACACACGGATTGAGATGGCAAGGCTGCTACTGGGCACCTTCGATACCTTACAAAAGGTATCCGAGCAGGTGGGGTACCGTTCCTATGCAGGCTTTTGGAAAGCTTTTAGAAAATACGATTCTTAATGTCATTTTTGGGGAGTGTTTTGCCTCTGCAGATGTAATAGGGAACCATTACAAAGAGTAGGGCGGCTATCCATGAGAAGGGCTCAACGAAGAAAAGCACGTTGGTTCCGAGCCACATGATAAATAATTTCGCCATAAGAATTCGTACGGCGGATTCACCAAAGCCTGATAGCATGGACCAAAATGAATCGCCGATTGACTGAAAATTACTTCTGTAAACATAAATGAGGTAAAGGACGGGTAAAAACAAGGTCATGTTAATAAGATAATGAGTGCCTACCGCAAGGGCCTCGGCAGTGCCTTCTTCAGCTTTGTTGATGAAAAACTGAGGAAGAATACCGCTTAGCGGCAAAACTATCGCCATAATTATGAGTGCGGCAGTTATGGCAAGGACAATGCAGGTGGCAACGGATTTTCTGATGCGCTTAAAATTACCTGCTCCGAAGTTTTGTGAGACAAATGTGGTGAATGCGGCACCAAAAGAAATTGCGGTGCTTTCCAGTATTCCGTAAAGCTTACTGACGGCTGTGTAGCCCGCTATAAAGGCGGCACCTTGAAGATTTACAGTTGACTGAACTATCATGCCGCCTACATTTATGACAACGTACTGCGCGGCAAGAGGAATAGCAAATGTGCCAAGACGAATAATAACCCTCATATCGGGCATCCATGCCTCACGGTCAAGCTTCACGCAACCTATTTTGAGTATTCTTGAGGCACATATTATAAAAGCTGCCGTCTGACTTATTACAGACGCAATTGCCGCACCGAACACCCCCAGCTGCAGCACCATTATGAATACAAGGTCAAGCAGAATATTCATTACAGCCGCTGCAATCATCGCCGTGAGAGGTGATCTTCCGTCTCCGAAGGCTCTGAGAATTGCGGCGGTGAGGTTGTAGCCCGTCACAATTACGGTGCCTGCCAGCATGGTGGTAAGATAAGTGACCGCGTCGGGTAGGATGTCATCGGGTGTTTTGAGTAATGTAAGTATAGGTTCTGCAAGAAAAATACCGAGCACCGTAAATATCAGTGCAACGATAAGTGCCAGCAGTGATGACATGGTTATGGACTTGTTCATCATTTTGTAGTCTCGCTTGCCGAAATATCTTGAAACGAATGTGGCAAATCCCTGTGTCATCGCCGAAATACTCCAAAGCACCACCCAATATGTCCAGTCGGTGCAGCCCACGGCGGCAAGTGCGTGTGCACCAATACCGCGTCCAACTATGGCAGCGTCGGCTATTTGGTAAAACTGCTGCCCAAGATTTGTTATCGCCACGGGAATGGCAAAGCCAAGCATGAGCTTTGTCGGACTCCCTTTTGTCATGTCCTTGATTTTCAAATTAATTTCTCCTGTGGATTGGCTTGTTTTCAAATAATTATAGCATATGCCGAAAAATGTGTCAAGCCGACATAATACATCTGTCATGTTATGAAGAATAATAGGTGAAAAGTTAATAAAATGTTAAATATCGGTTATGCTCATTGTTATTTGGAGAAAATTATTGTATCATAAATACAGTATATCAAAATACAATAAAAATTTTATGAGGTGAATTTATGAGCAAGTCAATAAAGGATATTCTTAAAATTATCAGCGAAAACAATATTGAAATGGTAGATTTCAAAATGGTTGATATTAACGGCCAGTACCGTCACGTTACCATTCCTGCTAAAAACTTCTCAGAGGACACCATGAAAAGCGGTATCGGCTTTGATGCTTCCAACTACGGCTACGCTGTTGTTGAAAAGAGCGATATGGTGTTTATTCCTGACCCCGATACGGCGGTTATAGACCCCTTCTGCGAGATTCCCACTCTCTCAATGACGGGCAACGCTATGATTATCGATAACCCCGAGAATCGCCCCCTGCCTCAGTACCCCAGAAACATTATCAAAGCCGCAGTTGAGGCGATGAAGGCAAGCGGTGTTGCAGATACAATGTACATCCTGCCTGAGTTTGAATTTTATCTCTTCGACCAGGTAGGCTGGGAGGTAAGCGGCCGCGAGATAAGCGCTGTTGTTGACGCACAGCAGTCTTACTGGAACAGCGCAACCGAGGGACTCGGTGTAGTCGTTCCCAAGCAGAAAAACTACCATATTGCGAAGCCATTTGATATTTCCTACGAGTGCCGCAGCGAAATGTGCAAATACATGAGCGATGCAGGCATTGAAATCAACTACCACCATCCTGAGGTTGCAGCCTCGGGACAGTTCGAGATCGAGCCCCAGCTCGGTGAAGTGGTACACATGGCTGACGCTACCATGATGATAAAGTATATCATTCATAATACCGCCCTCAAGTACGGAAAGACCGCCACCTTTATGCCAAAGCCCATTTACGGCGAGGCAGGAAGCGGTATGCACGTTCATATGCTCCTCATGAAGGACGGCAAGCCCGTATTCTCCGATGATAACGGCTACGCACATCTTTCCCGCGAGGCACACTACTTCATGGGAGGACTTTTAAAGCACATTGCCTCTCTCTGCGCCCTTACCAACCCCAGCACAAACTCCTTTAAGCGTCTTGTACCCGGCTTTGAGGCTCCCGTAACCGTTGGTTACGCAACCTCAAACAGAAGCGCGGTTATAAGAATCCCGGCATACGCAAAGAGTCCCGAAAAGCGCCGTTTCGAGCTTCGCAACCCCGATGCGACCTGCAACCCCTACTTCTGCTATGCGGCTATCCTTATGGCAGGTCTTGACGGTATCAAGAATAAGATTGATCCTCACGAAAACGGTTGGGGTCCTTATGACGTAAACCTCTATCACCTTCCCGAGGAGGAGAAAGCAAAGCTTCAGGGACTTCCTACCTGCCTTGACGATGCACTTACTGCTCTTGAAAATGATAACGACTACCTCACCGAGAGCGGAGTATTCCCGAAGGAGCTGATTACGAACTTTATTAAGACAAAGCGTGAAGAGTGCCGTCAGATGGCTGCAATTCCTCACCCTGCTGAATTTGACAGATACTATAATCTTTAATAACAAACAGAATCAGCTGTCGTATGGCGGCTGATTCTGTTATGGTGCGGCAAGCTTTGCTGACTCGCGGCGATGAGATGCCGCTTTGATATGAACCTGTTTTGCAGTTATGTAAGGAGAACAAAGCAATGACAAAAATAGACATATTTTCTGGCTTTCTCGGTGCGGGAAAGACTACGCTTATTAAAAAATTAATCGCCGAGGGCTACAAAGGCGAGAAGCTGGTGCTAATCGAGAATGAATTCGGTGACGTCGGCATCGACGGCGGCTTTCTTCAGGACGCAGGAATAAATGTCACCGAGATGAACTCGGGATGTATTTGCTGCAGCCTTGTGGGCGATTTTGCCGAGGCTCTCAAAAAGGTGATCGCCGACTATGCTCCCGATCGAATTCTTATTGAGCCTTCCGGCGTTGGTAAATTAAGTGACGTTATAAAGGCGGTTAAGGATATAGATTCTCCCGACATTGAGCTTGGCGCATTTGCAGCAGTTGTTGACGTTAACAAGTGCAAAATGTACATGAAGAATTTCGGCGAATTTTTCAATAACCAGATAGAATGTGCGAGTGCAATAATTTTAAGCCATACAAAAGGCGTTTCCGATGAGAAGCTGGCAGAGTGCGTTTGTAAAATACGCGAACATAACGGCACTGCCGACATATTGACAACCCCGTGGGAACAACTCACGGGAGCGCAGATACTCGAAGTGCTTGAAAAGAAAAATACCCTCGGCGATGAGCTTAAAAAGCTTACAGAGGAAGCAAATGTGTGCCCTGAATGTGGTCATCATCACGAGCATGAGCATCACCACGGGCATGAGCATCATCACGAGCATGAGCATCATCACGAGCATGAGCATCACCACGGGCATGAGCATCATCACGAGCATGAGCATCATCACGGGCATGAGCATCACCACGAGCATGAGCATCATCACGAGCATGGTGAGCACTGCTGCTGTTGTGATGACCACGAGCCGCGTAACCATCACCACGCCGACGAGGTGTTTACAAGCTTCGGTGCGGAAACGGGCAGGAGATATACCGTTGAGGAAATAACTGCCGCATTGACGTCGCTTGCAGACGAGGAAAAATACGGCAATATCCTACGCGCAAAAGGTATTGTCAGTGCAAAGGACGGATTTATCCATTTCGACTACGTTCCCGGCGAGCCTGACGTGCGAATGGGTAGTGCAGTGCCTACGGGACGTCTTTGCGTAATTGGCGCGAAAATCAACGAAAAAGCTTTAGAAGAGCTGTTTATGCTTTAAACGGAGGCAGTAAAGATGGAAATTCCCGTATACTTGTTTACAGGCTTCCTTGAGGCGGGCAAGACCCGTTTTCTTAAGGAAGCCCTCACAAAGCAGCCGTTTGGCCAAAAGGGAAATGTACTTCTTCTTGTGTGCGAGGAGGGCGAGGAGGAATTTGATTCCGAAGCCCTTCGCAAGAACGGAATATTCTGTGAGTATCTGGAAAACGAGGATGAGCTTACAGACGCTTTTCTTATGGCTCTTAAGAGAAAGCACGATGCCGCAGTGGTTATGGTTGAATACAACGGTATGTGGCAACTTAACAGCTTTTTTAACAATCTGCCTGCCAATTGGTTTGTATATCAGGAAATGTTTCTCGTTGATTCCAATACTATTGCCAATTACAATGCAAATATGAGAGCTCTTGTGGTAGATAAGCTTCAGTCCTGTGATTTAGCTGTTTTTAACAGAGTTGACGGCAATACGGATAAGGGATTGCTTCACAAGCTGGTTCGTGGAGTTTCCCGTAACGCCGATATTGTATACGATATGACAGATGGAACGATTGAATATGACAATATCGAGGATCCGCTTCCGTTTGATATAAACGCAGATGTTATCAAGCTTGAAGATAAGGATTATGCTTATTGGTATCGTGATATTGCAGCCCAGCCGGAGAAATATGACGGAAAAAAGATTCATTTAAAGGGCGTGGTTATGAAGGACGAGGAGGTGCCATTCGGAAGCTTTATCGTCGGACGTCACATAATGACCTGCTGTGCGGACGATATTCGTTACGGCGGTGTTGTGTGCAAATGGACGCAGAGTGAAAACCTTAAAAGCTACGACTGGGTGGAGGTAACGGGGAAAATAGTGATAGAGGTGCATCAGGTGTATGAGGCTGCCGGACCTGTTATTCATGTAACGGAGGCAGTTATCACGGAACCGCTTAAGAATGCGGTCGCAGAGTTCTATTAATAACATAGCATACTTAATTGAATCGATTAAAAACAAAAAGTTTCATCTAACTTGAATATTTTTATGTCCTTTTTTGAATGTTTTTTAAAAAACTCTTTACAAAATCAAAAAAGCGTAGTATAATTAATAAAGTGCTGAACAAATTGTTTAGCTCGCTAAAAAACTAAAGTAATAAAGAAAGGATCTTTATCATGAAACGTATTCTTACTCTTGCACTTTCATTTGTACTTGTATTCTGCATGGTTGCAGGCATGGCTTCCTGCGGCGCTCAGAAGGGCGACCTCGCAGCTATTGAGGAAAAGGGCTACTTCGTATGCGGTATCACCGTTTACAAGCCTATGAATTACTTCGACGAAGAAGATTCCCTTACCGGCTTCGACACTGAGTTTGCACAGGCAGTTGCAAAGGAGCTCGGTCTTGAGGCTAAGTTCCAGGTTATCAGCTGGCCCAACAAGTATGTTGAACTCAACTCCGGCGCTATCGACCTTATCTGGAACGGCTTTACATACGGTAATGAGAGCGATGGAAAGTCCCGTACCGAGTACGTTGACTTCACCTATTCCTACCTTGAGAACAAGCAGGTAGTTATTACCAAGGCTGACCGTCTTGACGAACTCAATACCGCTGAAGCTTTCAAGGGGCTCAAGGCAGTAGTTGAGGGTGGTTCCTCCGGACAGGGTGTTGCAACCGAGCTTTCCGGCGACGAAGCGAACATCACCGGCTTCACCTCCCAGGCGAACGCTCTTATGGAGCTTTCCGCAGGCAACGCTGACTTCGCAGTTATCGACTACCAGATGGCTAAGGCTATGGTAGGTACCGGTGACTATACCGACCTTGCTATTAACGAAGCTTACGTTCCCGAATCCGAGGTTTACGCTATCGGCGCACGCAAGGGCAGTGACTTTACCGCAGAGGTAAATAAGGCTATCAAGGCTCTCTCCGAGAACGGCACTCTCAAGACACTTGCTGAAAAGTACGGTCTTGAAAACGATCTTATCGCCAATATTGGCGCAGAGGCTGAATGATAAATTTTGCAACCGTAACAGCGGATTTGCTTGAGGGCTTTGGGCAGACTTGTCTGCTCTTTGCCCTTACACTTGTTTTTTCTCTTCCGCTGGGACTTATCATCGCATTCGGCTCTATGTCGAAATTC
>JAZNFI010000006.1:0-2301 GCA_045589075.1 Candidatus Flemingiibacterium sp.
CAGAGGGTAGCAAGGTGGCTTGCGGGAGCAGATGTGATCTTGCCTGTAACACCGCCAAGACCTTCCTGAATGAGCTGCTTGAGCGACCAGCCTGCGCAATAACCCGTGAGCATCGAGAGGTCGTGGATGTGGATGTCTGCGTTTCTGTGCGCGTTTCCGATCTCATCGTCGTAAACCTCAGAGAGCCAGTAGTTCGCCGTGATAGCGCCCGAGTTTGAAAGGATAAGTCCGCCGACCGAATAGGTGACAGTCGAGTTTTCCTTTACGCGCCAGTCATTAATATTAAGGTAGTTATCGACGATCTTCTTGTAGTCGACGATTGTTGCGCTGAGGTTACGGAGCTTTTCTCTCTGACGGCGGTAAATGATGTACGCCTTGGAAACGTCATCGTAGCCCGCCTTGATAAGCACGGACTCAACGCTGTCCTGAATGTGCTCGACCGAGATGGTCTCGTTCTCAATCTTCGGCTCGAACTCCGCCGTTACCTTAAGAGCGAGGAAGTCGATAATGTCGTTATTGTACTGCTTGTTGCAGGCCTCGAATGCCTGCGTGATCGCTGTGCTGATCTTTTTGAGATCGAATGAGACGACCTTGCCGTCTCTTTTGATTACGTGATACATTGCATTCTCCTTTTCAGATTGTTTTTTAGCTTCAGGCAAAAACGCAAAAAGTGTCGAAATCCCTTGATTTTCCTTGCAAAATCGCACTTTTGCTCCTTTTGCCGCGAGTGTTGATGCGTACCCATTATACCATATATTGTAGGGAAAGTCAATACCTTAACACAAGATATTGTGTTTTTTATCATTTTCGGCATTTTGCCAAAAAAACGCCCTCAATATTTGTACACCTCTCACAAAATGCACCCTTCCGCCCCGCTTTTACAGCTGTCAAACGCAAGCTTCAACGCCCCGCCCTTCCCCAAGGCGCCGACCTGTAAATTACAGCTCGGATATGTGACTATACTATGGATGGTCAAAGCTTATTATCTTGCTTTAGAGTAGAAGTAAACAGGCCTTTTGTGCATTCTTAACAAAAAAGTTTTCAAGCCTTTGTGCATTCATACAAAAAAACACGAAACCCATTGACAATAAAATATTTAAATGGTATAATTTGGCTGATGGGTAACCATTAATTAGAAAAAAATTGAAAAGAAAGGAAAAACACACATGAAAAAGAGAATCATCTCTTTCTTCCTCGTGCTTGTAATGCTGTTCTCGTGCCTGTCGCTGAACATCTTTGCACTGGACGGGGAAACAGCACAAGCAAGTGAGACCGAGGTAGCCGCAGGCACCGTCCTGAAGGATACGCTCGATGCTCACACAGACGCGGAAATCGATGCAGCCATTACCGCGCTCAAGATCGCAAATTCTCCCTACACTTACCAGAATGGTACTTCCACCACCTACTTTACGTGCGGTTCTTCCGTAAAATCATTGAACGGAAAGATAATTAAGTACGGTGGTGACTCCGGCGAAACTCGTGCAGACACGCAAGGTCACACCACTCACAACGGACGTAACACGCTTGGAAACTACGCTGCGACGAAGTATCTCCACGGCCAGGCTTTTGTAGCACAGAGCACGTGGGTGTTCACCGAGGCATTTTTTGCCGCTGCGCCCTCCGACCACACGATCGTTCAGATTGCGGATTATCTCGGTACTAATATGGGAGATGGCTACGGTAGCAACCCCCACATTCTCACAGCAGACGCCACTATGCCCAACCTTCTTACTACGAACACGAGCGGCGAGTTGTGTGCAACCGTTGCAACAACGGGTAAAAACGGTACCAAAGTGGCACTTATGCAGCTTGAGGCAGGGGTAGAGTATACCTTTACTGTTTTCGTTAACCCTCAGGACGTTGACGCGGATGCGGGAATTTACGGCTCTTACGACGTTTTCGTAAATGGCGAGTGCATTGCGGAGCGCATCAAGCTCTTCACCGCAGATCAGAATGATTGGCTCACTCTTGATGAAAGCACCCCTTACGCTAACGAGACCTCGTGGTATAAGGATACGGATACAAGCGTAACTCTCGCAAGCAAGGTGCTCAATAAGGGCGCTACCGTCTACTACTTCACAGATGCTCTTCCTGCTGACTTCGATCTCGCTGCTAACCTTGCAAGCCACGGCATAACGGTCAACGGCAGAACTGCCGCTGACATCACCGCAGTGGCTGTTGGAACAAAGCAGGGCGTCAAAGATCTCACTCTCGGCTTGGTTCGCATGCACAAGGCAAAAAGCACGTTCAACACCACCGCAGACACCGAGATCTATTCCATTGACAATATAATGGTCTACT
>JAZNFI010000007.1:0-6699 GCA_045589075.1 Candidatus Flemingiibacterium sp.
TAAAGAGCGGAGAAATGGCCGAGCTTTCTTTTGACGGACTTTTCGTCAGCATAGGAAGGCAGCCTGCCACCGAGCTGTTTTCAGGCAAGCTTAATCTGGACGCAAACGGCTACATTATAGCTGATGAAAGCACCAAAACAAACGTAGGCGGCGTATATGCCGCAGGAGACGTGCGCACAAAGGCGCTGCGGCAGGTGGTAACTGCCGTAGGTGACGGTGCTACCGCCGTACACTTTGCAGAGGAATATTTAAGCAGCGGTGACGCAGTCATATGACCGCATCACACCATGTATTAACGGCATACGAATAAACCGAAAAATAATGTTTAATAATCAAATAACAGTATTGCAAAACCCGGACACCGAATATATAATTATTACATTATCTGCTGATTTGGAGGAAAACAATGACACCGCATATTAACAAACCCGATGATATTATAAGCGAGCTTGACAGCCGCCGTGAGGGTCTAACCGCCGCCGAGGCAAATGACAGACTGACAAAATACGGCAAAAACAAGCTTCGCGAAAAGAAAAAGAAAACCATGCTCCGCCGTTTCTTCGACCAGTTTGGTGACGTGATGATTCTCATACTTATCGCGGCGGCTGTTGTGTCCTTTGTTATTGCTTGTATAGAGAGAAATCCGAAGGAATTTTTTGAGCCTGCGCTTATTATGCTTATCGTTATTTTAAACGCAGTTATGGGCGTTGTGCAGGAGGCGAAGGCTGAAAAGTGGCTGGAGGCACTTCAAAGTCTGTCTGCTCCCCACGCCAGAGTAATTCGCGACGGCAAAGAGGAGATTATAGACGCCGCCTTGCTTGTTCCCGGCGATATAATAAAGTGCGAGGCGGGAGACTACGTTCCCAGTGATGCAAGACTTATCTCCTCGTCGTCCTTAAAATGCGAGGAATCAGCCCTTACGGGTGAATCCGTACCCTCTGACAAGGATTTTGCACTTGAAATCCCCTCTGACGCTCCTCTTGGCGACAGAAAGAACATGATATATTCGGGCACGTCCGTTTCATACGGCTCCTGTGTTGCAGTGGTAACGGGAACAGGGATGAACACCGAAATGGGCAAGATTGCAGGACTTCTCGAAGGTGAGGGAGAGGGTCAGACCCCTCTCCAGAGAAAGCTTTCAAAGCTCGGAAAATATCTTGGCCTTGTGGCACTTGCCGCCTGCGCTGTTATATTTGTTATCGGTATTATCAACTCCCTTGACCCTATGGAGATGTTTATGACGGCGGTTTCCCTTGCTGTTTCGGCTATTCCCGAGGGACTTCCGGCCGTTGTCACCATAGTTCTTTCAATAGGCGTCACAAGAATGGTAAAGAAAAACGCTATTATAAGAAAGCTTCCTGCGGTCGAAACCCTTGGAAGTGCATCGGTTATCTGTTCGGATAAGACGGGAACTCTTACTCAGAACCGCATGACACTTGTAAGGGGCTGGGTTGCTGACGGCGGTGCTTTTGAGGAAATAACAGAAAACAACGGCGACAAGATAAGAGAGCTTCTGAGACTTGGTGCGCTTTGCTGTGACGGCTCTGTTACATTGTCTTCCGACGGAACGGTGAAGCACATCGGTGACCCCACGGAGACCTCCATAGTCTATGCCGCGCTTCGCAACGGTATGGATAAGGAGGAGATAAACGCTGAAAGTCCCCGTGTGTTCGACCTGCCCTTTGATTCGGACAGAAAGCTTATGACCACGGTTAATAAGATTGACGGGAAGCTAACTGTAATCACAAAGGGTGCTTTTGACGTGCTTGTGTCAAGATGCACCGCGGGAGACGTGGAAACCGCGCGAAAGGTGTGCGACGAAATGAGCGCCGACGCTCTCCGCGTACTTGCAGTTGCCGTTAAGGTTATTGATACTCTCCCCGAAAACCCCGTCAGCGACATTCTCGAATCAGGACTCACGCTTGTGGGTCTTGTGGGAATGATTGACCCGCCCCGTGACGAGGCGAGGGATGCGGTTGCCGTATGCAAAAAGGCAGGAATCCGCCCCGTAATGATAACGGGTGACCACGTTATAACGGCACGCGCTATTGCAAAAGACCTTGGAATCTACAACGAGGGCGACGAGGCAATTACGGGTCGTGAGCTTGTGAATATGAGCGATGAGGAGCTGGACACCCGTATAGAAAAAATATCGGTTTACGCCCGCGTTTCACCCGAAGACAAGATACGCATAGTAAAGGCTTGGCAGAAGAAGGATGCGGTGGTGTCCATGACAGGCGACGGTGTAAACGATGCGCCTGCTCTTAAGGCGGCTGACATCGGCTGTGCTATGGGTATTACAGGCACAGACGTTGCCAAGGGTGCCGCCGATATGACTCTTACCGACGACAACTTTGCCACTATCGTTGATGCTGTACGTGAGGGCAGGGGGATATATTCCAACATCAGAAAGGTGGTTGGGTATCTTCTCGGCACTAACATCGGTGAGGTGCTTTGCGTGTTCACGGCAATGCTTCTGTGGCATAAAACGCCCCTTCTTTCCATGCAGCTTCTGTTTATCAATCTGGTAACCGACAGCCTTCCTGCCATTGCTCTCGGAATGGAGCCTGTTGAATCAGACATTATGGATCAAAAACCCAAATCCAAGAAAGAGGGCATCTTCGCTCGCGGACTTGGGGTTCAGGTAGTGCTTTACGGTATGCTTTTTGCGGCACTTTCCCTTATCGGCTACTTTATCGGCTGGCGTGCTATCGGAAGTGAGGCGGCAGGTCAGACCATGGCGTTCATCGTGCTTTCAATGTCGCAGATTGTGCAGGCGTTCAATATGCGCTCGGCAAAGTCGCTGTTTAAGATAGGTCCATTTACCAACAAGACCTTGAGCCTTGCGGCTTTAGGCTCTCTCGTGCTGACGCTGGCAATCTTGCTTACCCCTGCTCGTATAGCATTCGGGCTTACCGTTCTTGAACCCGTATACTATGCAGTATCCCTTGGGTTAGCACTTGCGCCACTGGTGGTTTTAGAGCTTGCAAAGGTATTAAGACTTATAAAATAGAGGAAAATATGAAGAAAATCATAATATACATTCTTGCTGTATTTGTTTTGGTATCTCCACTGCTTAACGCTTCTCTTTACGGCAGTGAGTGGGGTGAATTCTTTTTTGATTTGATAAAGTGCGGAGTTTTCTCATTCCTTATTTTCACAATCGGGAATCTCATCTCCCGTGTTGAGAAGCTCGAAAACAAGGACGAAGATAAATAGAAAAAGTCCCCGTTTAGCGGGGACTTTTTCTGTTACATATATCCGTATTTCTTTCTCTTTGCAATAAGGAATGTCATAGTAACGGCAAGGGAGAGCACCTCGGCGGCGACGATTGCCAGCCATATACCGTCAAGCTTGTGTGCTTCGGGGAAAACAGCAGGCAGAATAAGCAGGGAGGCAAGCTGGAACACAAAGGTTCGCATGAATGATACGACTCCCGATGTGATACCGTCGTTTAAAGCGGTGAAGAATGCCGAGGCGAAGATGTTGAAGCCGCAAATTATAAAGGAGATGCAGTAAAGCCGTATGCCGTTTGCGGTCATTGCCATAAGCTCCGTGTCGTAGCCTACGAATATGGCGGCAAGGAATGGTGAAAGCACTTCGGCAAGTACAGTCAGAGTTACTGCTGAGCCGCCTATGAGTATAAGGCTCCGTTTCAGAAGCCCGTGGAGTTCCGATTTGTTTGCCGCACCGTAATGATAGCCTATAACAGGGGCTGTGGCAAGGGAATAGCCGTAGAATATGCCTATGAAGATAAACTGGGTGTACATTATTATTCCGAATGCCGATACACCGTCTTCGCCTGCTATTGCCATTAGCTGATAGTTATATAGCATATTGACAACGGATGCGGAGATGTTGGAAACAAACTCCGAAAGTCCGTTGGTGCAGGATCTTAAAAACGGGCGGAATTTGAAATAGAACCGACCCAGTCGCAGAGGACTGCTGTTGGGCATTGCAAAATAAATAAGAGGAACGAGTCCACCCACCACCTGACTCAATATCGATGCGGCGGCTGCTCCTGCAAGTCCGAGACCGAGCACGCCTACAAGAAGAGCATCGCCAACAATATTGGTGAGTCCTGCCGCAAGGGTAACATATAGTCCAAGCTTTGGTTTTTCGGCGGTCATTGTGAAACACTGAAAGATATTCTGAAGCATACAGAAGGGAAGTCCTGCAAGCATAAATCTGCCGTACACCACGCAGTGGCCTATCATTTCTCCTTCAGCACCAAGCAGTATGGCAATGGGTTTTATGAAAGCGAAGCAAACTCCGCCGATTATAGCTGATAGAATGATAGCCATGTAGATTATCATTGAAAAGTAGTCGATAGCGCGTTTTGTGTCGCCCTCACCCATAGTTTTTGCGACCAGCGCCGTGCCGCCCGTGCCAAGCATAAAACCGAGAGCGCCGGGTATCATTATGAACGGGAATATCAGATTAAGGGCGGCGAATTCCGTAACGCCAACGAAGTTGGAAACGAAAATTCCGTCTATGACAACGTATATCGAGGTGAATATCATCATTCCTATTGATGGAATGGAATACCGTATCAGCTTTTGATAGTTAAAGTGGTCGGATAGCTGTATTTGCATATAATTCTCCTTGTTTGGATGCTGAATACATATTATATATTATTTTCAGGAAAAAGTCAAGGTAATCTGTGCTGTGAGAGGCAAAATTGTGTAAATGTGAAAAAATGTAAAAAGCTTGTGTTTTTTTTGTAAACCACTTGAAAAAACGACTTTTTTGTGGTATCATATACTAGTAAGAATTCAAGCGGAGAATGGTATCCGCTTTAAATTAACGGAGGAATGTTTATGAATAATATCAGACCTGAATCTATGGCTCGCATTACCACTCGTGAGCTTGCAGACAAATTTATCGCCGAGCAGGTTGCCGCGGTGCGCGCGCAGGTAGGCGACAAGAAGGTGCTCCTCGCTCTTTCGGGCGGTGTAGACAGCTCGGTTGTTGCCGCACTTCTTATTAAGGCTATCGGCAAGCAGCTGGTTTGCGTGCACGTTAACCACGGTCTTATGCGTAAGGGCGAAAGCGAGCAGGTTATTGATATATTCAAAAACGGACTCGATGCAAACCTTGTTTACGTTGACGCTACCGACCGTTTCCTTAACCTTCTTGATGGCGTTGCTGACCCCGAAAAGAAGAGAAAAATTATTGGCGGCGAATTTATAAAGGTGTTTGACGAGGAAGCGAAGAAGCTTGACGGCATATCTTTCCTTGCACAGGGAACTATCTACCCCGACATTCTCGAAAGCAACGGCAAGAAAGCGGTTAAGGCGCACCACAACGTGGGCGGACTTCCCGAATATATGACCTTCGAGCTTGTTGAGCCTATCAAGCTTCTTTATAAGGATGAGGTGCGCGAGGTTGGCCGTGCACTCGGTCTTCCCTCTGAAATGGTTGACCGTCAGCCATTCCCCGGCCCCGGACTCGGCGTGCGCTGCCTCGGAGCTATTACCCGTGACAGGCTTAACGCACTCCGTGAGGCTGACGCTATCCTTCGTGAGGAGTTTGATAACTGCGGACTTGCAAAGACCGTATGGCAGTATTTTATCTCCATTCCCGATATGAAGTCGGTAGGCGTACGCAACAGCGAGCGTTACGAGGGCTGGCCTGCAATCATCCGTGCCGTAAATACCAAGGATGCCATGACCGCTACTATTGAGGAGATTCCCTATGCGGTGCTCCACAAGATTGTAAACCGCATTATAACCGAGGTTGAGGGCATAAACCGCGTGGTATATGACCTCACGCCCAAGCCTACGGGAACTATTGAGTGGGAATAATACAAAACCCTCGAAAAGCCTTATTTTACTGGGGTTTTGGCAGTGTGCAAGGTGGTTTGACAACACTTTGACAACACTCCGTTTTAAACCGCATAATTAAACATTAAACAAAAATGCTCTGCTTTTTATGGCAGAGCATTTATTGTTTCATGGTCAACAACGGTGCATTGGGAGAAAATTCAACAATAATCGATGATACTTGACAAAATTATTTCTGCGTGATATAATTGTAGTGTAATAATAAAAAATAAATTGCGATAACATCAGGAGAAATTAATATGAAATATTGCTCAAAATGCGGAAACCAGGTTAATGATGATGCGGCAGTATGTGTCAGCTGCGGATGCTCGGTTGCTGATGCGCAGAACAGCAGACCGGTAGGTCAGCTGAAAACAAACAGGGGATTAATTAAGTATATTTTGCTTTCTTTAATCACTTTTGGCATTTATGGTCTGGTAGTAATGTCTGCTGTCAGCACTGATATTAACATCATTGCAGGAAGATATGACGGAAAGAAGACAATGCATTACTGTTTGTTGTATTTTGTTTTCTCTTGGCTGACATTCGGTATAGCTCCAATTGTATGGTTCCACAGAATTTCAAGCAGAATTGGCAGCGAGTTAAATCGCAGAGGTATTTCGTATAGCTTTGGTGCTGGTTCATTCTGGGGATGGAATGTTCTTGGAAGCTTTATAGTTGTAGGTCCTTTTATTTACTTACATAAACTGCTTAAATCAATGAATCTTCTTTCCAAAAATTACAATGTTAACGGTTAATATTGTATTAAGCTTATAACAGTGCTGGAAGTATAATAATTAAGACTGCGAACCCACAGCAAGTAATTCTGCTGTGGGTTCGCAACTTTTTATGTATAACTAACTCAATCAAACTC
>JAZNFI010000008.1:0-2933 GCA_045589075.1 Candidatus Flemingiibacterium sp.
TTATGCTGTTTGGTGCTGTAGAGGGTAAGCAGGAAAATCCACCTGATTATACCGCATATTCAGATATAAGTGATCTTGAAAAAAGAGTCAAGGAGCTGTGTGAACGAATTTATGGCGTTTCGGACGTGTCGGTCATGATAACACTTGATACGTTTGGTGAGCAAATGTATGCATTCAACGCCCAGCAAAGTCATGACGGTGAGAACAAAAATGAGCGGCTTGAGTATGTTACCACTTCCGGAGGATTAGTGCCTACCGGAGAGCTTATGCCGCGGATAAGAGGCATTGCCGTAGTGTGCCGCGGAGGCGATGATGCAACGGTCAAATTGAAGCTGACGGAAATGCTTTGTGCGCTTTTTTCCGTTTCTTCCGATTCGGTCAGCATAGTTGGATCAAAATAAGATATATCTTGCATAAAAGCCCATTTACCGGCATATTTATGTAACACATAAAAACGAAAGGGGAAACATAATGGACGAAAATATTATGAATGACACAAACAGCAGCTCCGGGGGTGAGCTTGTACCTGCCGCTAAAAGCGAAAGATTTGCCAAATATACCCGAAAAATCAAGGAAGTTATCGGTAAGATCGGGACACGGAATATTGTGATAGCAGGTTCTGTGCTTCTTATTGGTATTGCAGTAATTCTGAATTTTATCATGTTCGGAAATTCTGCTCCCGTTGTAGGTGAGGGCGATGTTCTTGGTACCGGACTTGAGCGTGATGAAAATGAATCAGTTGATAACAGCGGAGAGGATGCATATTTTGCTTCTGCGCAGTTAAACCGCAAGCAGGCACGTGATCAGGCACTTGCTGTATTACAGACTGTAGTTGACAGCTCTACAGCCGACATGACTTCCAAAGAGCAGGCTTCAAATGATATCAGCCGCATCGCTTCGGAGATACAGGCAGAGGCTAACATCGAAACACTTATCAAATCCAAGGGCTTTGAGGAATGTGTTGCTGTTATCGGTGAGGGAAGTGCAAGTATTATCGTACGCTCTGACGGATTGCTTCCCAATGAGCTCTCGCAGATCAAGGAAATTGTATACGAGCAGGCAGGTATTGATCCCATAGGCATTAAGATAATAGAACAGAGTCCGAATGCATGAAGAAAGGCAGACACGTAAGCTAAGCGTGTCTGCCTTGTTTATATTACCTGTATTGACAGTCGGAAATTTTTTGCTATTCTTCGCTGCAGTCGTACTGTATATCCGACGGATTCTTTTCGGAGGTTGGATTATTTGCGTATGCACACAGTCTTCCTATAATATATAGTCCAAGGACTGCACATATGGCGTAAGTGATAAAGCTGTCAGAATCGCCGATGGCAAGCAGATCGTACATGAAAAGGTTTGGTAAAGCGGAAGTGAACAGCATTACCGATGCCGCAAAAGCTGAAGCTGTAAAGAATTTATGCGAGAATATTCCAAGTTGATTACGCGACTCGTTAAGGAAGTACAACATTCCGAAAACAAGCGCGACCTGCGAAATTATTTTATTCGGAGAAGTCATAAGCAGAGAATTATCAAAATATACGCGTATGAGACTAACTGCGCACCATGCTATGGGAGAGAATGAAGTGATCGCTAAGAGAATATTCGACTTGTTTATGGGCAGTGCAATAAAGTAAATTATCGCAGGAATGGAAAAAATAATCTCAAGAATATCAAATGTGGAATAGTTGGCTCCGAGTATGACAATATTGTAAGAGAGAAGTGCAATACGCAAAAACATGAGAAATGCGGCGGCAAAGCATGCAAAAACGGTGAAATCGGAATTGGGGATGCTGTAGCGTGTATCCCGCTGCGGCGTTTTCAAAAATGCAACGACCGCAAAAGCTATGCATGCAAGTGCTAATATAATATGGTAGAAAACAGGGAGTAACTCGCCGTTGCGGTAGACACCGTATTCTGCGTCAAGGACAGTTGCAGTGAGAACACAGCGAACGATTACTGAAATCAGTGATGCTATTGCAGTTATGGCAAAAAATGTGAATAGAGTCGGGTTGTATTTTTTCATGTTTCATTCCTCAATATCCTGAATATATATATCCGATGCTGTAATTATATATCACATATATGAATGGGGTGTTAACAAATGGTGCTTTGTATGAAAAATACTGTGTGAAATGTGCTGGTGTGGTAATGTCATAATTTATATAGTGCATTTTGCATAAAAAACTGACCGAAAATTCTACAAATATTTCTTTTTGGGCACGGAACGTTTTTCTTATAAAACTATTGACATTTTCAGCATTATGTTGTATAATGTAGGAGTTGACGTGCGTTTAATGGCGGGAGGTTGCAGCCAAGCAGTACACGAAGCCTGCTTTTGCTGGGTAATTTCCGCCGGAGTATGTCCGATATTTAACCGGGCGTTGTCAATCAGGCACTTGTGCCGTATGTTTTTAAGCTTCGCATACCCGCGTTTTTCTCGTATGAGTTTAGTGCGGTTTTTGTATGGGAGCTTAGGAAACACCCGACACAGTGTTTGAGCAAAACCGCCCTCCATTACGAAAAAGGAGGCAAAACCATGGCAGTCAAGGAAAAGATCAGAATTCGTCTGAAAAGCTACGATCACACACTCGTTGATCAGGCCGCTCAGAAGATCGTTGAGACCGCAAAGAGAAACGGTGCAGCTGTTTCCGGTCCGATTCCGCTCCCTACCGAGAAGGAAGTCGTTACGATCCTTCGTGCTGTTCACAAGTATAAGGACAGCCGCGAGCAGTTTGAGCTGAGAACTCACAAGAGACTCATCGACGTAGTGAAGCCCTCGCAGAAGACAGTCGAAGCTCTGATGGGACTTGAATTACCCGCCGGCGTCGAGATTGAGATTAAACTTTAATCGAAATCAAACGTCAGCTCTCGGGGAGAGCAAACCAAAGGACATGTTGGCGTATCACGAAAGTGAAAATCCAAAACGTCAACCA
>JAZNFI010000009.1:0-5357 GCA_045589075.1 Candidatus Flemingiibacterium sp.
ATACAGCTTGGGCAGGTCGCGGTAGGAACGAATAATATTGGCATAATGCTCACAGAATAAGGTTTCAGAGGTGGGGCGTACGCACAGTCTCTCTTGGAGTCTCTCGCTACCACCATGGGTGACCCAAGCCACCTCGGGCGCAAAGCCCTCTACGTGATCCTTTTCCTTTTGGAGCAAAGATTCGGGGATAAACATAGGCATATAGATATTCTCGTGACCAAGCTCTTTGAAGCGGGTATCGAGTATTTTCTGAATGTTTTCCCAAATAGCGTATCCGTAAGGTCTTATTATCATACAGCCCTTTACGCTGGAATAGTCGATAAGATCTGCCTTTTTACAAATATCGGTGTACCACTGTGCGAAATCAACGTCCATTGACGTGATAGCTTCCACCAGCTTTTTTTCGTTTGCCATAATGGTTATCCTTTCAAAATGTTGTAGGTATAATAGTATCATTATACCTCTTAATTGTCAACTTGTCAATAGAAAGCTCATATTTTGCCTGCCGCGACAAAAAAATACGATTATGTTAGATGTGCACGTTTTTTGACGATGGAGTCAGCCTTTCTGAGAATACACTGTCAGGTCTCTGCCGTCCGATCTGATTACCACAGTTCCTTGCTGATCGGTACGGAAAACTTTATCGCATCCCACATCTGAAAGCCGTTTGAGCACTTGCTCGTTGGGGTGAGCGTATTCATTGTCTTTACCGCAGGAGATCACGGCTATTTCGGGAGTGATGACAGAGAGAAATGTCTCTGTGGAGGACGATGCTCCGCCGTGGTGTCCAACTTTGTAGAAATCGCAGTCGAGAACTTCCTCATCAAACATTTCCAAGATAGCGTCTTCGGAGGCTTTCTCTGCATCGCCTGTAAATAGAAATGACGTGTCACCGTATTCAAGCATGATGACGATACTCATGTTGTTTAAGTTGTCTGAATGAGCGATGGGACCCAGCACTGTGAAGGATACGTCGCCCAGCGTGAATACTTCGCCCGGCTCAGGGGCGTAGGCTGTAAGCCCTTTTTTATCGGCGGACAGCTTGAGCGAATCGCCTGCCATTGTGTTATAATTCTCGTTACATATCAGGAGATTTGTTACCGAGTATTCTCTCACTATCATGTCAGCACCGCCAATGTGGTCATCGTGAGGATGTGTACAGATCAGATAATCAATAGTTTTGATGTTGAGACAGTCAAGATGAGCTTCAAGCTTGTATTCGGATGCGGAGGTTCCCGCGTCAATGAGAATCACCCCTTCCGGACAGCGTATTACCGTACTGTCAGCTTGTCCCACATCTATCACATGTACTTCAACGGTGTCAGGGGGAAGAGTGGCATATATGTTGCTTCTCCCAGTGATTTCTTCGATGAAGGGAGAAAATATTTGAGAGAACCTCGGAGAATGTTCGCAGAGGGCAATGAACGCTATGGCTGCTGCTATTGCAACCAGTGTCATCGCCAGTGAAGCAGGCTGTTTTCTTCTCCTTTTTCTTATTCTTAACATTTAAAATTTCATGGTCAGGGCGATCCTCTGTTTTTTGAGGTCTACCGACTTTATTTTAACTTCAACAACATCACCTACCGAAAGAACCTCGCTTGGGTGTTTGATAAAACGATTGCATATTTCCGATATGTGCACAAGTCCGTCATGATGTACTCCGATGTCTACGAAAGCACCGAAATCTATGACATTACGCACGGTACCCGTAACTATCATGTCGGGCTTAAGATCGGCAATGTCAAGTATATCATCGCGCAGTACCGTTTGAGGAAGGCTGTCACGAACGTCTCGGCCGGGCTTTTCAAGCTCATCTATTATATCGGAAAGAGTGGGTTTGCCCACTGAAAGCTCTGTACACACGGTCTCAAAGCCCTCTTTTTTTATCTTGTCCCGAAGTCCCGCAAGCCTTGAAAGTCTTACGTCCTCCGAGGTGTATCCGAACTTGTCAAGCAGCTTCCTTGCCGTATCGTAGCTTTCGGGGTGAACACCGGTGCAGTCGAGTATCTCGCGTCCGCCGGAAACGCGAAGGAAGCCTGCACACTGCAGAAATGCCTTGTCGCCGATTCTGGGAACCTTCTTTATCTCGGCACGGGACTTGAATTCGCCGTTCTCCTCGCGGTATTTTACGATATTTTTAGCAGCAGTTGAATTAATACCTGCTACATAGGAGAGCAGGGAATGGGATGCGGTGTTTACGTCAACACCAACTGTATTAACGCAGTTTTCCACAACACCGCCAAGTGCCTCATCAAGTCTTGCTGGCTTCATGTCGTGCTGGTACTGACCCACGCCGATAGCTTTGGGGTCAATTTTTACAAGTTCAGCAAGAGGGTCCTGAAGCCTGCGTGCTATTGAAATGGCACTTCTCTGCATTACGTCATAGTCGGGAAATTCTTCCGTAGCAAGCTTGGATGCAGAATAAACAGATGCGCCTGCCTCGCTGATAACGGCATATTTAACATCTCCGTCTATCTCCTTTAAGAGACCTGCTATGAATATTTCGCTTTCCTTCGATGCGGTTCCGTTTCCGATGGCGATAACGCCTACGTTGTGAGCTGCAATAAGGCGCTTCACTATGCGTTTAGCCTCCTCGATACGCTCTTGCGGCTTCATAGGATATATAACGGCGGTGTCCAGCACCTTGCCGGTTTTGTCAACTACCGCGAGCTTACAGCCGTTTCTGTAACCGGGGTCATATCCAAGGGCGGTTTTGCCCTTGAGCGGCGGCTGCATAAGAAGATTTTTGAGATTCACCTCAAATACCTTTATTGCCGCTTCACAGGCATCGTCGAACATAGCAGAACGTATTTCACGCTCAATAGAGGGGGCGATAAGTCTGTTATAGCTATCAACTATCGCGCTCTCTATATACACCTTTGCAGGGGATTCGTTCTTTGCAAGTATCCTTGCGTAAAGATTGTTAAGTACGATTTCGCTGTCCATGGAAAGGGATACCTTTAAAAATTCCTCTTTCTCGCCTCGGTTTATGGCAAGGGTACGGTAACCGGGGACTTTTTTGAGTCTTTCTTTATAGTCGTAGTACTGTGCATATACCGAGTCCTCTTCCTTTGCCGCCACTGAAACAAGCTCACCCCAATCAAGTGTGAGGGCGCGGATGTGCTTTCTGTAATCGGCATTGTCGGAAATATCTTCAGCTATTATGTCACAAGCTCCTGCGAAAGCGTCCTCTGCCGTTTCCACTCCTTTTTCGGGGTCGATAAGTGACGTTGCAAGCTCGTCAAGTGTGGGGGTATAGGTTTCAAGCTGTGCTATTATGGCTTCGGCAAGGGGCTCAAGACCCTTTTCTCTTGCCACGGAAGCACGGGTTTTGCGCTTGGGGCGGTATGGGCGGTAAATATCCTCAACCTCGGTGAGTATTTTTGCTGCTGAAATTGCCGCCTCAATTTCGGGGGTCATCTTGCCCTGCTCCGAAATAAGATTGTGAACCTCCGCTTTCCTTTCTTCAAGTGAGCGAAGGTAATTCAGTCTGTCGGAAAGCTCACGGAGCGTCTCATCGTCAAGCGAGCCTGTTACCTCTTTACGGTAGCGGGCAATAAAGGGAATTGTATTGCCGTCGTCAATAAGGGCGACAGTCTTTTTTACCTGGTCTTCACCAAGGTTCAGCTCTGAGGCAAGGGTTTTGATAATATCCATAATGTTCTCCTTACAGTGTATTTCCTGCTAAATTTTAAAATTCACGCCCTGAAGGTCTGCAAATGGGCTTCTTCCTCTGCGGTAAGCTCACGCCACTGTCCTCGCTTGAGAGCGGTATCAAGAGGGATTCCCGCAAATTCCACACGCTCAAGGTATGTGACCTTGTTGCATACGGCTTCAAGCATACGCTTCACCTGATGAAATTTACCTTCGGTTATGGTGAGATGTCCGCTCATTTCGCCATCAAAAAGCATAAGCTTCGCAGGCTTCGTAATTTCTCCGTCAAGGTTTACCCCTGCTTCAAGCCGAAGCTTATCATCCTCTGTAATTCGCCTTTCCGCTTTGAAATAATACACCTTTGAAACGTGGTGCTTAGGCGAAAGAAGTCTGTGGCACAGCTCACCGTCATTTGTGAGGATAAGAAGACCCAGGGTGTTTTTATCAAGCCTTCCGCATGGAAAAAGTCCCAAGCGGTGTTCTCTATCTCCGAGAAGGTCGAGTACTGTTTGTTCGCGCTTATCATCGGTAGCACAAACGTAACCCTCGGGCTTGTTTAACATGATGTAGGTGAATTTCTTATAGCATATCTTTTGTCCGAGAAAAGCAATTTCATCCGTGTTCGGGTCAACGTGCAGGTCGGATGATTTCGGTACTGTGCCGTCTACGGTTATCTGTCCTGCCTTTACTGCCTTTTTGCACTCACTTCGGCTTAGAATACCAAGCTCGGACATAAGTTTATCGAGTCTCATCAAATAAGCTTTAAAAGCGCATTGCAGATAATCGCTGCTGCGATGCCGAAAACAACAAGCCCAACCGTAAAGCCGAACAGAAAATCGCGAAGTACGGTGCCTTTTTTCGGCATGGGTACGGTCTTCCTCACTGCGTTACCTGATAATTTGTTCGGATTTGCCGAAGATGGCTTTATTGGAGATATGCGTTCGTATTTAACGCTCACAGGTGTATCTTTTCTTGGAGAATAATGAATGTGCTGAGTTCTCGCTGTCACCTGCTTTGAGGATTGCTGTCTCATGACGTTTTGGTAGTTCTGCATGCTGCGCGTGACTCCTTTCGTGAATGATGGGCGGTATCACTTTATACCATGGTTGACCGCATACATTCATTTTAACATATTCTGCCCGAAAAGTAAAGTGAAGCATAGAATTTTTACCAGTGTGACGGAAAATCAACAAAAAAATCCTGATTTATCGGCAGAATGCTATGGTTTTTTTGAAAAAAACTATTGCAATTTGCGGGAATATGTGGTATAATACTCTTGCTGTGTGTCCGCCCTCGGTGAGAATGCATGGCTGAAGCAGTCCGCTGCATTGCTCTGCATGAATGCTTTACGTCACTTATATTTTTAAGGAGGAAGCCAAAATGGATCTTATTAAGGCTTTTACAAATGAGCAGTTAAAAGAAAACGTACCCGTTCTCAATGTTGGTGACACCGTAAGAATTCACAACAAGATCAAAGAGGGTACAAGAGAGAGAATTCAGCTTTTCGAAGGCACTATCATTGCCAAGAACGGCGGCGGAATTTCCGAGACCTTCACTGTAAGACGTGTTTCCTACGGCTGCGGTGTGGAGAAGACATTCCCCGTACATTCACCAAATGTTGAAAAGGTTGAAATCATCAGACGCGGTAAGGTTAGACGTGCTAAGCTTTACTATCTCCGCGACAGAGTCGGTAAGAGCTCTAA
>JAZNFI010000010.1:0-6169 GCA_045589075.1 Candidatus Flemingiibacterium sp.
AGAAAACGGTCGGTGATATAACGTTCCGAGAGAGTAACAGCGCGATGAGCTATTTCATCGCTTATGGTTACCTTGTGAAAGTCCTCGTAATAATGCTTGATACCCTTTACTATCTGAACTGCCTCCTCTACCGACGGTTCATTTACGATAACAGGCTGAAAACGGCGTTCAAGTGCGGAGTCCTTTTCTATATATTTACGGTATTCGTTCATAGTTGTAGCGCCTATGACCTGGATTTCTCCTCTTGAAAGGGCGGGCTTCAAAATGTTAGCGGCATTCATTGCTCCTTCAGCTTCGCCGGCTCCCATGATGTTGTGAACCTCATCTATAACCAGTATGACATTCCCTTGGGATTTAACCTCGCCTATGAGCCCTTGTATCCTGGATTCAAACTGACCTCTGAACTGTGTGCCTGCAACAAGGGCAGTGAGGTCCACAAGATACACCTGCTTATCGCAAAGTCTCGGCGATATATTGCCCTCGGCAATTTTCAGTGCCAGTGCCTCGGCGATTGCGGTCTTGCCGACGCCCGGCTCACCGATGAGACACGGGTTATTCTTCTGGCGGCGCGACAATATCTGTATTACGCGGTCAAGCTCCCGTTCGCGCCCGACTATTCTGTCAAGCTCACCGTTTTTGGCTGCTGCGGTGAGATTTTTGCAGTAATTTGTAAGATATTTCAGTTTAGCCGGTGCGCCCTTGGGCTTGCCGTCATTCTTTTGCTCTGCTTTTTCCTTTTTGCTGTCCTTATCGGGTCTTCCCATTCCAAAGCTTCCGAAAAGCTCCGAAAGATTTATTGAGGGAGCCCTGCCGCCGCTTTCCTCAGTAGGATCAACTGCCTGAATTTCGGTCATGGATTCCGCCATTTCCTCAAACTCACGGTCAAGCTCCTCTACTTGATCAGCGGGAACCCCCATCTTTTCGAGAATATCGTTTACAGGCTTAATGCCGAGCTCCCTCGCACATTTGAGACAAATGCCCTCGGTAACGGTTTCGCCGTTTTCAATTTTTGTGACATACACCACAGCTACACGCTTGCGGCATCTTGCGCACATTTCCATAGATAATGATTCCTTTCAGCATTGGATATAATATATTTTGCTTATCAGAAAAAGATAAGATTATTAGCAGTTATAAACCGTAAAATGAGAGAACTGTCGATGACAGTTTCATTAAACACCAGGCTGTTGACAGCCTCAAGGGAAGTGACAAGTCCCACAGCAATATTCGAAAGCACCAGGATTGTCAGCGCCGCACTGCACACTCCAAAAAGAAATCCCAGAAACGTATTTAGCTTTTTGAGCGCGGGAATCCGGCACACAAACTCAAGTATTCGGGAAATTATAAACATAACCACCATGGTTACGACAAAAACCAGTATTACAGCGAGCACTGTGCTTATTGCATCGGCAGTGGGGCTGGCAATACTCTCTGACATGGTTTTAAGTGCCTGTTTTTCCGTGAGAGCAGTTAAAGAGTTTCTGCTCTCCTCTATAAGCGTTTCAATATCCACTGAAAAACGCTCTGCGATGTCGGTTAGTATTTCAAGTGAATCGCCAAGCAGTCTGTCAAGGTCAAAAATCTCCTCGGTTTTACCTACAATCCCTTCTAATGAGTCCTCTGTCAGTGCAGTGACTTTTTCTGCTACAAAGGCATCGCAAAGCCAAGCAGATACCGGCTCTGTCAAAATTACAACGGCGATTATCGCAACTATTATAGATAAAAACTGCATCACCGAGCGAATAAATCCTCTTTTTATACCGAGGTATATCGCAAGGATGGCACAAACGGTTATAATAAGGTCGATAAAAAGACTCATTTGTTAATTCCTTTTCAAGTGATATTTAGGTTGACGTTATTCTGATATTTCTTCTGATGATTCGTCTGCTGCTATCGGTAACATACCGGTATCTGTATAGGCTTCCTCGGCTTTGTCAATTTCTGATGACGCAGAGTCATTGGTATCCCGGGAAGAACCGTCGGTTTGATCGCTTGTGTCATCTTGTGCGGATGACGGTGAATCATATGAAGTTTCGGTTACGGCATCTTCTTCATGTTTTATATAGTAGTGCTCCTGGATTTCAGACAGGTCGTAGGTCAGAGCGTAGTTTTTATAGGCCGCGAGCACAGAATTTATGCCGGATGCCAAAATGTCGATAGCGTCCTTGTTGACCGTCAATTCGGAAAGCTTCTTATTGATAAGATTTATACGGGTGAGCGTGGTGCCGGTAAGAATGAATATATAATCTCCGCCATCTATCGAATCTACCGCTGTGAGTTTGCCCGAGAACACATCCTCGAACACTTTCTTTCCCGTCATATCGTAAATTCTTGCCGTGTAGCTGTTGCCGATTATACCCTCGGGATACATACATACCACATACTTGCCTGAGGAGTGTGTCATTGCAAGCTGAGAATCATGTATGCTGACACTCACGGGATTCAGATTTTCGTCAAGGAAGTATAACGCCTCATCTGTTACCGCGGCATAGCCATCGTTAAGAAAATAGAATTCGTAGCCCAAACCCCGGAGCGAGCATCTGTGCTTTGCGGAGTTTTCTCCCGGAACTATCAGCTCAACATTTGTTACAAATTCACCTTCGTTTACTGTGGAGGTCATAACAGCAAGATACTTACCGTCATCAGACATTTCCAGCGCCATGAGGTAATCGTTTTTGTAAATGTTTGAATATGCTGTAAAATCATCGTTGAAAAGTGTTATTGCTGTCCTGTATTCTCTTGACGAGGATGCTATTACAAAGCTGCCGTCCATGGCTATATCCCCGTCTGTAATAATATAGTCTGTTTGTCCCTCGTAAAGCTTTGTGAAGGTGTTGAATACCGAATAATTACTGCCGTCAATATCAAAGCAGAGAGCATATTTGCCGCTTATTTTAAGTACGGGAGAGGAATAGCTAATATCCTCTGACATAATCTGATTTCCTCTTGAGTCATAGAGGGCGTAGCCCTCCGGTGAAAGGGTACAGAGATCTCCGATAAACAGCTCAAGTCTGTTCGGTTCCCCCGAGGCGTAATTGATTTTTGCCGCAGATATTGAAGTTTCAGTATTGGTAAAGCTTATAAACTTAAGCAGGTAGCGCAGATTTTCAAGGGTAATATCCTTTCTGAGAAAGGTAAAGGAAAAAATCAGAAATACTATAAGACAAAAGACCGAAACGTATTTAGCTATGCGGAATTTTACCGAAACCTTACCGTAATATTCGTCCGCCTTGGCTCTGTTTGCTGTTTTTGTTACATTACTCGGTACATTCTGTGAGTTATGGTTTATGGGAGCCTTCGACACTTTTTTGCCCCTTTCGGTTAGAAATTTTAATTGTCTTCCGTTTGCCTAAAAAATTTTGACGATAATTAAATATATTATATCATAGGTCGGTAAAATTATATCCATACATAGTGTTTCATAATTGTAAACCGAATGTTAATATTTTGAATTACGAAAGAAATATAGTAAATTTTTCAAAACATAGTGACAGAACGCTTGTTTTGTGATATAATTATTATATATTTCAATTTCCGGAGTCATCTCCGGTAATTTACAGCCGCAAAAATGTTGAAAGGAAGCTTTTGAAGCATAGGAAATACTATGAAAACTTTACTTGCCGTTGACGGCAACAGCATACTTAACCGTGCTTTTTACGGAATACGCCCACTTACCACCAAGGACGGAATTCCCACCAACGCAGTTTACGGGTTTGTGAATATACTCAAAAAGGCTATAGATTCGGTTTCGCCCGACAGCCTTGCCGTAGCTTTCGACATGCGCGCTCCCACCTTCAGACACAAGGGTTTTGAGGGATATAAGGCTACCAGAAAGGGTATGCCGGAAGAGCTTGCCGTGCAGCTTCCTTACGCCAAGGATTGCGCCCGTACTATGGGTGCCCGGGTGCTTGAGGTTGAAGGCTATGAGGCTGACGATATTCTAGGCACACTTTCGGCTCTTGCGGCAGAAAACGGTGCTCACGCTTATATTCTGACGGGGGACCGTGATTCACTCCAGCTAATTGGCGAAAACGTCACCGTAATGCTTGCCACCAATGCCGACACGGTCATGTTTGATGCACAAATGTTCAAAGATAAATACGGCATCACTCCCGACCGTTTCGTTGACGTAAAAGCCCTTATGGGCGACTCGTCCGACAACATACCGGGTGTTCCGGGAATAGGAGAAAAGACAGCATTTAAGCTGATTTCCGACTTTGCAACTCTCGACGGAGTTTACGAAAACATAGACGACCCTTCTATCAAGGCTGGACAGCGTCAGAAGCTTATTGACGGCAGGGATTCCGCATATCTTTCGAAGTGGCTTGCCACTATTATTAAGGACGCTCCCATTGGCGTTACAGCAAGCGAGCTTGAAAATTTTGACTCTGACCGAGTGGCTTTAAAAGGAGAACTTTTGAAGCTTTTTGAAAAGCTTGAATTTTCCGCACTTATAAAGCGGTTCGGTCTTGAAGGGAGTGCTTTGGGTGAAGGAGCTTGTGAGCCTTCTCAAGCTAACGCCCCCGTTATATCCTGCGAAAACATTATGGCGGCGGCAAGGGCAGCCATAGCTGACGGCGGTGAGATGCTTGCCTTTACTGCAGACGAAAAATGCACCTTTGCAACCGTACCCGAAAAAGTGTACAGTGCAACGGGCGGCGACGTTGCAGAATGTGTTGAAAGCCTTTATAGAGAGGGAGCACGCTTGTGCGTTTACGACTCAAAATCCCTCTACACCAAGTGCGGTTTTGACCCCGACACCGTGTTTGGCTTCGACGTTATGCTTGCCGCCTACGTGGTTGACCCCACCGACAACAAGCTGACTCCCGACAGACTGAAGCTTCGTTTCCTCGGAGATTCTTCGGAAGGATTTGACGCATCACATCTGTTAAGGATTAAAGGTGAGCTTTCACGCATCATTAACGAGCGAGGTCAGGGTTCGCTGCTATATGAAATCGAGCAGCCTCTCGCTGCAGTTCTTGCTTCGATGGAGATGACAGGTTTTAAGGTTGATACGGCAGGAATTACGGAGTTTTCGGCTCTTCTTTCTGCCGCTGCAGAGGGACTTCGCGAGCAAATATATTTTGCGGCAGGCTGTGAATTCAATATTAATTCCCCGATGCAGCTTTCAGAGGTGCTGTTTGAAAAAATGGGACTTCCTCACGGCAAAAAGAACAAGAACGGCTCATACAGCACAAGTGCCGATATTCTTGAAAAACTTGCCCGTGAGCACAAGGTTGTACAGGATATTTTAGACTACCGTCAGCTTACAAAGCTCCGTTCCACCTACGGTGAGGGGCTTGTAAAAGCTGCCGACGAAAACGGAAAAATACACACGAGCTTCAATCAGACTGTTACCGCCACGGGACGTCTTTCCTCAACCGAACCGAATTTACAGAATATTCCCGTAAGAACCGAGCTTGGTCGTGAGCTTCGCCGCTTCTTTATTCCAAGCGGAGAGGGAAGAGTGCTTATAGATGCTGACTATTCCCAGATTGAGCTTCGTCTGCTTGCTCACATTTCGGGGGACGAAACCATGACAGAAGCCTTCGTAAACGGCATTGACATTCACACGGTTACGGCGTCACAGGCATTCGGAGTACCGCTGGAAGCAGTTACTTCTGAGATGAGAAAGCGCGCAAAAGCTGTGAATTTCGGTATAGTTTACGGAATCTCCGATTTCTCGCTTGCCCAGGATATAGGCGTTACCAAAAAGCAGGCAGGCGAGTATATAAACGCGTATCTTGCAAAGTACCCAAAGGTTGCCGCTTACCTTGAAAACATCGTGAAGCAGGCGGCGGAAAATGGATACGTTACAACTATGTTCGGCCGTCGCCGCGACATACCAGAGCTCACCTCATCAAAAGCTGTTATAAGGCAGTTCGGCGAGCGCGTTGCTATGAACAGTCCCATTCAGGGAAGTGCCGCCGACATAATCAAAATTGCCATGGTCAAGGCAGACAGAGCTCTGCGCGAAAGCGGACTTGACGCGCGGCTCATTTTGCAGGTCCATGACGAGCTTATGGTGGAGGCATCGGAGGCAGATGCCGAAGCGGCACGCGAAATCCTGGTTCGTGAGATGGAAAGGTGCGTTTCGCTTACAGTTCCACTTACGGTGTCCTGCACGGTCGGCAAGAGTTGGTACGACTGCAAGGATTGATATATCCCC
>JAZNFI010000011.1:0-7055 GCA_045589075.1 Candidatus Flemingiibacterium sp.
ACTTACGGAAAGGAAAACGGAGACGATGTAAGAGCATTTCAGCGTTCCCACGGTATTCCCGTTACGGGAGATGTGGATAAAATCACATGGAACGCCCTTGCCGAAGCATACAACAGGCAGGCAAGAGTTAAAAATTAATAAAAAACCGCCATACGAAAAGATCATTTTTCGTATGGCGGTTTGTGTTTACATAAGGATCAATATGCCGCTTATTTAAAGAAGGTACTCGCGCTGACATTGTTCTAAATTACTCTTTCTGATGTTCTTAGAAAAGCCCTCTTTCAGAACTGTGATGCCCCATAACGCCCCAAAGCGTTACCGTCAGTTCACTTATATATCGTCAGGATTCTCCCAGTTGTGGTATACCTCGATGACATCGTCATTGTCCTCAAGAGCCTCAATAAGCTTTGACATATTCTTAATATCATCCTCACCTGTCAGGGAAACGTAGCTTGAGGGTATCTTATCCGTATCGGCAGAAACTATGGCATAGCCATTATCGGCAAGTGATGTTCGGACTGCTTCAAGATCGTCAGGCTCAGTAGAAATTTCAAATGCGCCTTCCTCAGCAGCAAAATCTGCCGCACCTGCCTCAAGCGCGTCCTCCATTAGCTGATCTTCATTTACTTTACCGTCATTTTCGATAATGATAACACCTTTGTCCTCAAACATGAAGGAAACGCAACCGGTAGTACCGAGGTTGCCGCCAAACTTATCAAAATAGTGACGCACGTCGGAAGCAGTACGGTTTCGATTGTCTGTGGTAGCCTTAACTATAACAGCCACGCCGCAAGGACCGTAGCCTTCGTATACTATCTCCTCGTAATCCGCACTGTCAGCGGAGGATGCTTTCTTGATAATTCGGTCAATGTTGTCGTTAGGCACGTTGTTTGCCTTTGCCTTGGCGATAAGCGCGGCAAGCTTTGAGTTTGAAACGGGATCTGCTCCCCCTTCTTTAACAGCAACTGCCATTTCCTTACCGATTTTGGTGAAAATCTTTGCACGCTGTGCATCGGTTTTCTCCTTCTTATGCATTATGTTTTTCCATTTGCTGTGTCCTGACATGATACTTATCTCCTAAATAATTTTAAATCTTTTCTGTTTTTTTCATGCATATAAGTTCAAACGCTTTACCCAGTACCGAACGCACACAGGATGTCAGCGCAACACGGAAATCGCGAATCTTTGCATCGGGTGCAGTAACTATCTGGCACTCGTGATAGAAACGGTTAAATGCCGCACAAACATCGAGGATATAACGAGTAATAACCGAAGGCTCAAGCTCATTTATGGCATCAAGCACCTTCTCGGGAAAGATGGAGAGCGTTTTAAGAAGCGACTTCTCAGACGGGTCAGTTACCATGGATGCATCGGGGATAATTGTGGGTACTCCGTCTGCCTTTTCAATAATAGAGCAAGTACGTGCATAGGTGTACTGAGCATACGGACCTGTGTTTCCGTCAAAGTTAAGAGCATCCTCTAAAATGAAGTTAATATCCTTGATACGGCTGTTCATGAGGTAGTGGAAGATAATAGCGCCAACGCCAACAGCCTCGGCAACCTCTTCCTTGTTCTCGAGATTTGCATTCTTTTCCTCCATGATCTTTCCGACTTTCTCAATGGACTCTGCGAAGAGATCTTTAAGAAGAATAACATTACCCGTTCGTGTCGCCAGCTTTGCGCCGTTGATTGAAACGGTTCCGTATGGAACATGAATGAGCTTGCTCGCCCAATCATAACCCATGAGCTCCACAACCTTGAACCACTGCGCAAAGTGCAGACTCTGACCTGCAGAGGTGACATAGATATTTTTATCAAAATCGTAGGTTTTTTTCCGATAAAGTGCCGCCGCAATATCCCGTGCAGGATAAAGCGTGGAACCGTCTCGCTTCAAAATAAGACATGGCGGCATTTTGTATTCATCGAGATTTATGATAGATGCACCGTCATCGATGGTCATAAGCTTCTTTTCCTTGAGTTCTTCTACAACCGCGGGCATTTTGTCTGAATAGAAACTCTCGCCGTTGTAGGAGTCGAACTCTATTCCAAGCTGTTTATAGGTACGGCTGTACTCACGCAATGATATTTCAATAAACCACTTCCAAAGCGCAATATTTTCCTCGTCGTGCTGTTCAAGCTTCGTAAACTCGGCTCTCGCATCATCATTGAGTGAAGGTTCTTTTTCAGCCTCCTCGTGGAACCTGACGTAAAGAGCAACAAGTGCGTCAATATCGCCTGCTTCTACCTCCTCGCGGCTGCCCCATTTGCGGTAGGCAACGATAAGCTTGCCAAACTGTGTGCCCCAGTCGCCAAGATGGTTTACACCGATGCAATTGTATCCGCAAAACTCGTGTAGCATTTTGAGGCTGTGGCCAATAACAGTTGTGCCAAGATGACCAATATGAAAAGGTTTTGCAACATTGGGTGACGAATAATCAAGAACCACATTTTTGCCCGTACCAAAATCAAAAGAGCCGTACCCCTCACCCTTTTTCATGATTTCGTGCATAAGATTACCTGCAAGGTAACCGGCAGAGATATATAAATTAATATATCCGCCCACAACATCTACTTTGTCGATGATCTCATCAGCAAGATCTTCCGAGAGCTTTGCCGCAATCATGGGAGGTGCCATGCGCATCGCCTTGGAAAGCTTAAAGCAGGGGAATGCGAGATCTCCCAGCTTATCATCCGGAGGATATTCAAGGTAGGAAGCAAAGTCCTCTGTCTTAATTTCAGCGGCGGCGGGATTACCCTCTGTTAGTGCGGCAAACTTCGCAAACAGCTTGTGTGCGATATGTTTTTTTACAGTTAGCATGATACATGTCCTTTGTTTCACAAATTATCGATAAAATATATTGTTATAATTATATCACACATTAAATCAATGTGCAATAGCAAATCGGTTGAAGGTTATTTATCGGAAAGTCTGCGTCCCATTAAGACGCCCATTACCGATGCCATCATGAGTCCTCTCGTCCATCCGCTGGAATCTCCGAGACAATGAAGCCCGGCAAGAGAGGTGTTAAGCTCACTGTCCATCTTTACGCGGTTACTGTAAAACTTCAACTCCGGAGAATAAAGCAGAGTCTCGTGGCTTGCAAAGCCGGGGACTACAATGTCCATCGCCTGAATAAAGTTAATGATATTAGTCATGGAACGATAAGGCATTGCAGCGGTAATATCACCCGCAACAGCGTCAGGCAGTGTGGGTTTTACATTACTCTGTGCAAGTTCCTTTTCCCATGTGCGCTTGCCGTCTAAAATATCACCGAAGCGCTGCACAAGAATATGGCCGGCTCCCAGCATATTTGTAAGCTCACCAACCTTCTTTGCGTATTCAATAGGTTGATTGAAGGGGACGCTGAAGTTGTGTGAGCAGAGTATCGCAAGGTTGGTATTTCCCGACTTGTAGTCCTTATAAGAATGTCCGTTTACAACAGCCAAATTGTTGTCATAGTTCTCCTGTGAGACAAAACCGCCGGGATTCTGACAAAATGTACGCACCTTATTTTTGAATGGTTTTGGGTATCCTATAAGCTTTGATTCGTAAAGCACGCGGTTTATATCTTCGATGATTTCATTTCTCACCTCGACACGCACTCCAATGTCAACAGTACCGGGCTTATGTTCAACATTGTGCTCTGCGCAGATTTTTTCAAGCCAATCCGCACCGCGTCTGCCCGTGGCAACCACCACGCAATCGGCGCGTAACTCCCGTTCAGTTCCGTCTCTTTCAGTGAGGATAATTCCACGGCAGGAATTATTTTCTACAATAAGATCGTTGCAGCTTGAACCAAAAATGAGCTCGACCCCATTATTTTCAAGGTACTGCTGTATCGAATAATAAATATCCTGTGCCTTTTCTGTTCCAAGGTGACGAATAGGACAGTCAACGAGTCTCAAGCCCGCTTGAATTGCACGTTTACGAACTTCCTTGATGTATGGGTCATTGGATATACCCTCGACGTGCTCGTCTGCGCCAAACTCAAGATATATCTTATCCACATAGTCAATAAGATCAGCAGTGGTCTGCCATCCGATAAGTTCAGGCAACTCTCCTCCCACATCGGGAGACAGAGACAGCTTACCGTCGGAAAACGCCCCCGCTCCGGAAAATCCGGTTGTTATATGGCAGTAGGGCTTACACTGAATGCAGTTTTTTGTCTTTTGCTTGGGACAACGGCGTTTTTCAACGGGAAGTCCCTTTTCGACGATAGCAATCCTCTTGCCCGAATTACGGCGAATAAGCTCAAGAGCTGTGAAAATACCCGCCGGTCCTGCACCTACGATTATCACATCGTTTTTCATTGTACATTCTCCGTTTCACAAAAACATTCCGCAAACCTGTGTCTGCGGAATGTAATTATTGGTTTGATATAATTACGCATTATTATATCACATATTCTGCGGTTTGTCAAACCTAATTTTCAAAACAGCTTATCCAATAGACTTCAGTGCTTCCGCATCAAATTTTATAGGATACTCTGTAAAACGTTCAATGCGATATTCCTTCAGTTTTTCACTCGTAATTATATCTGAGATGTCCGCCTGCCAAGCAGGAAGACCCTGTCCCTCAAAAAACATAACGTGAGCACCGTACTCGGTTTCAATTACAGCTGTATCGCCATGCTTTCTTGACTCATCAAAACACCACTCATCAAATTTTTCAACGGTCATACCTGCCTTAAGATTTTCGTAAAGGCCACCGCTGTAGCATGAGCCGGGGTCATTTGAATACTCAAGTGCAAGAAGCGAAAATGCCTCACTGTTCTTTTCACCGCTTTCATAAAGTCCTAGTATATCATTTGCCCTTTTAACTGCCGCTTCATGGCTTGACATAAGGCTGTCGGGAACGAGTATATGGCGAACATTTACAGTTTTCGACTCATCATAGTCGAAATCGGTTTCGTTTTCCAAAACATACTGCTCCATTTCAGAAACTGAAGGCATATACTCTGCTTTTTTTGTGTTCTCAAATTTGTACGCAAGTGCCTCTATATTTCTTGCGTTTGCTATATCGCTGCTGGTGACTCCACGACCGTACCAGCCGTCGGTTATAGCCTCAGCGCCCGCTTTAATTGCCGCTTTTTCCGCATCACTCAAGGCTATACCGTCGTCAATGGCAATTTCATTAAGAGCCATAAGATAATGAACAATAGTGCAGGCCTCACTTATGAAAAAATCATACCAGGTCTCTTCACCGTTCTTACGATACTGTTCATCAAAGGGTTTTGTAGGGTCAAGACCAAGCTTATCAAGCACAGCCGAGTAGTTGTTGACAAATGCCAGCATATTATCATTGTAGAAGTACGTCATCACTGCACCGTCAATCTCAATATTTTCCGAGCTTGCAACGGTAACAGAGTGAAGTACAGAGTCTTCATTATTGCTTTCACCGCACGCCGCACAAAACAATACGGAAGACAGAACAAGTATTGAAATAATCCGTTTAAACATCGCGCTATATCCTTTCACATATAATCATGATCGTGGTTCAATAACAAAAAGCTTTCGATTCCGAAGATTTGGTGCAAGTTTGCACATAAAAACATGGTCTAAACAGAGGTGTGAGTCACAAACACCGGTACGAAAACCTTTTCCTGCATTTACTCCGTAACATTATACCATGTTCCGTGTAATAATTCAATACCAGAGTGTAAATTTTTTATTTCTGCCAATGCCCATGATATTATGCGAAAACACGCCCCCGTAAAGTACACCGGTATTTCTCATTGCAACCTGCAGTTTTCCCCACGAAAACAACCCCTTTGCGCTGTGCAAAGGGGCGTGGTGCGGCTCATTATGTTTTCCTATCAAACCTTAGCTTACATACAGGGCAGGTTATGGTAATTTCACCTCTGCCTTTTGGAACTCGCAGATTGTTTTTACAGTTGGGACAGGAAAAATATTTATGCGTCTTGCGGTCACGAAACCGGCTTGAAACAAGCTTGAATTTCTTTTTTACCGGCTTCAATGCTACAATAAATTTATCATTCTCTCGCCGTCTTGCCGCATAATTCCGTGAGAGTATACGAAATATCTCAACACCGAGTATCACGTATGAAAACACCCACAAAACAATGGAAGCTATGCCGGATACAGCAGCCAAGAACGATGAGGCTACAGATACGGCAACCGAGAGTATTACAAGTGCATATCCAAGGGTATCAACTCCGTAACGTCCGTAAAAAAATCTCATTAATTTTTCCTTCAAAATGAATTTCGCCTCCAAAAACAGTTTTCGAATAATTATACGACAGATTTTGTTACGATTCAACTACAATTCTTCAACAAAGCGTAAAAAAATCATTAAAACTCAAAAAAGCTTGCTTTTTTTATAAATATGAGCTATAATGTTAATGAATATGCTGCATTTCTGAAAGGAGTATGTAAAATTATGATATACGATGATACAAATGAAAACAAAAAAGCGGATGAGTCCTCCTGCACCCACGACTGCTCCACCTGCTCTGCTAATTGCTCCTCCCGTGAGCAAACAAGCCTGCTTGAAAAAAGTCATGAGCTTTCGAACGTTAAAAAGGTGATAGGAGTTGTAAGCGGAAAGGGCGGCGTCGGGAAATCCATTGTCACCTCCATGCTCTCTGTCATCATGAACAGACGCGGTTACAGCACGGCCATTCTTGATGCCGACATAACGGGCCCATCAATTCCCAAGGCGTTTGCCGTAAATGGCGAAGTTATGGGCGATGGCGAAGGCGGTATATTTCCGCTCGAAAGCAAGACCGGAATAAAAATGATGAGCGTCAACTTAATGCTTACGGATGAGACTACACCCGTTATCTGGAGAGGTCCCGTTATTGCAGGCACAGTAAAACAGTTCTGGACAGATGTTATTTGGGACAACGTTGACTTTATGTTTGTGGACTGCCCTCCCGGAACGGGCGACGTTCCGCTGACAGTCTTCCAGTCCATTCCCCTTGACGGCATAATCATAGTAACAAGTCCCCAGGAGCTTGTTTCAATGATTGTTTCAAAAGCCGCTAATATGGCAAAGATGATGGGAATTCCTGTTCTAGGCATTGTTGAGAATA
>JAZNFI010000012.1:0-5845 GCA_045589075.1 Candidatus Flemingiibacterium sp.
CCGCTTCCCGTAACACCGTAAAGCAGTGCTGCACACGCCTTGCCGGATGTGGCTAAAGCAGCAAGCTTTTCAGTCGCAGCCGCCTCTTCAGGACTCAAAATGTTATCGTCCGTGATTTTTCCCCTGCCTATATAGGGATTGCGGAAAATCACCTTTTCCCTGACGGAAAGCATACCCTTATTAACCATGTTTTTAAGAGTTGCAGAAGATACACCCGCAACATTTCGAAGCACCGTGGCAGAATGCTCACCATCAGTTAAAAAGTCCACAGCCCTTTTTTCGGCAGTGCCAAGCCTCGAAAACGAACCGTTTTCGGAAATTCGGTAATATTTTTCGACGGGATCCCGACTTTCTTTAAAGACAGAGCCCTTTACTCCGCCGGGAAGAATCGCACATACCGCCTCTCCCGTGGAGCAGAATGTTCTCTCTCTCAAAAAAGCGCACAAACCGAGCAGCTCATGCGAAAGCGTGAATCGGTCATCGGCGACCGCCAACACGGGTTTCAGAGTGTCATATTCCGAACGGTCACAAACCTCTGTAACCAGTGCTGAACGGCGTACTCCGCCATGGGATGCCCCACCGAAAGCTACCTCGACTACCGCCCCCGGTACTACCCGTCCGGAAAGCCGTTCGGGTATGGAATAATCATAAACTCGATCCGCACTGTACGGTAGCTCAAGTATTCTTACACGAGCAACACAGCCATCGGCACGATCATTCATTAATGGCCGCCCGACAAGTCAATTGAGGACTCATCAATTTTGTATTCACCCGAATGGATACGGTTAAGGGCATTCTTGACCGCCTTTTCATCGCGTATATCACGCTTTATCATTGAAGCGAGGCTCTTATCGGTTTCCTTGTTGGCGATAAGCTTTTCTGCCTGCTCGCGCTGATGAACATATTCATCTGTAACAAGTCTTGCACACTTTGCGGTTGCAACGCAAAGCATATAACGATTGAATTTGCCTCCCTGGCTCAGTTCCTCAACAGAAGGATAGATCATGGTAATACCTCTTTCTTTAATAATCTCAAAATCAATTAATCAGTTCTTAAAAAACTCTTTATAAAAATCATCGGCACAAGTCACACGGTGCTTTTCTGCTTCAACTATGCCGATTATGTCTTTTGCGGTGGCTTCTATCATGCCGTCGCCGTTTACAACGACGTAATCATAGCCTCCAAGTTTTGAAAGCTCAATCTTGGCGGTTTCAAGGCGATTAAGTATAACTTCCTCTGCCACATTGTCACCTCTGCCGCGGAGTCTTGCCTCCAGCGTTTTGTAATCCGGCGGTGCAATCATGATAAGAACAGCATCGGGGCATTTTTCCTTAACCTGCATAGCGCCCGCCACCTCTATTTCAAGAATCACATTTCTCCCCGCCTCAAGATTCTCAAGCACCTCTTTTTTGGGCGTACCGTAATAATTGCCGCAGTACTGTGCGTATTCAAGCATCATACCTGAGGCTATCCGCTCCTCAAAATCATCACGGCTGATAAAATAATAGTTAAGCCCATGTGTTTCACCAACCCTGGGTACCCGCGTTGTTGCGGAAACCGAATACATAAAGTCGTCCGAAAGCTCCATGAGCTTTTTTATCACAGTTCCCTTTCCGCTTCCGGATGGACCGGAAATCACAAGAAGAATTCCCTTATTCATATTGTTCTCCCAACCATCCTTTTTTAATCGGGCTCCTCGTCTTCGTTTTCATCATTATCGTCAACACGGTCGGAAAGTCTGTTTGAAATGGTCTCTGACTGAAACGCCGAAAGTATAACGTGCTCACTGTCCGTTATAATAACAGCCCTCGTCCGCTTGCCGCAGGTAACATCAATTGCCCTTCCATTGTCCTTTGAGTCCTGGATAAGACGTTTTATGGGAGCACTGTCGGGACTTACAACTGCCACCACCCTCTCGGCGGCAACCATATTCCCGAATCCAATATTTATAAATTTCATAAACCCTTGTTCCTTTCGGCTACTCAATATTCTGAATCTGCTCGCGAATCTTTTCAAGCTCACTCTTTATCTCCACCACCATAGAGGAAATCTCAATATTGCTTGACTTGGAGCCGATGGTGTTGGTCTCACGGTTCATCTCCTGCATCATGAAATCAAGCTTTCGTCCCACAGGCTCATCAGACCTTAATATCTCACGCATGGCTTCAAAATGACATCCAAGTCTCACAAGCTCCTCGTCTATTGCAACTCTGTCCGCGTATATAGCACATTCGGTAAGTACCATCTGCGGGTTAAGCTCCACCATATTGTCGGAGAGAAGAGTTTTAAGTCTCGCTTCAAACTTTGCGCGATAAGCGGCAATATCATCCTCGGAAAGTATCTTTATCTTCGCCGCCACAGACTCTATCTTCATAAGCTTGTCAAGAATATCAGCCTTAAGCTTTTCGCCCTCGGTCTCGCGCACCTTGAGAAATGCAGCGACTGCTTCGTCAATGACAGGCTTTATTGAAAGCCAGTCACGCTCCATATCCTCCTCAGGCTTTGTGACTGTAAATATTTCACGATTCTGAGCAACCGTCATTACAGAAATATCATCTGCCAGAGAAAACTCGTCCCGAAGTGCCTTGAGAGCCGCGATGTAGCTTTCGGCAAGAGCTTTGTCAAGCGTGATGGTCATGCCCACCTTTTCAACAACCTCGACACCTATATATACATCAAGCTTTCCGCGAGATATACCCTTTGTCTGAATGTACTGCCTCACACGGTCCTCGAGAAAACTGTACGCGCGCGATATTTTGACGTTGCAGTCAAGGTATCTGTTGTTGACACTCTTCAGCTCAACAGTTATATTTTTGCCCTCTTGCTCGGCGTTTTTCACCGCTCTTCCGAAAGCGGTCATACTGCGTATCATTTTATTTGTTCCTTTCATTATAAAAGCCGCCCTTTTTTGGGCATATATATTAATTATATATTACTTTTAACAATTTGTCAACCGAAAAAGCCCATAAATGAAAGATTTTTAATGATAATTCTTCATCTGCTGCGAATATTTTGTTTTTTACCGTAACAAAAAATGATGCCTTAGGGAGCGGTTTAACAGAACAGTATATGAAACCGGAAAGCAGAATGATTTAAATCATACCACTTCCCGGTTTACATATAAGCAAGGCTTTTGTAAGGCACTCCCATAAAGATTTCATGAGAGCAAGGTGCGGAATTTGGAACCGCGGCAGAATTTTGCTCTGTGAGTCTATGTTTTATTTCCGGTGAGATTTGCCGTTTTTTTCTTAAGCCCTTCGTTAAGTTTTTCGGTATTTTTCCTTATTACAAAATAGATGATTGCCCAGATTATCAAATACCCAACAGCAAAAATAGCGGAAAAAGCCAGAATCGGCGCTGTACCCCATTCGAGCCAAGCGTTAAGCAGATAAGTGCCCAGATAGCTGATATATAAAACGACGCCATGAATCAAAATTGCCACCATTAGGGGCAACCGTTCGATTTGATAAATAGCATTCATCCCCCCCGCAATAAAAGCAAGTGCCGTTATTGAAAATATCCCGGTGCAGACCTGATTTACAGTTAAGGTATCTATAGCGGCGGCCTGCTGTAAAATCAGATAGAGTATAGCCAAAACAACAGGACCAATGCCAGAGGCAATAAGTCCGCGCAGTAAAAACTCCAAAACAAATTTTCTCATATTCCTTCATACCTCCTTCTGATTTCCGCAAAACAACGTCGGGAAACATACTCGCGGTAGCCGCATCTAAACACAGCATCCACACCGCCGCTGAACACCGCTTCAAATCGTGAAATACAATGTTCATTGGCAAGAGTAGATTTGTTAATGCGGATAAAATAAGAGGGCAAAACATTTTCCAAAGCACGAAGGCTGTCCTGGATGCGATAGTGGTTGCCCTTCGTATCAATGGCAATTACTTTTCTGTCAAGAACAGTAATACATTCGATTTCCCCGAATGCCAGTTTTCGTATCTCATCATCTCTGTGTACCATAAGACATTCAGCACCGGAATAGCTACAGACAAGATTCTCAATTTTTTGCGTCAGAGAGGACGGTGCATGAACGATTGCTATAATTTCTTCTTCTGCATCCTTATTGATAATAAGCTTATATTTCATTACCTCAAATCCTTACTGTTTTTTCATTTGTCCGAGGAAACAGAACACAGCAACCACCGTTATAAATACGCTGTACAGAATAATCGGCAGAACGTGGGCAGCAGCAACCTCAAAGCTTCCGCAAAACAGCGCCTTCTCCATTTCAGCAGCGTGAACAAAGGGAAGCGCATTGGCAATCTTTTTGAACCCATCTCCCACAAGCTCCAAATCAAACCACACCCCCGAAAGCCATGCAGAGATATTGGTAAGCAATGCGCCACATATACCGCCAACCTGCTTCACACCCAAAACACTGCCGCATAAAAGTCCCAATGCAATATTAAAAACCGCCATGGGGATAATGCCGATAATGGCATAGAGTATATTTGTGCTGACAGTCAAGCCAAGCGGGATGGCAAACAGATAGCAGACCAGCGACTGCCCGACAGCAATAGGCAACAACGGAAGCATATATCCAATGATAAAATCAAAGCCTGTCAGGGGCGTTGTGTACAATCTTTGCAAAAGGGCGCTTTCACGGTCTTTGGCAATCAGTGTTGCTGAAAACAGCGTCATAAACGACAGTCCGAATACAGTAATGCCCGGGGTCAGTGTGTCAATTTCAAACAGATGCACCGGAATATTTTTCTGCATCGCACTCAGCATCACCAGCAGTACCAATGGGAAACCCAGACCGAAACCAAGGTTGATGGGATCACGAAGGATCTCTCTCAAACATCTTTTTGAAAAAGTTATCATTCTCATACCGTCCCCTCCTTTACGATGGAAACGAACGCTGTTTCAAAATCGGTTGTTCCAGCCGACCGGTTCAATTCTTCTACCGTTCCGACTGCAAGAAGTCTGCCGTTTTTCATAATGCCAATGCGGTCTGAAAGTTCCTCAGCCTCTTCCATGTAATGTGTAGTCAGAATGATGGTCACGTTGCCTTTCAGCGAACGAATTGTATCCCAAAGCTCGTGCCTTGCAATGACATCCAAGCCAAGAGTAGGTTCATCAAGAAATAAAATTTGCGGTTCGCTGATCAGTGCCATGGCAATGCTGACTCTGCGCTGCCAACCGCCGGATAGCTTTCCGGCTTTTCTTTTCAAAACGGCGTCCAAAGCAAATTGCCCGGAAAGCTCGCTGATCTTTGCTTTAGTTTTCTCTTTTTGAAAACTGTGAATGCCGCAGATCAGTTCCAGATTTTCTTTTACAGAAAGATTTGGAGCAACGGCTGTTTCTTGAGGAGACACACCAATCAAACGCTTTACCTGCTTCTGCTCCTTTGTAATGCTATAGCCGCCTACGAGAGCATCTCCTGCCGTAGGTTTGGTTAGACAGGATAGCATTTTAACAGTTGTGGTCTTTCCCGCGCCATTCACCCCCAGCAGCGAAAATAGTTCGCCCTGCCTAATTTCCAAATTGAGTTTGTCCACGGCAGTTAGGTTTTTATACTGCTTGACAAGTCCCATTGTTTTAACTGCTTGCATTTAGCTTCCCCTCCATTTTCTTTTTTATCAGTACCATTATATCAAACAAAAATGGAGAAAGGTTGGTTTCTGTCTGTTCGGTCGTTTTTTCTGCCTCATCGGTTATGCAAAAGGCGATACCGGGTTTTTAAACCAAGTATCGCCTTTTCTTGTTGCACACCTTTAAAACGGCTGCCTTAAGTCAGTAATAGTCTCATACTGTCTTATTCTAACCATCCTCAAGGCATCATTCTGTTTCGATAACTGCACTTCGATTAAAGCTGTTCCTTAACCTT
>JAZNFI010000013.1:0-14968 GCA_045589075.1 Candidatus Flemingiibacterium sp.
CCACATGTTTGACCACTTTTGTGCAAAAAAGTCCAAATGCCACCAGGCTTTTTGACACTTTGCGATTTTTGTTTTATACAAAATGACGGCGGTTCTCTGCTTCGAGAACCGCCGTTTTCAAATCCATTTTTTGATCTTAATCATTTTCTGATTAAATTTATTATTGACAAATTGAGAAATATGTTATATAATACCATTATCAGAGAAAGGAGATTTACCATGGGATACACGAAATTCGGAGAATTCATGCGAATACAAAGAATAAAACACCACGAAGTTATGGGAGATACCGCAAAATTATTCGGTGTCAAACTTCCTTTTATCTCGACCGTTGAAAGTGGTAAAAGAAATGTGCCTGAAGAATGGATTCCTGTGTTAATCGAACACTATGATCTATCACCCATTCAACAAGCGGAACTGATTGACGCGGTCGAACATTCTAAAACACAGATGAAAATCAATTTGACAACCGCGAATAACACCCAAAGAAGATTGGCGGTGCAATTCCAGCGTTCTTTCGAAAAACTTGACGAAGACACAGCAGCTGCCATCATCAAACTTCTCGGTGGGGAGGATAATTGATGGATTACGAAACAAAAGCCACCAACCGAAGAGAGCTGCGTCTATACGCTTTGCTGTTCCGCTCCATTTGCGGTTTCTCTCCCGATGAGTGCATTGATCCGATTGTTCTTCTTGACAGACTCCCAGATCTGGAAGGCTTTGAGGATGTACGCTACGAAATCGTATATGGAAACGAACTACCTAAAAATGTTCCTGCCCAATGTACACTAACTGATGATGGCTACCTGATTCAAATTAAAGACACCGTATATATCGGCGGGCATGAAAAGAAAACAGGCGGACATCGAATGCACATCATACACGAAATTATGCATGTATTTGCAGACAAGCTTGGATTTAAGCCGATTTTCTCAAGACAGTTGACAAAGGATATTCCCGTCTATCGAAGACTTGAATGGGTTGTTATGGCGCTTGCCAGAGAAGTAATGATGCCGTATGATGCCACCCAAAGAATGACAGTTGAGCAGCTCAAGAATACTTGTGGGGTATCAGATGCTGCCGCAAAAAAGAGACTAACCTACTAAAAGCCGAACTTTGAAAGGAGTGATGCCGTATGATTTTTTGTAACATCAAGAGTTGCGCCAACAACGCTTGATGAACTAAACACTACGAATATAGATAGGATATGCTAAAGCACGCCACTTAACCGTATATCAATTATACCGCACTTTTCAAAGAAAATCAATAGTTTTTCAAAAAAATCTGCAAATACTGTTGAAAAGTATGTCGATTTGTGCATAAAGTACATCACAAAATAGAAAGCGGCGAGTTTTTCTCGCCGCCTTTTCTTTGCTTGATGCGGTGCAGGATTTGAGAAGCGATACAATCTTCATTTAAGCTGAAATTCCTTGTTTCACTTGACAAATACATCGCAATGTGATATAATAATGTCAGTTAAATATTAGTCACCGGAGGTAGAGCGTCGTAACGCTCGGGGATCGTAAACTCACGGGAGTTTGCAGGCCGCATACCGGATTAGGTGTCGAGTGCGCTCGGTTATTGTTTTTACAGTAGCCGGGCTTTTTGTTTTTATTGGAGGTATATCATGAAAAACACAAAGGTTACCCTCGTTCCGCTCACTGCGGATGACCGCGAGCAGTTCATTCTCGATAACCAATGGTCGTTCAAGTACGGCGCGATGCAGGAATTCGGCGAGCGCGACGATCACATCGACGGCGACGGTGAGATCATCTCACGCAAAACTATTGAGCGCTGTATCGACGATCCGCAGAACGAAACCTACCGTATCGTCGTGGGCGGCAAAAATGTCGGCGGTGTGATTTTGAAGATCGACCGCGCGACCAACCACAACCACCTCGAGATTCTGTTCACCTCGCCCGAGGAGCACAGCAAAGGCATCGGCTACGGCGCGTGGCTGGCAGTGGAAGCACTCCATCCCGAAACGAAGGTATGGGAAACCTGCACGCCCTATTTCGAGAAACGCAATATCCATTTTTACGTCAACAAGTGCGGCTTCAAGATCGATCAGTTCTGGTGCGAGTATTTCCAGCCGGATGAGCCGATGATCGACGATGAGGAGCACGATCCCGACGAAGGTCCGGATGAAATGTTCCGATTTGTGAAGGTGATGAAGCAATAAGGATATTCACCTACCACAATACAAATTCTGCCGCCCATACCGCATAAATCCCCCAATTTTGCCGCAAACTAAAAAGAAACGGGAGAGTGGCAAAATGGAGATTATCAAGGTCATACTAACAGCACTTTTATCGGTTGGAGCGCTGTTCATCATCACAAAAATCATGGGACACAAGCAGGTGGCACAGCTGGACTTTTTCGATTACGTTTCGGGCATCACAATCGGTTCGATCGGTGCGGAGCTTGCAACGGAGCTTGAAGAACCGTGGAAACCGCTTATCGCGCTCGCAATCTATGGACTTGCGTCGGTCGTGCTTACCTTGACCGCGCACAAAATGCCTCGCACACGCAAGTATATCAACGGCACGCCCACGATTTTGATGAACAACGGCAAGCTGTACCGTGCCAATCTCAAAAAGGCGAAGCTTGACCTATCGGAGTTTATGCTGCTCTGCCGTGAGATGGGATATTTTGACCTCGACGAGGTACAGACGGCGGTGTTCGAGCATAACGGAAAGCTGTCCATACTTCCGAAATCGGCAAACCGTCCTGCAACCCCCGAGGATTTGGGCATTACGGTGAAATCTGCAGAGATCGGAGTGGAAGTCATCATGGACGGGCGTGTAATGGGCGAGAATCTTTCCAGTATGGGACGAAACAAAAAATGGCTCGAAAAACAGTTAAAATCCCAAGGATACAAAAACGCGAAAGACATCTTCCTCGGCATTTACCGCCCCAACGAGGATACCCTTACACTTTATCAAAGCGAGTAAGCCGCGCATATACTTATACTGTACCTAATAAGGGAGGTATAGCGTGAAAAAGTATTTTTCACGCCGGGTTTTGTGGCTTTCTTTGCACTCTGTGCAAAGATTTTGCTTCGCAAAACCAACCACAATTCCCCAAGAAAGGAAGGCTTTCGCAAACGAAAACCACGGTTATTAAATATGCGAAATCACAACTGCGGCAGGCATCCCGAAGTGCGCGACTACGGTGCTGAGCCGTTTGTATTCAATATTAGTCACGCGACTAACATGAACCGCAATTTCCGCGCCACGCTCTGGACGGGATGCCATATGCAGCTGACGCTCATGTGTATCCCCGTCGGCGGCGATATTGGCGTTGAAATGCACGAGGATGTTGACCAGTTTATCCGTATCGAGAGCGGTCACGCCAAGGTTTATATGGGAAGCTGCCGCCATTCGCTATGCGAAAAAGCCTGCGCGGACGGCAATTATGCAGTCATCATTCCAGCCGGCACGTGGCACAACATCGTCAACGTCGGTAACCGTCCGCTGAAGCTGTATTCGCTCTACGCGCCGCCCAAACATCCATACGGGACGGTGCATCAGACCAAAGCCGACGCCGAGCATTAAGGACACTAAAATAAAAAATGCTGATGCGGTTTCATTTGATTCCTCATCAGCATTTTTTAATTTCATAGAATACAAACTCCCGGCTAACAGCGTTTTCCTTGCAGGAGCACACAACCTTAAGGCCATGTCACGCGAAGCCTTCAACCGCGTTACTATACTAGAATACCACTTATGTATCTACTTAATAAAACCGTCAGTCGGAATTCTTTTGTTCGGTATAGTCTGTGTTGTTTTTTTGTTTTTTAGGGTGCTTTATCTCATAATGTATCAGCAGGCTGAGCAGTGCGCGAAGAAGTATCACAGCACCAAGCATAAATAATTCATCAAGACTCTGTATCAAAACTGTTCTCAGTATCTCTGCTGCCATTTTGAATTCTAGTCCCATCGCAAGCCCCTTGGCAAGATTAGTCTGAAGATCAAATCTTTTTTTCATAAAGGTGTTTTGGAAATATTGCCAAAATCCGTGCACCCCGGACCAAAAGACAATAAAAATTCCAATGATCTCCAAAACCGAGATCATATACGGAAGAATCATCCCAATAAACTCATGCAAAATATTCATTAGACAGCCTCCATACCAAAATATATAAGTATTATACATTCGTTCTTATAGTTTGTCAATAGAAATTCTAAACACTATATCCAAATTTATAAATGCGTCCGCTTGTATTGACAAATGCAATATAAGATGTTACAATAAATCGATGCTTTAGATATTGAGTATATTATTTATGTACAGAATAATACAAAAATGTCATGGAAAGGTAGAAAATCAAATGTCCTTCTTTTTACACGGAGTTCACGTTCCTCATAGAAAAAATACAGCCGACAAATCTGCAGAGCGTATTACCGGGGTTAAAACAGTAACGATCCCCACACTGATGCATATCGGCAAGCCAGCATCTCCTACTGTAAAGGTGGGCGACACAGTAAAGGTCGGTACCAAGATAGCAGAATGTGCCGGTGCGGTATCCTCACCGGTTCACGCAAGTGTTTCCGGAAAGGTGACTAAGGTTTTGGATATTCGCCTTACCTCAGGAGGTACTGTCCCGGCAATAACAATTGAATCAGACGGCGAAATGACCGTTTGCGAATCAGTGAAGCCGCCTATAGTCAACAGCCGCGAGGAGCTGGTTCAGGCAATAAAGGACAGCGGTGTTGTAGGACTTGGGGGTGCCGGATTCCCCACATATGTAAAATGGAGTAACGATCCTTCAAAAATCGAGGAGCTTATTATAAACGGCGCGGAGTGTGAACCATATATAACCAGCGACTCTTTTACCATGATAGAGCGTGCAGACGATATAGAGCTTGCCATTCGCACCCTTATACAGTATTTCCCCATCAAGAGCGTTATAATAGGTATAGAAAACAACAAGAAAAAGGCTATTGAGTCTATGACGGCTATGGCGCAGAAGATAGAGGGCTGTACTGTAAAGGTGCTCCCGCCTCTTTACCCTCAGGGCGGCGAAAAGGTGCTGGTATATCACACTACGGGAAAGATCATACCCACCGACAAGCTTCCTATCGATATTGGATGTGTTGTTTGCAACTGTACTACCATAGCCTCTATCGGCTCATATCTTAAAACAGGCATGCCCCTTGTAGAAAAGTGTGTTACAGTGGATGGCGGTGCCGTGATAAATCCGAAAAATCTTATTGTCCCCATCGGAACGTCGGTTGAGGATGTGTTTGAGTTTTGCGGTGGTTTGAAAACTCAGCCAAGCAAGGTTCTGTACGGTGGCCCTATGATGGGTGTTACTGTGCCTGATCTCACATCTCCGATAATAAAAAACACCAATGCGGTAATCGCACTAACGCCAAAGGAAGCAAAGCTTCCCAAAACAACAGCCTGCATTCGCTGCGGTGCCTGTACAAACGCTTGTCCGTTCGGACTGGCTCCGGCAAAGATTCTACTTGCCTATAAGAAAAACGATACCCAAATGCTCAAAAAACTGTCTGTAAAAACATGTATGCTGTGCGGTTGCTGTAGTTTTATATGTCCTGCAAACCGACCGCTTGTTCAGACGAATTCCCTCGCAAAACAGCTGTTAAAGGCAGAAGAGGAAAAGGAGGCTTCAAAAAATGGATAATTTATTAAACATATCCGCTTCACCGCATATTCACAGCGGCAGATCCACATTTTCGATAATGCGCGACGTTCTTATCGCGTTGTTCCCTGCCTTGGTTGCCGGTGTTGTGATATTCGGACTACGCTCGCTGCTTGTAGTATCGGTATGTGTCGCGTGCTGTGTAATTCTTGAAGCACTTTATAATCTTATCACAAAAAAAGATCAGACCGTGTGCGATCTCAGCGCAGCGGTTACGGGGCTTCTGTTAGCGCTTAACCTGCCTGCTAATATTCCCATATGGCAATGTGTGGTTGGCTGCGTATTCGCAATCATTATAGTAAAATGTATATTTGGCGGAATAGGATGCAATCTTGTCAATCCTGCTATTACCGCACGAATTTTCATGTTGGTTTCCTTTGGAAACATGGCAAATCAAGCTATGCCGACGATCGTGGATTCAACTTCGGGTGCAACTCCGCTTGCCGAGATCGCAGAAGGAAGAATGCCTGCGCTGCGCGACCTGTTTTTAGGCACCACCGGCGGTGCAATCGGGGAAACCTGCGCGCTTGCACTTCTGATTGGCTTTATTTACCTTTTATTACGTCGTATTATAAGCTGGCATATTCCCGTAGCATTTGTCGGAAGTGTGTTCTTGCTTTCCTTACTGATGGGAGGAGGCAACGGAATGGAGGCGCTTTCGCTGATTCTCTCCGGCGGACTTCTTATCGGAGCGATTTTCATGGCGACTGATTATGTTACCTCCCCTGCCACCGCCCGTGGAAAGGTGATTTTCGGGCTTGGTGCAGGTATACTTACCTTTTTGATACGTCACTTCGGCATATATCCCGAGGGTGTATCCTTTGCTATTCTGTTCATGAATATACTGACTCCGTATATTGAAAAGCTGAGTGCACATAAGATTTTCGGAGGAATTAAAGCATGAAAAAATCCATAAAAAGTATTATCGTTTTGGTTTGCATATGCTCGGCTGTTTCTGTATTGCTGGCGCTAACCAATTCTATAACTTACCCCATTATCAAAAATAACGAAGAGAAAAACGCAAATGCAGCACTTCTGGAAATACTTCCCGATGGCGGAGCGTTTGAACTTGTTGAAATCTCCGAATATACACTTCCGTCAACTGTTACGGATGTTTATATAGCGGAAAACGGTGGGTACGTCGTCAAGCTGAGCACTACAGGATATTCCTCCGGAATGGTGCTTATGTGCGGTATTAATGCCGGGGGAACTGTATCCGGAACAAAGCTTATAGCTTCTGCGGAAACGCCGTCTATTGGCGGTGCGGCAGCCGAAAGCTTCGCCGCTTCTGTTGTGAATACGGATATTTCCACTATAGACAGCGTGGATACGGTTGTCGGTGCTACCAAAACCACTGCTGCGTACCGTTCGGCTGTAAAGGATGCGCTTAATACTGTTATTATTCTCGGTGGCGGCTCTGTTGATCTTCGCAGTGAAGAGGAGATACTTGCCCATAACCTTTCTGCGGCTCTTGGTGCAGCTGAAGGCGGCTTTAGCAAATATTTCTTTGCAGAGATTATAGAAGGCGTTGACGCCATCTACACAGCAGACAATAACACCGGGGCTGTTTGCGTAATTGGTGAGCAGTTCATCGGAATCGACGCAAACGGTCAGATTCTTGCCGACTGCTCTGACGAAGATGCACAAACCGTAAAATCAGCAATGGAGATTATCACTGCTACAACCATGGAAGACATTGATATTTCTGCGTATTCGGGACTGCCGTCACAGCTTGTTTCGGCAAAGCTTACCGCCAGTGGTAACTACATTATCGATATTAAGGGTGCAGGCTACGGTATTGTTGGCGGAGATGAGTATCACCCCGCTTCCGGTGAGTATATTTATATTCGGGTTTCGATAAGCGCAGATGGCAAGATCATTGACTGCCTCACGCTTTCACAGGCTGAAACTAACGGAATTGGCTCGGCTTGTGCGCAGGAATCCTTCTACAGTCAGTTTGATGGCAAGAGTGAGGACACATACAGCGATATTGATGCCATCAGCGGTGCTACTATAACCACCGACGGCTACAAGAAAGCCATTCTTCGTGCTTTTGAATCGGTGAAAATTTTCGAGGAGGCAATGAATAATGAAAAATAACAATTGTCTTTCCATACTTTCAAACGGTATTCTGAAGGAAAATCCCGTTTTGGTGCTGATCCTCGGGACATGCCCTACTCTGGCTACGACTACAAACGTTTTCGGTGCTTTGGGTATGGGAATTGCTACTTTAATGGTTCTGACCTGTTCTAACATTCTTATATCTCTGCTTCGTAAGATTATTCCTGACAACGTGCGTATTCCTTGCTATATTGTAATCATTGCCGGCTTTGTAACAGTTGTACAGATGGTTATTCACGCGTTTTTGCCTGAACTTTACGATATGCTCGGTGTTTATTTGGCACTAATCGTTGTCAATTGTATAATTCTTGGACGGGCTGAGATGTTTGCAAGCAAAAATACCGTCGGGAAGTCAGCACTCGACGGCATTGGAATGGGTGTCGGATTTACAGCCGCACTTTGTGCCATCGCAACCGTGCGTGAGGTTATTGGTGCCGCGAGCTTTGCCGGTATGCCTCTTTCATTTCTTGAGGAATACAGAATCGAATTTTTTGTAAAGGCACCCGGCGGTATGGTCGTTTATGGCTTGCTTATCGCCCTTGTAAGCGCGCTTACATTTGGCAGAAGCCCAAAGAAAAAAGAATTTTCCTGCGCGGGCTGTCCCGGTGCCGGCATGTGCACTACTGAAGCTTGCCAAAAGGAAAAGGAGGAGGCGTAAATGGAAGAATTCAAGACTCTTGTGGTTATACTTTTATCTTCTGTACTGGTGAACAACTATGTACTTAGCCGTTTTCTTGGAATTTGTCCGTTTCTCGGCGTTTCCAAAAAGCTCCCTCAAGCAGTTGGCATGGGTGTTTCGGTAACAGCAGTTATGCTGTTGTCTACTATTGTGACCTGGCCCATACAGCATTTTATCCTTGATCGCTTCAATCTTGGCTACCTGCAAACAATAGTATTTATTCTTGTTATAGCCTCACTTGTACAGATACTTGAAATAGTTTTAAGGAGATTTTCTCCAACCCTCCATCAAGGGCTTGGGGTATATCTGCCGCTTATCACAACCAACTGCGCGGTTCTCGGTGTTTCTATTAACAACATTACCGATAAGTTTACCTTTGTTGAGTCTTTTGTAAGCTCTCTTGGGTGCGGACTGGGATTTTTGCTGGCGATGGTTCTGTTTTCAGGTCTTCGCTCGCGTATCGATGAGGCAGAAGTTCCAAGAAGCCTTCGCGGAGTTGCCATTACGTTGATTGCTGCATCATTTATTTCCCTTGCCTTCATGGGACTTGCGGGAATTGTTGATAAGCTTTTTGCGTAAAGACGTTAGCCTGAAAAAATTAATTTTTTCGGGCTTGGGAATTTTATCTTGTCGGTCTTGCCGTTAATTTATGGGCGAACCGATAAAAAATATCCATAGTAAGGAAGTCTTTGCAAATCAAAGACTTGGTGATTTATATGTTAATTGATGTATTAACTGCTTTTGCGGTTGTTGTATCAGTGGGACTCATTTTTGGAATACTTTTATCAGTGGCTGTTCATTTGTTTGCTATTGATGAAAATGAAAAGACTAAGAAAATAAGAGATGCGCTCCCGGGAATAAACTGCGGTGCCTGCGGTTTTAAAGGCTGCAACGATTATGCAAAGGCACTTTCAGATGAAAAAACAAAGCCTAATCTCTGTATCCCCGGCGGAACTCTCACCTCAAATACAATCGGTGAGATTCTCGGAGTTGAGGTGGAAAACCCAAAGGATGTGGTTGCGTTTGTACATTGTAACGGCACTTGTGATGTTACTTCCGTAAAAGCAATGTATGAGGGAATTGCAACCTGCAAGGCACAAAATATGATTTACGGCGGTCCTAAGTCCTGCAGCTACGGCTGTCTTGGATGCGGTGACTGTGCGGATGTCTGCGTTTCAAATGCTATCTCTGTAATAAACGGTGTTGCGAGAGTTGATGCAAGCCGTTGTGTCGGATGCGGTATGTGCAGAAAAGAATGTCCCAAGAAGATTATCTCAATGATCCCTCAGGAAACGGCAACAGTTGTTTACTGCAGCAGCAAGGATAGGGGCGCGGATGCTCGAAAGGCATGCAAAAATGCTTGCATCGGATGTAAAAAGTGTGAGAAGGTTTGTCCCGAAGCTGCCATCGCCGTTATAAACAACTGTGCGGTAATTGATTACACAAAGTGTACCGGATGCGGAATATGCGCGGAAAACTGTCCTGCCGGATGTATCATGAATGTTAAGTTCCCTGCTCTTTCCGAGGATTTAAGGTTGGTCTGGTGGAAGAAATAGGTTGTATGAGCAAAAGAAAAACGAGAAACGATATTATTCTTATAACCGTTCTGCTTCTGCTTGCTTTTATGGCAGCGCTTATGCTGTTTTTGCTGAAAGTTGAAGGCGATACGGTTGTCGTAAGTGTTAACGGTCAAACCTTTGCAGAATATTCTCTTGGTGAGGACCGAGCTGTAGAGATAAAAAATGGGGCGGAATATAACCTCTTAATAATAAAGGATGGCAAGGCGTATATAGATCATGCAAGCTGTCCGGATGGGATATGCTCCTCTCACCGCCCTATTTGTCATGACAGAGAAAGTATAATCTGCCTTCCGAACAAGGTAGTCGTTGAAATTCGTTCACAGAGTCGCAATCAATCAGATATTATCATGTAAGGGGAAACAAGGTGAAAAACAAACAAACGAGAATGAGAAAATTTGTATTTCTTGGTCTTGGGGCATCGCTTGCGCTTTTGCTGTCATATGTTGAGTTTTTATTACCGCCAATTTATGCCGCTGTCCCCGGAGTTAAAGTAGGATTGCCGAACATTGTCATCCTGTATGTCCTTCATTTTATGGGAATAGGACCTGCGGCACTCGTGTCCGCTGTGCGCCTCTGTATTTCGTCAATGCTGTTCGGAAACGCTATGACTTTTGCATATAGCGCGGCAGGTGCTGTCCTCAGTCTTGCGGTTATGTATTTTTTGAAAAAATCTGATATATTTTCGTCCTTGGGGGTGAGCGTGGCAGGCGCAGTGTCCCACAACCTCGGACAAATTCTGGTTGCCCTGGTGCTCTTGAACACGCCCCAGATTGCATTCTATATGATTGTATTAACGGTGACCGGCTCGCTGTCCGGTGTTTTTGTCGGCTTATGCGGAATACTTTTGATAAAAAGGATTCAAATCAATAAATTATTCAAATTTTAAAACCTATTTCTGTATCGGATATTGACAATTCATATCTATTATGTTATAATATCTCGACATTATAATATCTTGACGTGTAACACACAAATATTTTTAAGGAGAAACACCAATGAAGAAAATTATTTCTGTTCTCATGTTATCTGTTATGATATTTACTTTGTTTGCCTTCACCGGATGTGAGAAGGCAGACAACACTCTCAAGCTCGGTCTTGGCGTATATACCACCGTATCTGCATCCGATGCTACCGAAGATAAGGCAGGACAAGGACAGGCTACTACTACTGTTGCAGCAGTTCTCGTTGACTCCGAAGGAAAGATCGTCAAGGCATTCATTGATTGCGCCGACAACAAGGTTGGCTACACCGCAGACGGTAAGGCTGTTGCAAACGACAGCTTCAAGACCAAATACGAGTCAGGTGCCGATTACAACATGGTTGAATACGGCGGAGCAGTTAAAGAGTGGTTCGAGCAGGCAGATGCATTCTGCTCGCTTATAGTTGGTAAGACCGGTGCCCAGGTGAAGGCTCTCGTTGCTGAAAACAACAAGGGTACTGATGAGGTTATTAACGCCGGCTGCACCATTTATGTTGCGGAGTTTGCAAATGCTGTAGACAAGGCGATTGCCAATGCATCTGAATCCAATGCTACCAAGAATGACACTCTGAAGCTTGGCGTTTCCACTACCCAGTCTGTTTCGGACGCTACTGAAGATAAGCCGGGCTCCAATAAAGTCGAAACCACATTTTTCGCTGCTGCGGTTAACGCAGACGGCAAGATTGTGGCGGCAAGCAGTGACTGCGTTGAAGTAACCTTCGGCTTTGATATTGCAGGTGTGTCAACATTCGATGCTTCAAAAGAAGTGCTCTCCAAAAAGGAGAAGGGGGACAACTACGGCATGAAGATGTACGGCGGATCTGCTAAAGAGTGGTACGAGCAGGCTGCGGCATTTGATGCGGCTTGCATAGGCAGGGCTGCAGGCGAAATTGCAGGACTTATGGCGGAGAACTATAAGGGCACTGAAGAGCTTCAGGCTGCGGGCTGCACAATCTACGTTAGCGAATTTGTAAAGGCTGCCTCAAAGCTCGGTTAATTGTTTTCTGAAAAGGGAGGACATCCTCCCTTTTTTTAATCCTGGAGGAATTGATGAAAAAACGAAAAATATTTTTCGCAATTTTGCTTGTAAGCGTTTTTACTTCTACCGCATTTCTTACGTCCTGCTCACCGCAGAAAAGAAAGTATACGGCATATTCGCTTGATTATTTTGATACGGCAACTACTATTACGGGATATGAAGCAAATCAGGAGGATTTTGATCGAATAAGCGGAGAGATATTATCGTTGCTGGGGGGATACCACCGGCTGTATACCATATATCACCGCTTCGATGGAACGGAAAATCTTTGCACGGTAAATGAGCTTCAGGACGGCGTCCACAGAGTTGTGGAGGTTGACACACGCATTGTAGATATGCTTTTGTATGCGAAGGAAATGTACACTATCACGGACGGAAAAATGAATATCGCAATGGGAAGCGTGCTTTCTATATGGCACGAGTACCGCACCAAAGGAGTTAATGAGCCTTGGGCAGCGGAACTTCCATCCTTGGAGCTTCTTTATGAAGCTGCACAACACACCGATATAAACAACCTGATTATAGATAAGGAATCTTCAACGGTGTGGATAGCAGATCCGCAGATGACACTTGACGTTGGAGCTGTTGGAAAGGGCTACGCCGTTGAAATGGTGGCACGCTCACTTGAGGAGCGCGGAATTACCGGATATGTGATCAATGTGGGCGGAAATGTACGTACGCTCGGTACCAAGCCGGATAATAAAAAGTGGGTGGCTGGAATCGAAAATCCGGATACCCGGTCTGATAAGACATACCTTGCATATTTGTACCTTGCTGGAGAATCTGTTGTTACAAGCGGATCATATCAGAGGTATTACACGGTTGAAGATAAAAGCTATCACCATATTATCGATCCCGAAACACTGCTGCCGGCAGAGGGATATATTTCGGTATCTGTTGTGTGCAGAAACTCGGCAAATGCGGATGCTCTGTCAACCGCGCTGTTCTGTATGCCATTTGAAGACGGACTCGCTTTAGTGGAGTCCTTACCCGACACAGAGGCGCATTGGGTAATGAATGACGGGACTACAAAATATTCAAGCGGATTTTTGGCATATACCGCTGAGCCTTAAATTTAGATTTACAGCGGATACTCTAAAATGAAATAATCGGTGCCGCATTTCATACGGCACCCATGAATTTTATTTTTACCGCCATTTTTCAGCGCCGGATAAGCTTAAATTTCACTATGGAGATCAATATGCGCAGTCAACTTTACAATCATATAAAAAACTTGCTTATTCCCTGTCTTATGTTCTCAATGATTACGGGTTTTTTATCAGCTATCATAATAACTGTATTCAAAATAGCAGTGGAATGGGTTGTCAAACTATCAACAACTATCTATGGCGCGGCACGTGCGAACCCCGTGTGGATACCGCTTCTCGTGATTGCCGCTGCTGCCATCGGTCTTGTCGCCAGCTTTATCCTTACCATCTCACATAGTTGCAGAGGCGGTGGCATTCCAACTTCGATAGTGGCTATTCGCGGTGTCATAAATTTTAAGTGGATTATATCTATTCTTGTTCTTCCCTTCTCCGCCTTATTAACCTTTTTGTGCGGAATCCCTCTTGGCACCGAGGGCCCCTGCGTGCAGATAGGAACTGCCGTGGGTAACGGTGTCGTACAATGTTTAGGTCGAGAAAAACACAAGGGTTGGCGACGGTATATTATGACGGGAGGCGCTTGCGCAGGCTTTTCCATTGCAACGGCATCTCCCATCGCAGCCATTATTTTCTCCATTGAGGAACTCCACAAGCACTTTTCACCGCTGCTTCTAACCGTTTCCTCAATCTCCGTAATGACCGCACAAATTGCGGTACAAGCACTTACTTTCTTTGGAATAGGGTCGGGCAGATTGTTCTCCATACCCGTTATTCCCACCATTTCTATAGGGCTACTTTTTGTACCGCTTTTGATTGGCTTTATCTGCGGCGGTTGCTCTATAATATTTACCCGTTTTTATCACTTGGTTGATAAACTGATGCGCTGCGTGCTGAAGAAGCTTCCTATAAAGATTGTATTCCCTATATTATTCGCTTGTGTTTGTATAGTTGGACTTTTCCTGTCGGATGCGCTTGGAACCGGGCATGATTTGTCAGAAAAGCTTTTTCAGGTGCAAATCAAATGGTGTCTGCTTATACTTATTTTACTAATCCGTGTAGTGATTTTGATGATTTCAAATACTGTGGGAGTCACAGGCGGTGTTTTCCTTCCTACTCTCGCTTTTGGTGCAATAATCGGTTCGCTGTGTGCCGATGGAATGATCGCACTTGGATGGATAGAATCCCAACACTATATACTGATAGTTGTATTGGGTATTACCGCTTTTTTGGGCGCAACCTCACGGATTCCAATAACAGCTTGCGTATTTGCCATTGAAGTGCTTGGGGGTATTAATAACGCCCTTGCCATTATCATCGCAACGACAGTGGCACTCCTTATTGTGGAGCTGTCGGGACTTGAGGATTTTACCGATACCATTATCGAATCAAAGATGAACTCCATCATAAAGGGGAAGAAGCCTGCTGTTATCGAGGCAGCTCTTACTGTAAATCAAAATTCCTTTGTGGTAGGGAAAGAATTGCGTGATATTCTTTGGCCGAATGCTTGCGTGATCGTTTCCTTTGAACGCGCCCCGGGAAACTACGGAAAGCTTGGGGTTGCTCCTGGGGATGTTGTCACCGTACATTATGAAACCTATAATCCGGCGGCCACCTCTGAAGAATTTAGGGTTCTCGTAGGTGAGCAGTCCGAACAGATTAACCGCATTATGAATCCTTACATGGATGATGCTGAAAATTAAAAATTTCCATGCAAAAAGGCCTCTGTGATTTCGTAATATTTCTCACACAAGTATTCTTTGCTCCGTCTATATAATGATGACCACCGGCTAAGCCGG
>JAZNFI010000014.1:0-11120 GCA_045589075.1 Candidatus Flemingiibacterium sp.
TGAAAGCTCTGCTTTCAGGATTTTTTCATTTGTGTCCGCAGGACACAACATCATTTGCGCGCTTGCACCCAACATCATTTGACCGAAGGTCAACATCATTCCGCCGCAGGCGGACACAAAAGAACGATGTTGCCTGCGGCAAATGATGTGCTTCGCAATGATGAGGGCTTGCGCCCAACGATGTTGCGCTTCGCGCAAACGGATTTTGCTTGACCTCTTGCACTCCTCCCCAAAGTATGCTATAATAAGCTCAGAAAGGCGGTAAAGATATGAAAAATCTGATTTCTTCCAAGGACAATTCGATTCAGCCCAATGGAGCTATTGGAAAACAAAAATGTGGTATAATATTTTGGCAAAAAACCGGATTTTTAAGGCATTGTAATTATATTGGATTCCAGTCTATGATTGCGTTGATAAATAAGAAATTCTCTCCGAGTAATATACAAAATCACGGCGAATATTGTTTTATTCAGTTTGACAATAATGATGAAAAAATCATCTATTTATCGTTAAAGCAAGAACCTAATTCTAAGCATTCTTTCATTTATGGTGAATCTCATACCGTGTATGCTGATTCGAAATTTCATATGTTGGCATTGGATATTGTAAGTTATATAGGGAAACAGATTGGATGTAAGTTCTTCGTAGACGATGCAACGGGTTTTTTAGAACATCGATCTACGGAAAAACTTGATGAATATATTGAAAATTTTGAAATCACACCAATTGAATCTCCCGATTTGTTAAGACAGGCACTAAAAAAATAAACTATGCGTGGCATCTTTTTTGTCAATACGTTCCAATGAAACGCACTTTTGTCTTTTGACAGGGGTGCGTTTTTTTATTATGTTTTTCCAAGGCAAACGCCGTGGCATTACCGTTGGTGTTCGATTCGAGAATAATGTGTGGCACCGCCGCATTTTGAGCAAAGGTGTCATATCGCTGTGGGCAATGCAATGTTTGCCATACTCACTGTTTGTTGCAAATTAAATTTGAAGCGGGATCACCTTAATCGTCTTAGATCTTATTCTGCAAAAACAAAACGCAAAATTTTGCAAAAAACGCATACGTATGCGAGAAAACGCGACAAAACGCCGCAAGCATGTAAACTAAAATTTACATTAATCGTTCTTAATGACATCTGTCTGAATTCATTTTTTTGCGTACCTTTTGTCAAAAAACGGTAAGAGGCATTTGAATATCATTTTTGGGGATTTTTATAGAATGGAGCACACTTGCAATTGCGATATTTCCCAACATAAGGGAAAATATAGCAGACACTTCCAATTATTTTAAAATTTTTATTTAAAATTTAACAGAAAAGCAAAAATTTTTAAAAAATCCCTTGATTTTTTGACTGATGTGTGTTACAATTGGTCTACTAATTTATATATTTATTATTCGCGATATATTTTAACAACTGCACCTCGCAAGAAGCTTGCGATGAGTTTTACATATACATGCACAGATTTAGGAGATGACACGATGAAGAACAGAAGCGTAGCGATCTTAATAGTAGCACTTCTGCTGTTGACGGTTTTGTCCGTATCACTCGTTGTTTTGGTCGAGCATGCGCACGACGAATTCAAGGAGGACGTTACGGTCCGCAAAAACGGAGTAACAGAGGAGCGCCTTTCGGTGCGCGGACTTAGCCTCGTCCCTACTGAAAAAAGGGAGTATGAGATAGACCTCACCTGTGCGGCATCCGGATCGTTTGACGTCATCCTCGATTACGAGGAAAAGGCTGACGGCGGTCTTAAAAACTTCGTTAACGTTTCCGTAAAGGCAGACGGACAGCTTGTTTATCAAGGAAGGCTTTCCGACCTGCTTGATCGCGGTGACGTTATCAGGTTTGAAGGAGAACTTAAGGAAAAAGAACCTCTCGTGGTCACTATCTGCTACGAGATGCCTCGCGAAACGGGTAACGAAGCTCAGAAAACGTCGGCTGACTTCGATATCAAGCTCAGGATAGAAAAAATTTGATATTTAATCGAAAGGAGCATTATGGAAAAGCAAAAGGTCCTGACGACGACGGGCAAGATAATTGCGAATGTACTTCTTTATGCGTTCATCATCATCTGCTTCCTCGGCGTCACGTTAGCCATAACCGCAAAGCGCGATTCAGACGGCACATCTACTATTTTCGGCAGACAGATCAGATCTGTCGTGTCACCTTCCATGGAAAAATGCGAACAAACCGACGTAAGCCAATTTGAGATAAAAGACATTCCCGTTAATTCGATGGTCTTCATCGAAACTGTCCCCGAGGACGAAAAGGAGGCAGATGAGTGGTACGCAGCACTCAAGGTAGGCGACGTGCTTACGTTCAAGTACGTGTACGTAAGGCAAGAAACGATAACGCACCGTATAACCTCAATAGAGCCGAAATCCACGGGGGGATACATAATCAAGCTCGAGGGAGATAACAAGGGCTCTGATGCCAACACCCTCACGCAGACGATCGACACGTCAGATAAGTACAGCTACAATTACGTCATCGGTAAGGTGACAGGACAGAGCTACGCGCTCGGGCTTTTCGTGTCGGCACTCAAATCACCGATAGGCATTATTTGCTTAATAATTATTCCTGCGTTTGCGATCCTCATCTACGAGATGGTGAAGATCTCGCGTCTTTTCTCTCAGGAGAAGCGCGAAAAGGCGAAGAAGGAGCAGGAGGAAAAGCAAAGCGAGATCGAAGCCTTGCGCCGCAGGGTAGCCGAGCTTGAAACCGCCGAAAAAGCGGATGAGAACCGAGGGGAAGCCACCGCGACGGAAACGGATGTAATAAATGAGAATTAAAGATAGGTACATAATTTCTATCTAACATCTTGTTGTTTATAATATCATTTTAATTTGTAATCAAAAAATTTATATAAAGGAGAATAAGATATGGAAATCTTATTTATGGTATTCATGGTCATCGTTTCGATCATGGCGCTGTTTGCTGTGATGGTCGTCTTCAGAGACATCGTCCAGGAAGTTCTGGCTGCCAGAAAGATCAGAGAAGCCGATGAACTCGCCCAGCGCACCGTGGTATGCTGTCCTCAGCAGCCCGTAGCGCCCGCACCCGTTGTGGTTGAGCCCGTCAAGGAGCCCGAGCCCGTCGCGGTCGAGCCCGTCAAGGAGCCCGAGCCCGCAGCAGTCGAGGAGCCCGAAGTGGTTGCCACCGTCGAGATGCTCCCCGAAGAGGACGACGAAGGAAAGATCTCCTTCTCCGCAGGTCAGCAGCAGACTCTTGAGGAAAAGTATTTCGCTCTTCCTTACGAGGCAAGAGGCTGGTACGACGAGATCATCAAGTATGCATCCGCCGTTGAGGGAAGCAAGAGATTCAAGAACCTTCGCTATGAGGAGTACAAGGTCGGAAAGAACCGCCTTGTCCGTATGCTCATCAAGCGCGGCGTCATCCACTGTGAGTTCATTCTTCACAACATTGATTTCAAGACCTACGTCAGCGAAAACAAGATCTCCGTCAAGCAGTCCGCAACCACCATGCGTATTGAAAACGAGGCTACCGTTGAGGCGGCTAAGAACAGTATCGACATCGTAGTAAGCGCGATCGCCGAGGAGAAGGAATACAAGAAGCAGCTCGCAAGAGAAAAGCGCAAGGCTCAGAGAGCCGAGGCTGCAGCTGCTGCAAGCGCAAACGAGTAATTTTAGAGAACCCCTTACGTATATAATAGGAAATGTGTAAGCGTTTCCCGGTTTATATAATCGGCGCGGCAGGATCACGCGCCACCCCGGGCATTTTGTGTTCGGTTTTTCAAAAGCGTTCAAATAAAAAAACATAAGAAGGAGGTATTAAATCGTGACAACGAAAAAGAGAAGTGTTCTGATGGCAGTATTGACGCTTATGCTTTGCGTCGCATTGGTTGCGAGTGGCTCGTACGCGCTCTTCACAGAAGAAGCAGAGCTGACAAACCACCTGCAAGCGGGCAGCCTTGACATCACGCTCACGCGTACCAGGCTCGATAGGAAAACGATCGACCCTGAGACCGGCTTGTTCGTAACGCCCGAGCCAAACACGGATACCGTGGATTTCTCAGGCCCGACGGACAGGAACGTGTTTGACTTTCTGACCCCGCCCTTGATCGTTCCGCTCTGCGAGTATACAGCAACGATGCAGATAACGAACGACCCCGCCAAGTGTGACGTGCCCTTCGGTTATTGGATACAGATCATTTACGACGGACAGGAAAACCTTGCTCTCGGCGATCAGCTTCAGGTCGACGTGACAACAGAGGATGGCACCGTGCACACCGCACCTGTCAACCGTCACCTGACTGTCGGAAGTGAAAGCGACCCGATCGGCATACTTGCTGTTGGCACCTCCGCGACCTTCTCAGTGCGCGTTACCTTCCTCGACCTGGAGAATAACAACGACGCACAGGGTCAAAGTCTCGAATTCGATCTGATCGTTCACGCGGTACAGATAGTCACGGATGAAGATACCCCTTCGCCCGATCAGTAAGGCGAATTTACTGATACGAAGCGCGAGCAAAACGGAGCCCGAGGCTCAAGCGCTTTGTCCGAGAAGATGAAGGCTCTAAAACACATAAAAACAATAGGAGATTTTTCAAAGATGAAAAAGAAGGTTTTATTATCTTCCATTCTCACAATGGTCGTATGCCTTTGCCTCATCGCAGGATCTACGTTTGCATTATTCACTGACACGGTTGAGAACAAGATCGCGGTAACCTCGGCTAACGTTGAGATTAGCGCTGACCTTGATATCACACTTTATTCTGTTCGTGCCTTCGTTGAAGGAGAAGATAGTGAGAATGAGGCAATCGTGTACGATCCGACCGCAGACACAGGTATTGAAGGACTCACCAAGAAGTACATCTACGAAGAGCTTACCGGCTCACAGTTTACAAACGGTGGAGAAATGACCGGTTCACTTCCCGAGATTACTCTTACCAACATTACCCCCGGCGATAAGATCGAGTTCGATATTACCGGAACAAACGCAAGCACTGCTGCTATTAAGGTTCGTTACGTAATCGATTATATCGAACCTACTAAGGGCGATTCTGAGAGTGATGAAGAGTTCGCTAAGCGTGAAGCGGCTGCGAAGAAGCTTATGGCTGCACTTAGATTCACTGTTGAAGATAAGTCCACAGATGTAGTTACCGAAGCTACCACCCAGACTTTGACCGGTCTTAGCTACTATGCTTCTGACTGGCAGACTGTTGCCCCCACCGTTACGACTTTGGAAAAAAAGCACGTTGTAGTTGAGTTCCCCGTAGAGCTTGGTAACGAGTATCAGAACCTCACCACCAGCTTCAGAGTTGTTGTAGAGGCAGTTCAGGACAACGGTGCTGAGGATACTAACACATACACCCTCGTTAACTTCTAATCATAAAGTATTAACTCTTACGCACCGAATGGTGCATCCTACCACGTACGCTGACCCCGGGGTGAAGAGCCCCGGATGAAGCGGGTCAGGCGTACAAAACACGCAAAAATCGATCGAACGGCAAAGGAGGTAAACCATGTCGCGATTTAAGCTTAATAAAAGATCGTTAATATTAGCGGTATTGGTGATCCTGCTTTGCATGGTATTCATCACGGGTGCAACGCTTGCGTTGTTTACCGGCGATGTAAATGACGGTACCATAGGCATCAACGCAGTTTCAGGAAACGTAGACATTGATATCGTCGACACCACCCCCGTAGAAAGACCGCCAAGCCTCGTCGGTCAAGTCCTGCACTTCTACACGACCAAGGAATCTGATGAGGATCTCCTGTTCGAGCCGGGTGCAACGTATTACACCGAGGGCTTCAGGATCAAGAATTACGGCAACATTCCCGTAAACTTCATTCTGTACGTCAGCGAGGACGAGAGGATTGAGGATGATTTCTACGACGCCTTTGAGGTCTGGATAACCCAGAATCCCGAAAAAGGCATGCGCTATGCCGAGGAGCTTCGCGAATACGAAGGCAGACTCGAGCCGGGAGCAATAAGTGACGTTTATTACCTCGTCGTCAAGATGAAGGAAGACGCCGGAAACAAGTTCCAGGGCAGACCCTTCGAGGGCTTTGGAGTCACCGTTTGCGCAGTTCAAGGTAACGTAAATATCGATTAAGGAGTAGATCAGATATGTCAGAGGATACACAGCAGAATGTTTTAAATAACAAAATACTGAAAATTGTATCAAAGGTAGCATCGATCATTATAATCGCCGTCACGGTGTTCATGATGATCTTCACGGTTTTCTCCGTGCTCACCTTTGACAGGAATGATCGAAACATTTTCGGTATTAGATTTTACATCGTCCAGACGGGTTCAATGAGCCTGTCGGAAAACAACAAGGACCATGACGTGCACTTTGATCCGGGCGACATCGTCCTCATCAAGAACGTCAAGGAAGATGAGCCGCTTAAAAAGGGAGATATCATTGCATTCATTTCGCAGAACAGCTCAAGCTTCGGCGAGACCGTAACGCATATGATCCATGACGTTTCCTACACGAAGTCGGGCAGTATAGAGGGCTACGCAACCTTCGGTACCAACACCGGTGCCATCGACGAAGCTCTTGTCGAGCCCGAGTACGTGATCGGCGAATACACAGGCAAGCTGCCTAAGGTTGGATACTTCTTCAACTTCTTAAGAACCACCCCCGGTTACATCATTTGCATTCTCGTTCCCTTCCTTATATTAATATTACAGCAGGGAATCAACACCGTTCGTCTGTTCAAGCGCTATAAGAGTGAGCAGATGGCTGAAATGAAGGAAGAGCGCGAGCGCATCGCCGAGGAGCGCAAGCAATCCGCTGAAATGATGCTCGAGCTGCAAGCTCTGCGTGAGCAGCTTGCCAAGCAACAAAGCGAGGTGGCAGCCGCCGCCGCGCCCGATGAGCCAAGCGACACCGCTCCCGCGGAAGATGAACCGACCCCCGATTCCGAGCCGACCGAGGCCGACACGGACGAGGAAAAGGATTCTTAAAAAACAAAAAAATATCGCGGTAACTCCGCAAAAAAGACAGTTTAATAATTTCATTATTTGGAAATTAGCGAAAGGAAAAAATATGAAAAAAACAAGCTCAACCAAGCGCGCGCTTATTGCAAGCATTCTCATGCTCGCACTTTGCTTCACAGCTCTCGTGGGCACCACGTTCGCATGGTTCACTGATTCGGTTACCTCCAGCGGCAACAAGATCGTTGCAGGTACCCTTGATGTAGATCTCTACATGTGGAAGAGCGCTACAGAGTCTGTTGAGATCACTAATGAGGAACAGCCTATCTTCGGCAAGGGTGATTCTCTCGCTGCACAGAATAATGCAGCAGACACCCTCTGGGAGCCCGGCAAGACTCAGACCGTTTACCTCTCCATAAAGAACAACGGTTCTCTTGCACTTAAGTATCAGGTAGCAATCGTTGTTACCGACGTTGAGAAGAACCTCAACGAGGTTCTTTCTTACACCATCTCCCCCGACAAGAAGTTCGGTGAGGTAGACGCTTGGGATGGCACCAACGCTAAGCAGGTCGTTCTTGGCAACAACGTTGACACCACTGACGTTGCACTTAACCCTACCTCCGAGCACTTCTTCGCACTCTCCGTACATATGGATGAGTTGGCTGACAACAAGTATCAGGGCGGCAGCATTACCTTCGACATTAAGGTAATCGCAACTCAGCTCGCCGCTGAGAGCGACAGCTTCAATGAGAAGTACGACGAGAATGCAGAATATCCTATTTTCATTTTCATTAACAGCGGCAAGCTCGCGGAAAACGAATCGGCAGTTGAAATTCAGGTAAAAGAGCAGAACAATACGATCGCTTCCATCGTTGCTCCTAAGGGAGCCCTTGCAGATAAAGATGCAGAGGTTACCGTTACGGTCATCAAAAAGAACAAGCAGCCTGCCAACGTTACAGTTGATGCAGGTGAGGAGTTTGCAGCATATGACGTAACCGTAACCAATATCGCGGAAGGCAATACTACACCTATTAAGGTAACTCTTACCATTCCCACAGGTCTTGATCCCGCAACCGTAAAGCTTTATCACTACAACACTCTCATTGATAGCACTTACAATCCTAACACGGGTTATGTAACCTTCGAAACCACTACCTTCTCTCCCTTCACTGTTGTGTATGATGCAGAGTCTGTATACGTTCCGAAGCCTGCTCTCCCTGAAAACATACCTACCGCAAATGTAACCTACTATCCTGATTGGGTTGGCGCAGACATCACATGGGAAAGCTTCGGCGGCTTTGCTCCTACTGCAGGTAAGGAAGCTGTGATCGATGCAGCATTTGTATTCGAGTGCCCCGCAGAAGTTGATGAGGCATACAAGAACTGGCTCTGCGACTTCTACGTATCTCTTGACAGAGACCTTGGTGAGAACCAGATCTTCCTTGGCGGTCAGTACAGCAACTATCTCGTAGGGTTCCATAACGGCGAGCTTACTCTCGAGGCTGGTACCGAGCTTCCTTTACTCGGTGCTGCTATTTCGGGCGAACTCGACGGTATCACCAACTGGACCTATGCTGAAGTAGAGTCTTTCGTTGGTACCTTCACTTGTGGTGTTGGTGACGTTGACGGTTCTCTCGAGGATGCAACATTTACCGTTGCTCTTCGTCTGATCAACCCCGAGAACACCTCCGAGTACTACGACGTAAACGTAGTAACCTACACCTTCGGCGGCAATTCTGTAATCGACGGTACAACAGTTGTTACTACTGGTGAGGGCTTACAGGACGCTATAAACAATGGCGACACCAACATCTCTCTCGGCGGCGACATCGACCTTAGCGAAGGCCTCGTTATCCCCGGCTAATATTTTATGCCAAAAGCCACCACACCCTTGCGGTGTGGCGGCGCTCGAAGGGCACAAGCTTATGTTTTGTGCTTTTCGGGCGCCGCATGATAACAGCGGCAAATAAAAAAAGGAGGGTCAAAAAATGACCAAAAAGCATTCAACAAAAAGAGCCCTGATAGCAAGCGTGCTCATGCTCGCACTCTGCTTCACCGCTCTCGTTGGTACGACATTCGCTTGGTTTACGGATTCCGCAACATCAAGCGGCAATAAGATCATCTCCGGTTCTCTTAAAGTAGATCTCGAGATTCTTGACAAGGAAGACGGTTGGACTTCTATCAAGGAAAGTAGCGACCCCATCTTCAATTACGACAAATGGGAGCCCGGTTATGTTGACGTAAAGCTCCTGAAGGTAGAGAACGAGGGTACTCTCGCTCTCAAATGGAAGGCTAAGTTCGTTTCCGCAGAAGAGCTTTCCGCGCTTGCAAACGTGATCGATGTTTACGTCAACGCTTACGGCGTGGTTGCAGACGCACAGGCGGACAGCATCACGTATCCCGACACCCGTACGCTTGACGGCTATACTTACGCCGGTACGGTTGCAGACTTTGTGAACGAGATTGAGACCGCTACCACAGGCGAGCTCCTTGCAGGTGAGTCTGCTTATCTCGGTATCGCGCTCAAGATGAGAGAAGATGCAGGCAACGAGTATCAGGACATGAGCCTTGGCGGTGCATTCGATATTCAGATCCTTGCAACTCAGCTCGCAGCTGAGGAGGACAGCTTTGATGATCAGTATGATGCTGATGCAAAGTACATCACCTCTGCGGCGACCCTTGACGCCTTCTTCACCGCGCTTGAAAACGGTGATGATGTGCTTCTCACAGAACAGCTCGCTGTAAATGCGGTCTTCATTAACTACATGAATGAGCGTTATCCTGTATCGACCCTCGCTCTCGGCGATGAGACCGAGGTCGTAGATACCGATGCGTTCATTGACGGCGGCGGTATCACGGTATACAGAACTGAGGCGCTGGCAGCAAAGCCTATCTTCTCGGTTGAAGAAGGTTATACTCTCACCCTCGCGAACATCACCCTTGACGGCGGCGCAAAGTGGACCGGCGAGACGGATCCTGTACTTCTCCGCGGAACGACCAACAGCGGAATGACAACCTCTGGCACTATCATTACCACAGTCAAAAATGCTCACATAGTGCTCGAAGAGGGCGCGATCCTTCAGAACAACGACGGTGCGAACGCAGTTAATCTCAATACACGCGCAGGCTCTACTCTCACGCTAAACGGCGGTGAGATAATCAACAATCATTCCGCAGCAGGCGCTATCTGGGGTGGCGGCGCAATTACCGTTAATTCAGGTAAAATAAACGGAAACCACGGTGGTATCGGCGGTGCGATCCGTGTAGTTACTAACGTTGGTACCGTTCTTACTATGAACGGTGGCGAAATGAATCACAATAAGTCCGACGACGTAGGCGGTGCAATTTGGGCAGGTTCAAGCAGCAGCAGCAACGTATACGTTCTTAACGGCGGAGAGATGGCGTATAACTATTCTCCCTCAGCCGGCGGTGCTATGTATGCAGGCTACTACGAAACTGTTAAGATCGGTGGCACCTTCAAGATGCACGACAACTCCGCTCCCGCGGCAGGCGCGATTCGCTTCCACAATCACGCGAGCTTTGAAATGACCGGCGGCGAGATCTACGATAACGGCGACAACTCGCTCTTCTTGCTCAATAACACCGCAAAAATAACCGGCGGTACCATTTCCGATAACTTCTCCTACGGCGGTGGTCTTGGTTTCACCTTGGGTGAGGCTAATATAGAGGGTGTCGTTTCCTTCGATCTCTCTACAAACCATAATACTGCATACCTTGCAGAGAATTTCAGCACGCTGACCTTTACTGTCAACGAAGCTGATGAGCATTTCGCAAACTTCAACTTCAAGCCCGCGGCAGAATATACCTACACCGAGGGTGACGAGGCTAAGCTCGTTTGCCAAAATGAAGGTTATAGCACATACTGGGATGCTACGACGGGAACCTTCCGTCTTAAGGCAGACTAATTAACTAACCGAAAAAGGTCCGACCTATCCCCGAAAATGGGGATAGGCGTACCTCAAAGGGTGTAAGGCGCGTATTTACGCACTTCGGGGTATGAAAAAATAAAACCAGACGAAAGGTAGAAAATCAACAATGGCAAAAAAGCAAAACTTGAAGACAAGGTTTATCGCAGCCTTGCTCACGCTTGTTATGATGCTCGCTGCACTCATCGGCACTACGTTTGCGTGGTTCACCGACTCTGTGACCTCGAGCGAAAACAAGATAGTAGCAGGAAATCTCA
>JAZNFI010000015.1:0-2478 GCA_045589075.1 Candidatus Flemingiibacterium sp.
ATGAGTGTACTGCGAAAGCTCAAAGCAAACAAATAGACAACAAAGGGCTGTCATGCAAAAGCACGGCAGTCCTTTTCCCGTCAGTTTTATTTTTATGCTGTCGCCCCCTATCATAAATATAAAATTTGCCTTTTATCTTGAAATCGTTTTTATAATGTGGTATAATTTATTGGTATAAGCACAGCCGTTTATGCGGCGAAAAAATCAAATTGAGATTGAGCATCACTATCAACCCCGGCATACATCTCCGGTTGACCAAGCCACGGAAAAATATATACCCGACGTTTCTTAGCCCAACACGGCAAATGTATAGTCGTTGCCAAAATCTTTTTACATTATACAGACTTTGATTGGAGCACATATGTCACAACAAACACTTGAATTTGTCGCCACCTGCCTTTTCGGTCTTGAATCACTTCTCGGCGAGGAGATCGACGCCCTCGGCTACACCCGTGTGGAAACAATCGACGGCAGAGTTACCTTTAAGGGCGATATGTCGGCGATAGCACGCTGCAACATAAACTTAAGGTTTGCGGAACGGCTTTATATCAAGATGGGAAGCTTCCGTGCATCAACCTTTACAGAACTGTTTGACGGCACAAATGCCCTCCCTTGGGAAAACTGGATTGCGGAGGATGATATTTTCCCCGTCAAAGGGCACAGCATAAAGTCCGCTTTGACAAGCATCCCCGACTGTCAATCCATAGTCAAAAAAGCTGTGGTCAACAGACTATCCTCCGAATACGGTATTTCTTGGTTTAAGGAGGAAGGGGTAAAATATCAGATAGAATTTTTTATACTGAAGGATATAGCCACCCTTATGATTGACACATCCGGAATAGCCCTTCACAAGCGCGGATACCGCCCTGCAGCTGGCGAAGCACCGCTCCGTGAGACTCTGGCAGCAGCTATGGTAAAGCTGTCTCGCCCGAGAGAGGAAGTTCTTCTTTGGGACACCTTCTGCGGTTCAGGCACTATAGCAATTGAAGCGGCAATGATGATGACAGGTACTGCCCCAGGGCTGCGCCGCTCCTTTGCGGCAGAGGAGTTTTATGATATTCCCGAAAAAATCTGGAAGCATGCCCGAGAAGAAGCCGAAAGTCTGAGGCACAATTCGGAATTTGAAGTGTACGCAAGCGACATCGACCCGAAAATGGTGAATCTTGCCCGTGCCAATATTAAGCGCGCTGATATGGGTGCTAACATAAAATGCTTCGAGCGCGACGCAACACAAATAGTCAAATCAGAGCGTCGTGCCACCATTGTGTGCAATCCACCGTACGGTGAAAGACTTTCAGATATTAAATCGGTGGAGACTCTTTACAAGGATATGGGAAAATGTTTCTCAAGGCTCGCTCCGTGGCAGATATATATACTCACCTCCGTACCCGATTTCGAGCGTCTTTACGGCAAACGTGCCGACAAAGTCAAGACGCTTTATAACGGCATGATAAAATGCGGATACTTCCAATATTTCAAGAACAAATAACAACCGCTTCCGACAACTGCTTTTGTCGGAAGCGTTTGTTATTTGAATTTTTCCACTGTTCCCGTAGCGACTGTACCGTCTGAAATAATGTGATTTGTAAGTACTGTCTTTTGGGTGACCATATAGTATTTCTGCCAATTTTTCTGAAATGGAGTATTCTTGTCGCTGTCTGACCAGGTTACGTCCACATGATATGTTCCCGAATCAAGCTTAACGAGATTCCACATATGGATAAGATTATTGTACGTGGTTCCCCACACCCTGTCACAGTACAAATCAGCACGTTCGCAAAGATACTCAAAAGCAACGGTGTAACCCACGCATATCGCCAACCCGTCCATCAACGGACCGTAAGGCGTGTCTGCCACATACTCCGCCTCGCCGTTATGGTCATAAATAGCACACAGAGAGACAACGGCTGCAAGATAGCGATACTTATCGTAGGTGCAAAGATCATCGGGCATACAGTCAACAATGTAATCGCAAACTGTTTCAAACAAGTCAATATCATTAAGCAGTGCGGTTTTATCTTCGGTAACCGTCACACTGTTATCAGTTGGAAGGAAATAGTGTGACTCAAAGCTTATAACTCCGTCGTTCTGTAATTCCTCAAGTCTGAAATAATATGTGTATCCAGGATAATCGGCGCGAAAAGTCTCGTAGGCGGCTCTTACGTCTTCGACTCCCATCTCGCCGATAGCCGCCCCGTCAAACGAGAATGCCTCAACCCTTGATACCATGTCGCTGATGATGGTGTAATACTCGTATTGCTCTGGTGTCAGAGCCTCATATCCATCCCTCTGCTCAAAGGGATAAGTTTCCATGCTTCCCTCTATCTTCGCCGCATCAAGGAGCTGTATGACTTTTTCAACCACGTCTCCAACAGCTTCCTTTGCAATTGCTATATTCATGTTTTGGGTCGCAGCCTCGGTCACGGGCTCGGTCGCAGCCTCGGTCACGGGCTCGGTCGCAGCCTCGGTCACGGGCTC
>JAZNFI010000016.1:0-2139 GCA_045589075.1 Candidatus Flemingiibacterium sp.
GCCGAAATCGTAGCCGAGAATGTTGAGAATAGCCTTCTCGCCTGCCATAACGCCAACCTTGCAAAGAGAGGTGATGATCTCGTTGCACTCGTGCTGAACAGCGAGAGCTTCCTTTATCTTGCCCTCGTTAAAGAGCTTCTGTATCTTAACGTACTTTTCAGCCATGAAGTTGTAGGTGGAGCCGATACCGCCGTCGCAGCCTGCTGCAAGACCGGAGAGGAACATCTCATCGTAGCCGTTGTAAACTACCTTGTCAGCGTGGTGAGATTTAACGGTCTCGATGGTGAAGCAGCCAAGAGCGGTGTTCTTAAGGCCGAGGAAGTTGTCGCCTGCGATAAGGTCGCCGAGCTGCTGTGCGCTGAAGTTTACGCCGGAGAAAGCGGGAATGTTGTAAACGATGCACTTAAGGGGAGTTGCAGATGCGATAGCGTTGTAGTGAGCAACGATCTCGTCATAACTGAACTTGTAGTAGAAGGGAGCAACTGCGGAAACAGCGTCGTAGCCAAGTTCGTATGCGGATTTTGCAAGGTCAACGCACTCGTCGGTGGAAACTGCACCAACATGAGCGATAAGAGTAACTCTGCCATTATTTATGTCAGCAATGGTCTTCATAAGACCCTTTCTCTGATCGTTTGTCATCATAAATACTTCTGCAGTAGAGCCGCAGCAGTAGAAGCCGTCAACACCTGCCTTGATGTTGCGCTCGATAAGACGCGCAAGAGCCGCTTCGTTAACCTTACCGTCAACGGTAAAGGGAGTGAGAAGGGCGGTAAAAATGCCTTTGAAGTTTGCCATTGGTATGTACCTCTCCTTAAAGAAATTTATTTTAATATACTTACAGTAAGTATATTTTTCCACAGATAATAATAACAGAAAAACATTTATTTGTCAAGTACTTTTACCATAAAGGCAGGATTTCAGCCGTTTTTTTGATATTCCTGCGCCTTCTTGATGCGTGGGCGTATCTTGATTTATTTTTTTGTTTGTGTTATACTAAAAAAGATAAGAATCTATTGAAATCGGATAAAATATTAAAGAGGGGAGAGATGCAAATGAAAAGGCTTATTTTTCATGTTGATGTAAACAGCGCATTCCTCTCATGGGAGGCTGTCCGACGGGTAAATGCCGGCGAGCCTGACCTGCGCCTTGTTCCGTCGATAATTGGCGGCGACCGAGACAAACGTTGCGGAGTTGTTCTGGCAAAATCCATACCTGCAAAGAAGTTCGGCATAAAAACAGGTGAGCCGGTTGCCATGGCACTGAGGAAATGCCCGAATTTAGTCATTGCAAAGCCGGATTACGGTCTTTACACCCGTTCTTCCCGCGCATTCGTTGAAATACTTGAAAAATACGCTCCGGTGGTGGAGCAATACTCCATCGACGAGTGCTTTCTTGATATGAGCGGGACAGAGCTTGTGTATCCTGACCCAATCGCTCTTGCCTATAAAATAAAGAATGAAATACGTGACTTGCTGGGCTTTACCGTTAACATCGGAATCGGCGAAAACAAGCTGTGTGCAAAGATGGCAAGCGATTTTGAAAAGCCTGACCGTGTCCATACTCTGTTCCAAAGTGAAATTCCCGCCAAAATGTACCCACTTCCCATCGGCGAGTTGTTTTCGGTTGGTCATTCAACAGCTGAAAAACTGATGAGTCACGGAATTTTCACCATAGGGGACATTGCGAATTGTGACGTTTCTTCACTTGTTGCACTGCTTGGAAAAAAGCAGGGCGAGCACCTTCACAGATACGCAAACGGAATAGATAATTCTAATGTGAATAAAGTGCCTGATGAGGCAAAGGGCTACAGTATTTCCACCACACTTGAAAATGATGTTACCTCATATTCTGAAGCGGATTCCATAATTCTTGCTCTATGTGACAGCGTCGCTTCCCGTATGAGAGCTGACGGCGTTTCTGCTTACTGTATTGCAGTTACAACAAGAACCCTTGATTTTGTTGACCGTTCACACCAGAGAAAGCTTACCGCATCAACCGATATAACATATGAAATTTACGAAACCGCGACTTCACTTCTTCGCGAGCTGTGGAACGGAAAAACGCCACTCCGACTTCTTGGTGTTGCGTTATCTGATATTGACAGAGGCGATACGGTGCAGTTATCCCTCTTTGACGACG
>JAZNFI010000017.1:0-2124 GCA_045589075.1 Candidatus Flemingiibacterium sp.
GTATTTTTTACTTGCATTTTCCATTCCGTCCGTTGTGATAATAAACATTGTGTGTGCAGACACATCCTCGGGTCGTGCATACTTATGAACGTTACCGATGTGATGAATAGCTCCGCCTATGGCATCAATGAGAGCGGTGCAGCCGCGGACAGTATAGTCCTTATCTGTCATAGGCTTAATTTCGGAAAGCTTTACTCTGTCGTGGAGAACCTCGCTGTCATTGTCAAAGAGTACGGTTGAAACATAGCACTCCCCTTCCTCTTTACGCTGCTTTTCAATCATGGCATTGAAGCCGCCGATGGTATCCGCTTCAAGTCCTGCCATAGATCCGCTTCTGTCTAAAATAAATACTAATTCTGTGATGCTGTTCATTTTTTCTTTCATTACAATTTCCTCCGAAAAATTAATACGGTTGCAGGTTCTGTGTGAACCCTACAACCGCATTATAGCGTTTTATTAAATTAAAAAGGTCGCTTGTCGGTAGACTTTTAATAAAACTCAACAAATTCAAATTTATCGAACCGGTAAAATCACCAGTCTACCGCAATGTCAACTGATTTATTGTACACGGTAATGAACGGATAAGAATGGTCGTTACACTTAAAAAATACCCATTGTTCTTGTTCATCATCAAAATGGTGGTAGCCGTTCTTTACAAACAGTTCAATACTTATACTGTTATCCAAAACAATAGTGACATCGTGCAGAGCATTGACATTCACAGATGTTACCGTGCCACCTACTATTTTTGCTCTGTTTTGTTCAACAAAATACCACTCATCGTTATTTTCTTCTACTTCGCCATCCCAACTTTGGTAATCCAAAGTCGTTACAAGAATATCATTTTCACAAATAATGCGAGTAAAGCATTGAGCATGGAGTTCATGTTTTCCAAAGCTGAACATTATCATTTCACATGCCATATTCAGCACATCTAATTGTTTTCCTACGATTGCTTGAAGATGTTCATTCAAACTAGCTTGATAGTCCATAGTTCCTCCTCGTTAAATTCAAGTTTATTTAACAACCTAACAATACCTGATCAAATTCAAAAAGTGCTTCGTTGATTTCAAAAATATCGTACACTTCCTTCTGGATAAAGTAGCGGATGATTTTATCAAATACGAAGCTGCGGGACAGGGTAAGTCCTGCAGAAGCAAGCAAATCCTGAGTTTCATCAAGATTGAGCTTAAGTGCTATCGCAAAAGCAACTGCGGTCTGCTTGGACGGCTTATACGTATCGGGATTGCACTTGATTTTTGAAAAGGTTTTCTTGTCCACGTTAGCTTTTTTGTAGCATTCGACGTCTGTCATACCGCGCTCATCTATGAGGTCAAAAAGCTTATATGCAAAGGGCTTATCCATTGACTTCATATACTCCTGCAAGGTCTTCTCTTTGGCACTGATTGGCTCTGCCGCACAGGTCGCCATCATTTTCGGTGCCGTATATCGGGCATCCTTACGGCGGATTTTCATCGGAAGAACAGCGGACTCAAAAGCCACAATATCAGATACAGCAGCCTCTTCATATTCATCTACGTAATCATCGTCAATTACTTCGCTGATTTCAGCAAAAAGCTTCCTGCTGAACTCGTATGATGTACGGTCAAAAACACAGATATAAACCGTAATTTCATGGTCAAATAAAAATTCGGTGATTACCTGAATTGCGAATTTCAGCACCTGATCCTTAGGGTATCCGTATGCACCCGATGAAATCAAAGGAAATGCCACAGACTGACAGCCGTTTGCAACGGCAAGCTTCAGCGATTCAACATAGCAGGATTTAAGTATTATACTCTCCCCTACAAGTCCGCCCTGCCACACAGGTCCCGAGGTATGGATGATGTATTTCGCATCAAGATTATATCCCTTGGTGATTTTGGCAGTACCGAGTCCCAAGGGAGCAAGGCTTGCACACTCCTTGTCAAGCTCAGGTCCTGCGCCCTCATGCACCGCAAGGTCAACACCGCTGTAGCCCACCATTTCCGCATTGGTGGTGTTTACAATGGCATCAACCTGCATTTTTGTTATGTCTTGTCTTATTATCTGCAGCGGCATATAAATTTCCTCTCAATTATCTTTAATGCTTATATTTTACCGGTCTTAACACATTAAAAACTT
>JAZNFI010000018.1:0-11682 GCA_045589075.1 Candidatus Flemingiibacterium sp.
ATCCTCCTGCGGCTTGATGATATACAACACTTCGTGTTGATGATATGCAATTCCTTTGGAATTGATGATATACAAGGCTACGCCTTGATTTGCTGAGATAAGTTTACTATGAATTTATATTTTCAAAGCGCACCGCTTAAAATCATTGTATTAAAATTAGGCGTTAGTGCCAACAAAACCGTCCATAGGACGGTTTTTTGTTTTACGAAGGGTGGATTCGGAAGCCCACTCTGCGTGTGGCAGAGTAAGCAACACCCCGGTGGGGTGTTGCTTAGGGCGTGGACTTACGCTGTGTTCGCACTCGGAAACAAGCGCGGTGTTGTGTTTGCACTCGCCCACCCGCTCCCACCAACAAAACCGTCCATAGGACGGTTTTGTTGTTTGCGTATAACACCCTTTACAAAACAACCGCTTTATGGTATAATGTATATGTAAAATAAAATATCGAGGCAAACACAATGATCGCTAATTACCATACCCATACGTTCCGTTGCCACCACGCGGTGGGAACGGAACGAGAATATATAGAAACCGCCATATGCCGTGGACTTAAAATCCTTGGCTTTTCTGACCACACACCTCAGCTATTTCCCACACAATACTACTCCCACTTTCGTATGTCGCCCGGAGAAACAGAAAATTACGTGCGCACACTTACAGATTTGCGTGAGGAATATAAAAACGATATAGAAATATTAATTGGTTTTGAAGTAGAATACTACGGCGAGATTTTCGATGCGCTTCTTGAGTTTCTGAAACCGTACGACATAGACTATATGATTTTAGGACAGCACTACCTTGACAATGAATATGACACACGACGTTCCGCCATGCTTGTTCAGTCTGACGATGAGCAATTTGATAAATATATAAATACTGTCCTTGCAGGAATTGAAACGGGTAAATTTTCCTATATAGCCCACCCCGATATATTTGGCTTTGACGGTGATCCCGAAATTTACTATCGGCAATACCGCCGCCTTTGTGAAGGGGCAAAAAGGCTTGACATACCCCTGGAGATAAATATACATGGATTCGAAACCCAGAGGCACTATCCAAACGACAGCTTTTTTGAAATCGCCACAGAGGTTGGTAACAGCTTTATTCTCGGCTGTGACGCCCATGAACCTGACGGCGTGCTGAACCCCATATCCTATGAAATCGCCATCAAATTTGCAAACCGCCACGGTATTACACCTCTTGAAAGGCTTGAGCTTAAAAAAATATAATATTAACCGCACGAGTCTAAAAGATGACTCGTGCGTTTTTGTATATACACTATTTCTTTATCTCGTCATTTATTCTGCTTCCCTCTGCGAGAAGCTCGCAAAGCCGCTCCTCGTCACAGTGCTTCATGGCTTCGGCGTATTCGGTAAGATTTGCGGAAAGCCTTTCGATCTCGGGTATAAGCTTGTCACGGTTGTCCATAAACAGCTCCGTCCACATATGAGCGTTCAAATGAGCCACTCGTGTCAGATCACGGAAGCTTCCTGCCGAATACCCCTTGTGCTTCGGTGCCGCGGGACTTTTCACGTAGGCGTTCGACAGAACGTGAGCAAGCTGGGATGTATATGCGATTATCTCGTCATGCGCCTCGGCATTTGCCACTGTTACTGACGAAAAGCCTACCGATTTAAACAGCTTCACCGCAAAATCAAGTTTAAATGCGTCAATATCAGCCTCTGGAACAAGAATCATTGTTGCGTTATTGTAAAGGCTCTCACGCGAGGCTGTAAAACCCGAAAACTGCGTACCTGCCATAGGGTGACCGCCAATAAAGGTAAAACCATGCTCCTTTGCCGCCGAAAAACCTGCCTCACAAACCGTTCTCTTTATTCCTCCAAGGTCGAAAACGTATGCGTCCTTTTTTATTTTACCTGCATGATTCTTAATAAAATCTACGCTTACACGGGGATAGCTGGCAAGAACAATCACGTCAAAATTTGAAAGAGCAGGTAGCGTGTCAGATGCCTCGTCACAAGCCCCCACAAGTACAGCCTTGCGTGCGGCATTCATGTCGATGTCGTATCCGTAAACCGCGTGCTCTGTATAATATTTTAATGCCTTTGCAAGTGAGCCGCCTATAAGTCCCAGGCCGCAGACAAGAACATTCATGACTTTTCTCCCTTCAATTTACCTTTGCAAGCTTTATGGCAGCAGCTGCCAATATTTCCTCACGCTCGTTATATGGGACATGTTCGCCGTTAATAAGCTGATAATTTTCGTGTCCTTTCCCTGCGAATAATATGCAGTCTCCGTCTCTTGCGTTATTAATTGCGTACTTAACGGCTTCGCGTCTGTCGGTTATGCACACATATGGACAGGAGGTTTCGCCTACCGCCTTTTCTATGTCGGCGATTATATTTTCAGGTTCTTCAAAGTCGGGATTGTCACTGGTGATTACAGCAAAATCCGCAAGGGTTGAAACCTCTCGCCCAAGCTCCGCGCGGCGAAGCTCTGTGCGTCCGCCAACCGAACCAAACAGTACTACAAGACGTCTCGGCTCATAGCGTCTGATAGTTTCAAGTGCAGCACGCATAGATAGTGCATTGTGGGCATAGTCCACAATGCACACCGCATCGGGAAGTGCCTCAACCATCTCAAATCTGCCCCTGACCGTAGAGGAAGCAAGTGCACCTTTAATTATCTGTGTCGGTATCTGCATACGCTGTGCCACGGCTATGGCAGCAAGCGCATTATATACATTGAACTCTCCCGGCATTCGAAGCTCATATGTTTGCGCACCCATAATACTTCTGCACAAAAACGATGTTCCTAGGATATTTCCCCGTTTGAATATTGTTATGCCAAGACCATCAATATCGTGGGGCTTTGATGTGTCAATGCCGTAGGTTGAATTTATAGATGACGCACCCTTAATCATATCAGTATAATGTACATCGTCTGAATTAAATATTCCATACCGGCACATTCTGAAAAGCTCCGCTTTGCAGGACATATAGTGCTCAAATGTGGGATGCTCCACTCCGCCGATATGGTCGGGGGAAAGATTTGTAAAAACTCCGATGTGGAAATGTATTCCCGTAACGCGGCGCATATATATGGCCTGGGAAGAAACCTCCATAACCACGCAGGCAACTCCGCGCTTCACCATAGCGTGAAACGCCTTGTGAAGCTCGTAGCTTTCGGGAGTGGTATTTTTAGTGGGCATGTGCTCGCCGCATATAATAATACCCGTCGTACCTATGTAGGCAGTATTGATGCCGCCTGCATTCAGTATATCTGCAATTATGGAAGCGGTCGTAGTCTTACCCTTTGTCCCCGTGATGCCTATTATAACAAGCGAACGTGCAGGATATTCAAAGAACGCCGCTGAAGCAAGTGCAAGTGCGCTGCGTGTATCCTCGACCACTATTTGAATGGCATCCGAGGGCAGAGTACATTTCCGCTCAACGAGAAATACTCGGCATCCGTTTTCATACGCTTTTACCGCATAGCAGTGACCGTCGGACACGGCTCCGACAAGGCATACAAACACAGTTCTGCTTGCAGCCCTGCGAGAATCGTAGACAATGTCGTCTATTTCCATGCTACGGAGTACGGATTCCCCCGCCTCACAAGTATATTCTATATCCGAAAGAATCTTTAAAAGCTGCATTTAGCGTCTCCTAAAACATTAATCAAATATGGTGGACTTTCCGCAGGCTTTGATAGCTGACAGTGCAAGGCACTCCAGTGAATCCACATAGAAATCGCCCAGAGTCTCCTTTTTCATAATAAGTGAAAGCTCTGTACAGCCAAGGATAAGCTTCTCACAGCCCCTCTCTCGCATACTGTGGGCAATATCAAAAAAGCTTTCCATGTCCGGCGCAATTCCACTTTTAATCTGATCGTAAATGATGCTCATAACCCTTGCTTGACGCTCCGAATCAGGAACAAAGCATTCAATTCCGTGTCCCTCACAATATTTCTGATAGGTAAGGGAATTCACAGTACCGTCGGTAGCAAGAAGCCCAAAACGTGTTACTCCGTCAGCTTTTAGCTTTTTTACCGACTCCTCGATAATGTTAAGTACAGGGACGTTAACCTCAGCGGCAAGTCGGTCATAAAAATAGTGGGCAGTGTTACAGGGAATAGCAATAATCTCTGCACCGAAATCCACCATTTTTCTGGCGTCGGGTATCATCACCGAAAGGGGGTCTTCGTCCGAAGTTCCCATTATGAATGCCGTTCTGTCAGGAGTTGTGGCACGGCTTGATATGACAATATCGATATGATCCTGATCACATTCTGCCCTGGTGAACATCGTTAACAGCTCATAAAAATACGCCGTCGCCATAGGTCCAACGCCGCCAAGTATACCAAGCATCTTGCTTTTACTCTTTTCCATAATATTTTTCAAACTTTCCATAATGATTGTGTCCGTGAATTAAGAGCAATGCCACCCGAAGCGGGTTAAGAAATGTGTCGGGACGATACCAGAGAGAGGCGTTTGACTTCTTTTGCTTCGCAAGAGCTCTTGCACGCTTTACAAGCTCCTTGTCACGGCAATATTCGTATACCACGCCCTTCGGAACGCTGTGCCACAGCACTTCTCTGTCGCAGAAGTAAGTCTCGCCGAGTTCCTCGCCCATAACAAGGTCTTCCACAATATATTTTGCCACATTACAACCTGCGCTGGTAACATAATTGTTGCTCCTTCCAAGACGCAGATTTATCTCAAATACCCTGAAAGTGCCGTCACGGGAATCGTACTTTATGTCGAAGTTGGAATATCCCACAAATCCTATTTCTTCAAGGTAAGACTTGAATTTTTCCATAAGTGGGCGGTCACATTCCGTAATAATAGCACAGTGGTTGCCCAGTCCCTTGGGGGTATGCTCCTCAAGCAGCACGTGACCCAGACACATCATCTTAACCTTCCCGTTTTTATCTGAATATGCAGTCAGCACGCGCATATTGGAGTCGTCGCCGGGAATAGTATCCTGAAGAATTATCTTTTCTGGGTATCCTGAAGCATATATGCGTCGGATAATGATTTCAGCTTCTCCTGCTGATGCTGCCGTATATACTTTCTTCATTCCATCAAAGGGGTATTTCCAATATACTGCACTTGCAGAGGGCTTTATGATTATGGGATAGAAAAAACCGAGTGCTTCTTCAGAAAGTACGCCGTCAAGCTGTGTTTCGGGTGTTATCACCTTGGTTTTCGGGTACAGTATGCCGTGTCTTGTACAGTCCTCGTAGAAATTCGCCTTATATGCAAGCCGCTCGAACAGCTCCGAGCCGATATATGGCACAATGTAACGCGGGCGCAGACGATGACCGTGATGTATAAGCATATCAGCGTAGTCATCGGTACAGCCGAACGCGATAAGGGTTGCGCCCTTGTGCTCATCGGCAAACCTCATAAGGGTATCCACCATAACCTCCGGGTCGTCCATTTTCTCAACAGCTGTGAATTTGATTATTCGCGTATATTTTGTCGCGCCGATTGAATAACGTCCGAAAGCGTAGGACTTTACTCCATACTGCTGGTGGAACGCACGTGCCACATTGTAGCAGTTCATATCCGCACCAATAAGGACGGGAATAATTTTTGTCTTATCCATGTTTTTATACCAAGCCACGAGGGAATATCGAGGCATCCTTTATTTGATATTATGTCAGGTCTTAATTTATCATGCTTCGTTTACGAAGAATCTTCTGTACCAGGTAAGGAATACATACACCGTCCATATGCGACGGGCATAGTTTGCCTTCTCTGTGCGGTGGTCGTCAAGAATCCTCATGAGCTTGCCCGTATCAAAGAATTCCGCCGCTTCAGCACTTGTAAATTCATGCTTTACAAGCTCATAATACTTGTCTTCACGAAGCCAATAACGTATGGGCACGGGGAAGCCCATCTTTGTACGGTCAGCCCACTCATCAGGAAGGGTCCGGTTAGCCGCTTTTCGGAAGATATACTTGGTGTTCTTGCCGTTTATTTTGTATTCATGCGGAAGCGACTGCGCCTGCTCCATTACCCTCTTATCAAGGAAAGGCACACGAAGCTCAAGGGAGCTTGCCATACTCATTTTGTCGGCTTTAAGGAGAATATCACCCGGCAGCCACAGATTAAGGTCAAGGTATTGCTTTTTATCAAGCTCACTCTTGCCCTTGACTCGCGCATAAATGGGTGCAGTAACCTGCTTGACAGATGGACCAACTCGGTATTCAGGCTTCAGCACCGAAAGAGCATCCTTTTCGCCCCACACAAGCGCCTGACCGATAAAGTAGTCCTCGGGGTTGCCGCTTGACTTTATTATGAAGTCGTGCCCCTTGAAATAGGGAAGGTGTTTTGCCACAGCCGCCGCAAAAACGCGAAGTGGCTTCGGTATCTTCTTGTATTTTCGCATCATGGGCGTTTCGTCGTACCATTCGTAGCCTGCGTATATCTCGTCAGCACCCTCGCCCGAAAGCACAACAGTAACGTGCTCTTTGGCAAGTCGTGCAAGGAAATAAAGAGGCACGCTTGATGGATTAGACTGAGGCTCGTCCATATAATACTGAATATCAGAAAGGTTATCAAAGCACTCGTCGGCACTTATAAGCTTTCTGTAATTTTCAACGCCCAGCTTTTCGGAAAGCTCCGCCGCATAATCGGTTTCGTTGAATTTCTTATAGTCGAAGCCAACGGAAAAGGTCTTGTCGGGCATTAAGCAGGCGGTAATATAGCTTGAATCAACGCCGCCCGAAAGGAATGAGCCAACCTTAACGTCACTTATTCTGTGAGCTTCAACTGATTCGTGCACCGTCTTGTCTATCTCATCAACATAGCTATCGAAATCGCCTGCTTTTTCAGTAAAATCAGCGTCCCAATAACGCTCTGGCACAATTCTATCACCCGTACCGAGAGTAAGCGTAAAGCTGTGGGCAGGCGGCAGCTTAAATACGCCTTCAAAGAAGGTTTCATCAAGAGAAGAATACTGAAATGTCAGATATGGGCGAAGCGCCTCACGGTTAAGCTTCTTTTTAAATTGGGGATGCTCGAGAAACGCCTTGATTTCCGAACCGAATATATAATCGCCGCCCTCTGTGCGGTAATAGTAAAAGGGCTTGATTCCGAATATATCGCGAGCACCGTATACGGTGTTCCGCTTCATATCATAGATTACAAAAGCGTACATACCGCGAAGGTGGGAAGCAAGCTCGCTTCCCCACTTTTCGTATCCGTGGACAAGGGCTTCGGTATCCGTATCGGTTTTAAAAGCGTGACCGTCAGCTATAAGCTCACGGCGAAGCTCCATAAAGTTATAGACCTCTCCGTTAAACACGATGACGATACTTCCGTCCTCGTTATAAATAGGTTGTGAGCCGCCCTCAAGGTCAATTATGGAAAGACGTCGAAAGCCGAGGGCGATATTCTCATTTATGAATTCCCCCTCGGAATCAGGACCGCGGTGAATTATCCGCGCCATCATTTTATTAAGTATTTCCTTTTTTTGTTCAAGCTTTCCCGAAAAGCCCACAAATCCGCACATTATATTAAACTCCGTTATGTTTAATTATTATTTTTCAAGAGAAAACGCCATAAATTTATATTACATTACATTATATCATATATCTGACGATAAATAAAGCCTTTTTTGAAAATTTTTCGAATTATTCCCCCTCATCGGGATAAACGGTCAGCTTTGCTTCTTTGTAACCGTCAAGCCCCTCTTTACACAGTGCTCCGAAGATTCTGTGACGGAGACCTTTGTTGTTCCTCTCAATATCGGCGAGAAGCTTCTTCATTGACTCACGCTCCGTTGTCTTATCGGCTGGACAGGGGGATTCTATAACGGGAAGCGGATGCCGCCCAACAAAGTATTTAACATCCTTTTCCTGGGCATAAATAAGAGGACGTATCATGGTTAAATCCTTGCGCGAAAGGTAGGTGACGGGTGAAAATGAGCCCAGCCTTCCCTCGTAGAAAAGATTGAGCATGAAGGTTTCAACCACGTCGTCAAAATGGTGACCGAGAGCAAGCTTGTTGCACCCCTGACGCTTACACTCATCGTGCAAAGCCCCGCGGCGCATCTTGGCGCACAGACTGCAAGGATTTTTTTCACGCCGTACATCAAATATTATCTTGGCTATTTGTGTTTCCGACACCACATAAGGCACATCAAGCTCACGGCAAAGTGTCTCGATAGGCGAAAAATCCATCCCCCCAAAACCCATATCAACGGTTATCGCCACAAGCTCGAATTTCTTCGGATAGAACCTGCGAAGCTCGGCGAGAGCGTAGAGCAGAGTCAGCGAATCCTTTCCTGCGGATACGCCTACGGCTATACGGTCACCCTCCTCTATCATGGAATAATCGTCAATGGCGCGCCTTGTAAAACTTAATATTCTTTTTATCTCTTTCATAATTTTCTCCAAAAAACACGGCATTTTTCAATCACGTCGCCGACTATTTTTTAATATACTGTACTATCTCAAAAAATGGAGGTAACACAATGCCCAAGGTATTTATAGATCAAGGTCACAACCCCGTAAATCCCAACGCGGGAGCGGAGGGAAACGGTCTTCGTGAGCAGGATATAACTTACGAAATAGGCAGAATACTCGCTGAGCTTTTAAATAACAACCCAAATTACGAGGCACGGCTGTCGAGAAATTCCCCAACGGAGCAAATAGGCACGTCAAATTCCTCAAGTCTCGCCGAGAGAGTGAGAGAAGCCAATGAATGGGGCGCGGATATATTTCTTTCCCTTCATACAAACGCCTATTCAAATCCGTCAGCCAGCGGAGTTGAGGGATTCTCATACCGTACGGTGGGAAACGGCTTTCGTCTTGCAAACGATGTAGTGGATCAACTAGCCTTAATAACGGGACTCCCCAATCGCGGTGCTTTCGCAAGACCGTCGCTCTACGTCCTCAGGCGTACCAATATGCCTGCCGCACTCATCGAAATGGGTTACATAACAAACCCCGGTGATGCCACGCTTATGTCAGAACAGCCGGAGCTGTTTGCCCTTGGTATCTACAACGGTATCATGGAGTATTTTGGAATGTAAATATTTCTCCGTTTTGGGAATGATAAAACCAAACGAAAAAACGGAGAATGAAAATGAAATCAAGTAATTTTCTGCCAAGCTATACGGAAAATATTAAATATTTTGACAGCCTGTTCGGTATCGGTAAAAACTACGATTTCGTAGGACGGGAGCGAGAATTTGCAAATCACAAGGCAAGGTTCTATTTTATTGACAGCTTCGCGAACAGTGCAGTTGTTGACAGACTTCTTATCTATCTTTCAGAGCTTCATTCCATAGACAAAGCCGAGGATATTGAGGGGTTTATTTCAAAGTACATTCCCCACACCGAGGTGTCCGTCCAGTATGACAAGGAACAGTTTGAATATGCCGTTATGAGCGGCACCATGGGAATAATCATTGACTCTATACCCGATGCAGGAATTATAGTAGATGCCCGTATTTATCCCATGCGAAGCGTAGGACAGTCCGAAAACGACCGCGTACTGCGTGGTGCTCACGATAGCTTCACCGAGACCGTAAAGCAAAATTCCACCCTCATTCGCCGCCGTATCCGTGACCCGAAGCTAACATTTGAAAGTATAACCGTCGGAACGGTTTCAAAAACAGACGTTGTGGTTGCATATATTGACGGCAAGGCAGATTCGGAGTATGTAAATTATCTTATTTCAAAAATAAAGGGCATAAGAGTCGACGCACTGACTCTGGGCCAGCAGAGCCTTGCCGAGTGCCTTGTGAAGAGGAGATGGTACAATCCCTTTCCGAAGTTCCGCTACACCGAGCGTCCCGATGCCGCGGCTGCGCACATTCTTGAGGGCGGAGTTATAATTATATGCGACACCTCTCCCGAGGCTATGATACTGCCGACCTGCATTTTCGACTTCATGCAGGACACCGACGACTATTATTTCCCGCCCCTTACAGGCTCATATCTTCGCCTGCTCAGATACTTTGTTTTCATCTTCACGCTTCTTTTAACCCCAACCTGGTATCTGCTTATAGACAATCCCGAGCTAATACCCTCGTGGCTTGATTTCATCACAGTTGATACGGAATGTAATATGCCCATTCTTCTCCAGCTTTATATAATCGAATTTGCACTTGACGGACTAAAGCTCGCCTCGATGAATACCCCAAGCTCGCTAAACAACACATTCGGCGTTGTGGGCGGTCTTATTCTCGGCGATTTTGCCGTACAGATAGGCTGGTTTGTGCCAGAGGTCATTGTTTATATGGCTTTTGTGGCAATAGCGAGCTTCTCACAGCCAAGCTATGAGCTTGGCTACGCCTTCAAATTCATGCGTATGCTTGTACTCACTTCAACCGCCATCTTCGGGCTTTTCGGGTACATTGGCGGAATCATAGCAGTGATTATTCTCGTTATAAGCAACAAGACCGTCAACGGCAGGCGGAATTATCTCTATCCGCTCATACCTTTTAACGGTCGTGCGCTCAAGCGTCTCGTGGTGCGGGAAAGGCTCCGCACCCACGACGACGTCAAGTGATCATCTTATTTCTGTGGTTTTCTCCATTTCCTCGGAGCAAATCTGGAAGAAGGTTTTGCCTCGGTTTACGGTAAGCTCTTCCCCGCTCTCGGTGTAAAGCTTAACGGGAGTATCCTCGTTTATCTTCTTCCACGTTATTTTTTCATATTTTCCCTGAGTCAAATAATATCCGCTTCCCTCGCCGGTAGTATCGACGTCCATATGCTTGAGAGCATCTCCGGTAAACACGGTGGGAAGATACAGAACGATAATATTGTCAAAGGAAACCTGTTTTCCTGCTGTATTGTCAATGTGCTTATCCCCTAGGAACTGAAAACGGTAGTAAACACCGTCGCTTGTGTTATATTCAAAATATGGTTTGTGCGCGCCCGAGTAGGTAACGCGCAGATATGTAGCATCGCCGCCCTCGGGAACTCTTACCGTTCCCATAGGAACGAAATCAAGAGGAGAGTCGAAGTTCTCTGCAAGCTCTGTATCATACTTAAGATACTTGATACCGCTTGCTATCTTCTCGCCGTCGGTCATAAGACTGTGCTCATATCCCATATTTTTCTGACGCCAGGTATCCCGGTAGAACATGCCGGGAATATACATATTAACACCGTCAAGGTTGTCAATATCCCTTGATTTTATCTCGCTGTAAGCCTGGGTGCTTCCGCCCGCGTGAACGTAGAGAGCGTTATGGTTAGCGGCAAAATCGAGATAGTATTCGCGAGAAGAACGTACCGAGCCTACCACGGGCAGATTTTCGTAGTCAGACACCACCATCATAAGTCTTGTCTGCTGACCCTCAACCACGCACTCGTACATAATATCCGCGTAGGAGATACCCTCCTGGGGAGTTGCAACCCTTATATTATTTATCATGATAGCAACGGGACGTCTTGCTCTGTAATCATTTTCCGACTCAAGCCCTGTGAGAGGATTTATCACTATTTCAGGTTCAGCCTCTGTTTCCGGCTCTGTTTCAGCTTCTGTTTCGGGCTCCGTCACGGGAACAGTTTCATAAGTTTCTGGGCGCTCAACGGTTTCAACTCCGAAAACGGGCTTGTCATCTAAATCGCCACAGGCACAGAAAAACGCTGCACCTGCCGCAAGAACTGTTGCAAGAATTATTTTATATGTATTAAACCAACTCATATTTCCCTCTGCATAACGGCTCAAATTTAATTATTTTACTCATATATTAT
>JAZNFI010000019.1:0-5056 GCA_045589075.1 Candidatus Flemingiibacterium sp.
TATTCTCACGCAGAGAAAGAGCCTTAAAATCTATAAATCTGGACACCGCAAACAAAAGCATAACCACAATCACAAGTATGGGTGCCATAAAAGTTGATTTAATTTTCATAAACACTCCGATTTATTTGCCGTCAACCACACGAAGACCTTTTTCCGTAACAATAAAGTCCACGTTAAGATCAAAACGTCCGCGAGGAAGCGAATCTATAATATAGTCACTGTATATCATGCCTACCTTGGAACCGCTGTAGCTGCCGAGGTATCGGTCATAGTACCCTTTTCCGTAGCCGAGACGGTAGCCGTGTTTGTCGTACACAAGAGCAGGAACAATACAAGCACCGGGAGCAGTTTCATTGGCAAAATCATAAATCGGAAGCTCCGGTCTCGGCTCCAGAAGCCCGTAAGAGCCCTTTTCAAGCTGATCAAGGGATGTGATGAAATGATAATCCATATCATGAGTCTCGGGTTTGCATCTTGGAAAAGCGATTCGCTTACCGTCTGCAAGGGCTCGCTCGGCAATCGGCAATATATTAACCTCGTCGCTTTTTGGGGCATACAAGAGAATAACAGAAGCGTAGCGATATGTGGCGAGAGAAATAAAGGCATTGCAAATCTTTTCGTCCATGATAGCCTTAACTTCGGGATTTAACGCCATTCGAAGAGCTTTGTACTTTTCGCGTATATCGTTTTTCTTTTTTCTTATCTCGTACATATTATCTCACCTTCATGCTTGGACTGCACAGCGAAGCTCGTCTGCTTTTTCATTTGAGACGAGCGCACCGACAAGAGCCAGTCCAAATTCCAGCGCTACACCCATTCCTTTGCCGGTGATAATTTTTCCGTCGGTCACAACAGATACCCCCTCAGAAGCAATTGCAGCACCGATAAGCTTGTCTTCAAAGCCGGGATAACAAATTGCCGTCTTACCCTTAAGGAGCAAACGCTCACCGAGTATCAGCGGTGCCGCGCAGATGGCGGCAATGTATGCGTCAGACTCAACAGCCGCATCTATAAATTTGTTGACGGTCTCGTCAGCCTGAAGATTTAAAGTGCCGGGCATACCACCGGGAAGAATCACCATGCGTGCAGGATTTTTCTCAAGAAGCTTCTCTGCCTCGTGCGTGGTAATGTCCGCTATAACTTCAATACCGTGGGAGCCTCGGACAACCTTTGAGCCAACCCCAATTGTCATAATCTTTACCCCCGCACGCCTCAACAGGTCGAGTGGGCAAAGAGCTTCGACCTCCTCGAAGCCTTCCGCTAAAAACATATATACCATAGTAATCTCCATTCCGCCGCCCAAGCGGCGGCACAAAACCATATTAAATTCAAACCGCTTGCAGGTACGGTGCCTCTGTTCAGTCGGTTTATAAAGCTATGCCCGTTTTTTCAGAAATCGCATCGGCAATGTCGTTAAAAATCACAGCTCGGTCGCGGATTCCGTATTCGTTGTAGCACTTGATTTTTGTCCATCCAAGCTTTTCGCATGCAAACTGTGCGGCATCGTAACTACGGCGCATAAAGCCCTCGTCGGTTTCGTGTATATCCTTTTTTCTTCCTGTTGCGTCAGAACGGCTTGATATAAGCTCCATGGACTGCTCGGGGAGAAGCTCAAGGTAAATCACAAGGTCTGGCACGGGAAGTCCCAGCTTTATAAATTCGAAATCCCAAAGCCAGTCAAGGAAAGAATTCCACTGGTCACGGGGGAGCTTCGACAGCTGATGCACCGCATTTGCGGAGGTGTAGCGGTTAGCCACAATAATCTTGTCAAGGGAGTCGTAATCACGCTTCCAATCGCTCTTATAGGAAGCGTAGCGGTCACAGGCAAAGAGCGTGGACGCCGCAAAAGCATTGGTATCGGAGGGGCGGCTTCCAAGCTTCCCGTCAAGATACATACGCACGGGAGCAGATGATTCGCTTTCATACATGGGAAAGCTTAAATAGCGCACCTTGTAACCGTCAATTTTGAGATGATTAACAAGCTTGTTTGATTGGGTTTCTTTTCCCGAACCATCAAGCCCGTCTATGGCAATAAAAGTTGACACTTTATAGGTCCTTTCTGTGGTGTATAAAGTTTAGACGAATGTTTACAAACCAATTCAGCAAAATCATAACAGTTTTATTCTTCACTAAAGCAAGGTTCAGTCAAGATCCCTTCGGCGCATCTCCATTTCCAGATACTCTTGCCTTGAAATCAGTACGTCACGGGGCTTCTGACCCTGCGGAGGGCTGACAATGCCCATCTGCTCCATAGCGTCGATAAGCTTTGCCGCGCGTCCGTAACCAAGCTGCAGACGGCGCTGTATAAGTGATGTGGAAATCTTTCCGCTTTCAACAGCAAGCTCAATGGCAGGCTTTAGCATAGGATCGCCGTCGTTGGCTTCCTCATCGCCGTCACCGAGAACCGTAGCCTTCTTGTTGCCGCAAAGCTGCGCTTCCCGTTCGATAGTGTCAATAACGGTTTGATCATAGTCTTTAACTCCGTAATTGCTCTTAACAAAGGAAGTAACAGCCTCAACCTCGTCATCACTGACAAATGCACCCTGAACTCGCATAGGCTTGATACAGCCAACGGGCGAAAACAGCATATCACCGCGTCCGATAAGCTTTTCCGCACCTGCAATATCAATAATGGTACGGGAGTCCACCTGGGAAACGGTTGTAAAAGCAATTCGTGAGGGCACATTAGCCTTGATAAGACCCGTGATAACGTCAACGGATGGACGCTGTGTACCGATTATCAAATGCATACCTGCAGCTCTCGCCTTCTGTGCTATTCGGCAGATGGCTTCCTCGACATCGTCCTTGGCAGTCATCATAAGGTCAGCCAGCTCGTCGATTATAATAACTATCTGAGGTAGTCTTTCCGCATCCGGGTCGTTGGCAATGGAGTCGTTGTAGCCTTTGATATTGCGTACTCCTGCACCCTCAATAAGCTCGTAGCGGCGTTCCATCTCGGTAACTGCCCAGTGCAGCGAGCCGGCTGCCTTTCTGGGATCGGACACAACCGGAACAAGAAGATGAGGAATACCGTTATAAACATTAAGCTCAACCTTCTTGGGGTCTATTAGTATAAATTTAACCTCATCGGGACGCGCTTTGTAAAGTATCGAAATAATAAGTGAGTTTATGCACACGGACTTACCCGAGCCGGTGGTACCTGCTATGAGCATGTGAGGCATTTTTGCCACATCAAGATATACCGGTGTGCCTGCAACATCCATGCCAAGACCCGTAGTAACCTTGCTCTTTGCGTTTTTGAAAGCTTCATCCTCAAGCAGCTCTCGGATGTAAACAGTAGAAGTTGAACGGTTGGGAACCTCAATGCCCACCGCCTCTTTTCCCGGAATCGGTGCCTCAATACGAACACCGCTGGTAGCAAGGTGGAGAGCTATGTCATCAACCAGATTTACAATGGAGCGGACCTTGGTACCTACTTCAGGCTGAAGCTCATAACGGGTTATTGTAGGACCTCTCGAAACATTTATGATTTTAGTTCTTACATTAAAGCTGCGGAGTGTCTCAACAAGCTTTGTAGCGGTCTGCTGTATCTCTCCGGACATATCGGCATTTCCCGAGCCCACATCAAATTTAAGCAAGGATATGGGCGGAAAGGCGTAATCTATCTTCATCTGCTCTGATTTTGAATTTCTGCCTGAGACCGAGGACTGTGAAGAAGTCTTATCATCCTCGGCGCCGTTTTCGTAATCCTCACCCGGAGTCAATGCGTTCTCGCTGGCAGCTACCCTGCTCTTTTCGATCATAAGGTCAATCTCGGCGGAGGTAACAATCTCGGTGTCATCGGGCATTGCGGGCACTGCGATTTCCTCGCTTGGGGTGTCGTTCTCCGCAAATATACTCGAAAGATCTATTTCACCATTCTCCAGATCCCATAACTCCTTCATCCCCGTTTTGGGCTCGGGCTTCACACGCTCACGGTGTAAAAATCCGGATTTCCCACGGACTTCCGTTTTTTGATCAAATGGGGGCGCATCAGATTCCACAATGTTCGAGTCTTCCGCGTCAAAGGGTGTCCCACCATCGGAAGCACTGCTCATTTTAGCTTGTTTTCTCGCCTCATTTTCGATTATTTCATCAAAAATAGCCGGGTCAATAACAGGCTCAGGAGATATGTCGTGGTTATCCTGGTCTACCGCATCTGCAGCATCAAAAAACTCATCTTCACCGTCATCCGCGTTTCTGTAATGCTTTTGTCTGTACAGGGGACTTGATGTGACAACAGAGGACTGCTTTTTTGTGCGCTGAGCCTCATATCCATAAGGGGACTCCTCGCGATTGCGGCTGCCTTCGTCAATCCTTTCGCGAATATAAGAACGAAAACTCTTGAAAGAGTCTGTGATGTATACAGCCAACATATGCGGCGTCAATCCAAACAGGAATATGCCGAAAAGCAGAATGAACGCTATGGAAATAATAAGTGTACCGGCAAAACCAAAGCCGCGCAGAAGAATATTACTGATAAATCCGCCTATCATACCGCCGCCTATATGCTGACATCCGTCTTTGAATAGGACTGTAAGTTTAAAGGTTTCGGGAATAGCTTCGGCTCCGCGCGAAGCAAAGGCGTGAAAAAGTACAGAAATAAATGTAACGGTAAGAAAAGAAAAGCTAAGCTTGTAAGGCAGTGTTCCGGAGGAAACATCGCGCTTCCAGAAAACCGCAATATTTATAATGACAATAGGTACAACCCAAGCTGCGCTCGAAAAAAGACCGAACATGAGATTTTTAAGAAACACGCCCATAAATCCGGTGGAATCTGATATAAAATAACAGATAAGCATAAAAAGGGCGATAAGAGACAGAATATATGGCATGAGCTGGTTTATGAGCCGCTCCGGGTCTCCCCCGCGTTTTGCGCTATTCTTCTCTTTTGTATTCTTCTTGGTGTATCGGGCACTTGTGTGCCTGTATATAGACTTCTTATTTGGAGATTTGTTCTTAGGCATTTTGTGTCCTTTCTTTTTTCATATATAACAGCCGCTGTATAACGACATCGGCGAAAGAGATAAGTATACTTTTATATTATAACATATAT
>JAZNFI010000020.1:0-31942 GCA_045589075.1 Candidatus Flemingiibacterium sp.
TGCCAAGGATCATATCCTGCGTAGGCACTGCAACGGCACGGCCGTCTGCAGGCTTGAGGAGGTTGTTGGCGGAAAGCATCAGGAAGCGCGCCTCTGCCTGTGCCTCGGCCGAAAGGGGCACGTGGACGGGCATCTGGTCGCCGTCGAAGTCGGCGTTGAACGCGGTACAAACAAGCGGATGAAGCTTTATCGCACGTCCCTCGACGAGGATAGGCTCAAACGCCTGAATAGACAGTCTGTGAAGTGTAGGTGCACGGTTGAGAAGCACGGGGTGCTCCTTGATGACGTTCTCGAGAGCGTCCCAAACAACAACGTCAACCTTTTCGACCTTCTTCTTTGCGTCCTTGATATTGGTAGCCTTTTGGGTTTCAACAAGGCGCTTCATAACGAAGGGCTTGAAAAGCTCGAGAGCCATTTCCTTAGGCAGACCGCACTGATAGATCTTAAGGTCGGGACCTACGACGATAACCGAACGTCCGGAATAGTCAACACGCTTACCAAGCAGATTCTGACGGAAACGTCCCTGCTTACCGCGAAGCATTTCAGACAGAGACTTAAGGGGACGGTTATTGGGCCCCGTTACAGGCTTTCCGCGTCTGCCGTTGTCAATAAGGGCATCCACCGCTTCCTGAAGCATACGCTTTTCGTTGCGGATAATAATTTCCGGTGCCGAAAGCTCCATAAGTCTTTTAAGACGGTTATTTCTGTTTATAACACGACGATAAAGGTCGTTTAAGTCGGAGGAAGCAAAGCGTCCGCCGTCAAGCTGTACCATCGCGCGAATATCCGGTGGGATAACCGGTACGATGTCAAGTATCATCCATTCCGGCTTGTTTCCGGACTTGCGGAATGCCTCTACGACCTCAAGCCGCTTGATAATGCGAATTTTTTTCTGCCCTGAAGCACCCTCAAGCTCTGAATGCAGACTTGCGGAAAGAGCCTCAATGTCAAGCTCGGCAAGCAGCTCCTTGATAGCCTCGGCACCCATGCCTACTCTGAAAGCATCCGGTCCATATTTTTCAATATTTTCCTGATATTCTCTCTCGTTGAGCAGCTGCATCTTCACAAGCTCGGTTGTGCCGGGATCAATTACGATGTAGCTGGCAAAATACAGAACCTTTTCAAGAAGTCTGGGCGTAATGTCAAGAAGCAGACCCATTCTGGAGGGGATAGCGCGGAAATACCAAATGTGGGATACAGGTGCAGCAAGCTCGATGTGACCCATCCTCTCGCGTCTCACCTTTTTAGTGGTAACTTCAACGCCGCACTTTTCGCACACTTTTCCTTTATGGCGAACTCGCTTATATTTACCGCAAAGACACTCCCAGTCCTTTGTAGGACCAAAAATGCGCTCGCAGAAAAGACCGTCGCGCTCAGCTTTAAGCGTTCTGTAGTTGATAGTCTCGGGCTTTTTAACTTCGCCGTGAGACCAGCTTCTTATCATTTCGGGAGAAGCAAGACCGATTTTTATCGAGTCAAACACGTTCTTTTCCATTTAACATTCTTCTCCTATCTTATTCTTCATCAAAGGACTCGTCATCTTCGAAATCAGCGCCAAACTCATCGTCGTCGCCAAAATCGTCGTCCTCAAATTCTTCCTCAGTAAAGCCATCGTCGAGAATGTCGCCCTCAGCAACAGTCTCGCCAAGCTCTGCGTCAGAAACATAGTTAGGAATAAATTCCTCCTCGTCCTCACCAAGGGTTGAAAGCTCGATAACATTTCCCTGTCGGTCAAGCACCTTAACATCGAGTGCAAGAGACTGAAGCTCCTTAACAAGAACCTTGAACGCTTCGGGAACACCAGGAGTAGGAATGTTCTGACCCTTTACTATAGCCTCGTAGGTCTTGACACGTCCGGTTACATCATCCGACTTGACGGTCAGAATTTCCTGAAGCGTATAGGCTGCACCGTATGCCTCAAGAGCCCAAACCTCCATTTCGCCGAAACGCTGTCCGCCGAACTGTGCTTTACCACCCAGCGGCTGCTGTGTAACAAGTCCGTAAGGACCGGTGGAACGGGCATGAATCTTATCGTCAACCAGATGATGAAGTTTCAGATAATACATTATGCCAACGGTAACCGGATTGTCAAAAGGCTCGCCGGTACGTCCGTCATAAAGGACGGTCTTGCCGTTTTCGTTCATTCCTGCCATCTTAAGGCATTCCGCAATATCTTTCTCGTTTGCTCCGTCAAATACCGGAGTCATAATCTTCCAACCAAGCTTTTTAGCAGCAATGCCAAGGTGTACTTCAAGCACCTGACCGATATTCATTCGTGAAGGAACACCCATAGGATTCAGCACAATGTCAAGAGGAGTACCGTCAGGCAGGAAAGGCATATCCTCGGGAGGAAGTATTCTGGAAACGACACCCTTGTTACCATGACGGCCCGCCATTTTATCGCCCACGGAAATTTTACGCTTCTGTGCGATGTAAACGCGGACAACCTTGTTCACTCCGGGTGGAAGCTCGTCAGAATTTTCACGCGAGAACACCTTAACGTCAATTACAATACCCGACTCACCGTGAGGCAGTCTTAGTGACGTATCGCGAACCTCACGCGCCTTTTCGCCGAAAATAGCACGGAGAAGTCTTTCCTCTGCTGTAAGCTCGGTTTCACCCTTGGGTGTTACCTTACCTACTAGAATATCTCCGGCACGCACCTCTGTACCCTTGCGAATAATACCGTCAGGAGTAAGGTCCTTGAGCGCATCCTCGCCCACGTTGGGGATCTCCCTTGTGATTTCTTCAGGTCCGAGCTTAGTATCACGCGCCTCATGAGAATATTCTTCTATATGAATGGACGTATAAATATCATCGCGAACGAGACGCTCGTTGAGAAGAACAGCATCCTCGTAGTTATAACCCTCCCAGGTCATAAATCCGATGAGAGCATTCTTTCCAAGAGATATTTCGCCATGGTCGGTAGCCGGACCGTCTGCGATAACCTGCTTTTCCTCAACTCGCTCGCCAACATCAACGATAGGCTTCTGATTTACACAAGTACCTTGGTTGGAGCGTTTGAATTTGATAAGCTGGTAAACATCTTTCGTTCCGTCATCTGCGCGAATCACAATTTCGTCAGCGCATACCTTTTCAACATAACCCGCTTTTCTTGCGCAAACCACAACGCCGGAGTCAACCGCCGCCTTGTATTCCATACCGGTAGCAACGATAGGCGAGTTGGAAACGAGAAGAGGAACAGCCTGCTTCTGCATGTTTGAACCCATGAGCGCACGGGAGTTGTCATCATTTTCAAGGAAGGGGATACAAGCTGTAGCTACAGAAACAACCATCTTCGGGGAAACATCCATATAGTCCGCTTCCTCAGCATTAAATTCAATGATTTCGTTTCTGCGGCGTCCGGAAATACGCTTGTTCACAAACCGGTTGTTTTCGTCAAGAGGCTCGTTTGCCTGGGCAACGGTATAGTTATCCTCCACGTCTGCGGTCATGTAAACAACCTCGTCGGTAACGACACCTGTAGCCTTATCTATCCTTCTGTAGGGAGCTTCGATAAAGCCGTAGTTATTGATCTTTGCATACGTGGAAAGGTACGAAATAAGACCTATGTTGGGTCCTTCAGGGGTCTCAATAGGACACATGCGTCCGTAGTGGGTATAGTGTACGTCACGAACCTCAAAGGATGCTCTGTCACGGGAAAGACCGCCGGGACCAAGTGCCGAAAGACGTCGCTTATGAGTAAGCTCCGCCAAGGGGTTGTTCTGATCCATGAACTGAGAAAGCGGGGAGCTTCCGAAGAATTCACGAATAGCGGTAACAACGGGTCTTATATTGATAAGCGTATTTGGAGTAAGAGTTTCTGCATCCTGTGTAGTCATGCGCTCCTTGACAGTCTTGTCCATACGCGAGAATCCGATACGGAGCTGATTCTGAAGAAGCTCACCGACAGAACGCAGACGACGGTTTCCGAGGTGGTCAATATCGTCCTTGATGCCTATATCATGTGCAAGGCAGGTGAGGTAATTGATAGAAGCGAAAATATCGTCCTTTGTGATATGTTTCGGGGAAAGCTCCGCCGCTCTTTCACAAGCGATCTTCTTGAATTCCTCAATATCGCCGCCCACTTCCTCGAGCATAGCGATCATAGTGGAAAGCTTCACCTTTTCGTTAATACCGATGTCTTCAAGTCCGCATCCGATAACATACTTCGGCTCGACCATGCCGTTTCCAAACACCTTTACCTCGGTCTCGCCGTCTTCGAGATACAGGTAAACCTCATTTACACCTGCATACTCTACAGCCATGGCTTTCTCTTCATCAAGGAGCACGTCGGCATCAAAAAGAAGCTCTCCTGTGATGGGTGAGATAACCGGGCGCGAAAGAGTCTTGCCAACAATGCGGTTACCGAGAGCAAGCTTCTTGTCAAACTTGTAGCGTCCAACGGGCGCAAGATCATAACGCTTGGGATCAAAGAAAAGGTTGTTGATAAGAATCTGTGCGCTTTCAACCAGCGGGGGCTCGCCCGGGCGAAGCTTCTTGTAAATTTCCTTAAGAGCTTCATCCCCGAGAGAAGTATGATTCTTGTCAGCTTCTGCCCTCATCATATCCTTTTCCATAGTAGCCGCAAGCTTGGGATCGGCACCAAAGTATTTGATGATCTCGTCATCAGTTTCAATGCCGAGAGCGCGGATAAGGACAGTTACGGGAATCTTTCTGTTTTTATCTATGCGCACATAGAATATATCATTTGCATCGGTCTCGTATTCGAGCCAAGCCCCACGGTAAGGAATAACGGTAGCTGAATAGATAACTTTACCGGTCTTATCTACAGAAGTTTCATAGTATATACCGGGGGATCTCACGATCTGTGATACGATTACTCGCTCAGCACCGTTGATAATAAATGTGCCATTGTCGGTCATAAGTGGGAAATCGCCCATAAATACAGCGGATTCCTTGACCTCACCCGTTGCCTTGTTGGTAAGTCGTACGGTTACACGAAGAGGCGCAGCATAGTTTGTGTCGCGTTCCTTGCATTCCTCCTCGGGATATTTCGGCGTAGGGTCGATGGTATAATCAATAAACTCGATAACCAGATTACCCGAATAATCGGTAATCGGCGATACGTCGTGCAGTACCTCGCGCAGACCCTCCTCAAGGAACCATTTGTAAGATTTTTTCTGGACCTCGATAAGATTAGGCATTTCCAGAGTATCGCCGATTTTAGCGAAACTCATTCGTTCGGTTTTGCCAAGCATCGTGGGCTTTACCACCATTAAATCTTCACTCCATTCAACAGTATTGACATCCGTGATAAACGCAGTGCCATGCTCCGTTTTTGCAAAGTGCACAAAAAATATCAGTTGGTAAGCTGTTTTTTTGACACGATGTTATCGGAATCCATAGCCAAAGCGATTATAATGCAGTATAGTATTATATCACAGGCGACCTTGTTTGTCAATAGTTTTTGGAAATTTTTTTGAAAGATTTTTACTGTTAAATAAATGTCTGCCGGTTTTGGGTAAGTTCTTGTATTTTGCATATATTTATTCAAAGCTTTATACCGGCATAGGAACTTAGCTGACTGCAATTAGCCCGGCTAAAGCTTTCCGAAATTTTTACTGATGTTTTACAGAACAAAAAAATTTGAAGAAATTTTCAAAAACCCCTTGATATTTTGAAAATGTTGTGGTATGATATATGGAGAAATGCTGTTTTTGCAGCATAAGGCTCCCGGCTGCATCAGGCGAAAACCGTTACAGTCACAGCCTGACGCAGACTATTTCGAAGGAGGTGAACAGTTTGCCGAACATTAAATCCGCAAAGAAGCGCGTTAAAGTAATCGAAGCTAAAACAGCTCAGAACAAGATGCTTAAGACCGCTCTTAAGACTTCCATGAAGAAGTATGAAGCAGCACTCGCTTCCGGTGATAAAGCAGCCGCTGCTGAAACTTATAAGGCAGCCGTAAAGAAGATTGACCAGGCAGTAGCTCAGGGTCTTCTCCACAAGAATAACGCTGCAAGAAAGAAGAGCAGCTTTACCGTAAAGCTCAATCAGCTCGGTGCGTAATCGCTCTTTATATGTAAATTTTAGGTGATGAAGCTCCTTCATCACCTTTTTACTTTCATAAGGCTCCACACCCTGCCCGAATTATCCACCGCTGCTCGGTACAAGTCATCGCCGCAGGAAACATCTGCAATAAGAAAACCACAAAGCTCACCCACACCTGAAGCCTCTGCCGCACCCTTGTATCTCACAGCAGAATCAAAAAACTTCATAACTGATGCAAGACGCTCGTCATCGGAGAGCGGCTCGCCGTCACCGACAACAGCCCCATCCCCCACACGCAAATATATAAATCCCTCAAGCCTTCCGTCCCGCGCGGAAAATGTCATGCGCAGATTGTCGGTTTCAACATACCATGTGCTGTTGTCTTCGGACAAAACCGGTTCAAAGGCAATTGCCCCATTACCAAATATTGCACCTATGCTCTCTTTTGCAGACTTTTTGCTGAACTTGAGAACCTCTGGCGGATTTTCCTTTGTTTGGGAATTGGCACTGTCCTCGCCATTATTTATGCCCACCGCGTCGCCAACCGCCCACACCGCTTTTGCAATCATGCTGTTCGCTTCACCGCCGTCGCTGTATTCAATTGAACCGAGCAATGAAAACGTCTCGGAATACGCTCTTACAACATTCAGCACATCCGCCCCGTCCTTCATATATTGAGTAAGCTTTGCAAGCGGTGCTAATTCCACTTCATCCGGAAGTGTCGCCACTGCATTTTCAAAGCGCATTACTGCCGCGTAGCGTCCCTCACCTGATTCGGCATCTTCCCATGAGACAAGGGCATCAGCGCACAATTTCAGAGACCGATAACAGCCTGCAAGCTCATTTTCCCTAAGCCTCGTGCTAAGCTTTGTGCTTACTATGCCCAGAGTGATACACACCACTGTCAACGAAAGCAGCAGAGTGTACGCTATTCTTGTATCGCGGATATTTTCGCTGTCTTTTCTGAATCCTCGCACAATATCACCTCATAACAACATTATTACACATTATTATTGCCCATGTATCAACTATTATTTACAGGGATAAGTATGAAAATGAACAAATTTTACTTTGACAAAAAAATCAACATAGTCCTTGTTGAACCGGAAATTCCACAAAACACGGGAAACATTGCTCGCACCTGTGCTGCCACAGGTGCTTCTCTGCATATTGTGCGCCCAATGGGATTTGAAATTGACGACCGCAAGCTTAAGCGCGCCGGACTTGATTATTGGGACAAGCTCGATATAACATATTATGAGAATCTTGACGATTTTTTTAATAAAAACCCGGATGCCAACTTCTTTTGTTTCTCAACAAAAGCACCGCGCAGCTATGCTGATACAGAATATCCCGAAAAAGTCTTCCTTTTATTCGGAAAAGAGACAAAAGGTCTCCCGGAGGAGCTGTTGTACAACAATCCGGACAAATGCGTCCGCATCCCCATGAGAGACACCCTTCGCTCACTGAATCTTTCCAACTCGGTTGCCATTGCTGTATACGAGATCCTGCGCCAACGCTCGTTTTCCGGGCTCCGAGAAGACGGAGAGCTTACAGAATACACTTGGGGAAAAAAACATACCACTTAACAAGTCGTATTCGGTGCGATTCAACCCTATAATTATTTGCCCTCTCTGCCGGCTAAAGAAAAACTCAACCGCTATACATAAAAGACAGCGGTTGAGTTTTGGTTTTATTATTTAAGGTAATAATCTGACCTATCGCACAAAGACGCGCTTCTTTTTGTATTGTTCCACAATCACCATTGCCCCAAAAGCAATAACAGAGATCGCGTTTATCCCAATACCAAGCTTTACGCACCACGGCAAATACTTTAGCTCCACCGTGTGCTCCCCCGCTGTAAGATTTACAGCTGTAAGTGCTTCAAGCACCATGAAGGTTTCACAAGGCTCACCGTCAACATAAACCTTCCAGCCGTCATCGTACGGAACAGTCAGGAAGAAAAGTCCGTCATTTTCAGCAGTAATACTGCCTTTAAAGTGGGTATCAGTCCAATCATCAATGTTGTATTCTCCGCTCATCAGCCGAGGCATTACGTCCTTGAAAACTTCCTCATCAAGATAGTAGAAAAACTCTCCCACATCACCAATATAAACCTTGTCCTCTTCAAGACTCATAGAAAGAATAAGCAGCTCGTCTTTACTGTGTTGCCCCAGAGAGAGTATGTGATAAGTTTCATTGGTAAAGTACTTTGACAACTCCTCGCCATTCATAGAAAGCTTGACTTCACGCAGGTAATCACTTGGGAAGTAAGCAAATATTTCGTAATCATTTTCCGCGATAAAGGAAAATGTAATCTTGCCCGTGTGACCGGTGTTCACCTTCTCATACTTCTTGTGTTCAGAAACATAAGCTAGGTCGAGATTCTCAGTATTGGTTTCAACACCTTTATATGGGACAAAGAGTTTTACGGTCTCATCCTCCCCGAGCATTGCTGTGACGAGTGCATTAAGAAAATCAAACGGAGACCTGTATTCATCGAGATCCAGTGAAAGCACATCTTCAGAAACTGCACAGCCAAGAGAAAGCGCATATTCATTCTTATATACCAAGGTATCATTGATCTCGTCCTTATATACAGGCTCGCCCCATATAGCGTTCAGCTGATCGGTATTCTTTGCAAGCAGATACTTAACGCCAAGGATGCTGTCTGACACAGGATTTCCGCCAAGATACATCGACCAATGAGATTTTGAGGCATAGCCCATTCGCTTCAGAAACATTATCTGGTTTGCATTGAGTGTTGAGGTAGAATTTGAAAGACCCCTGAGATTTAGGGCAAAATTATCGTTTTTCTTTCTGTAAACCGTCTTTTCCGCACGGTAGAAGCTGTCGTCGTTTTCCTCAACCCAATCAGCGACAGGTGTCCATTTGTCAATGAATGTGCGGTAAGAGGTTCGTGTGCTGTAAGACACATCCTCGTCGAGAGCCACAACAGATGCAAGTCCGTTCCCAAAAAGTTCAAGCACCACAAAGACGCAGAGTATAGACGGAACTGCGCCATCAAGCCACCCCTTGTTGCAGCCGGAAAGCAATATCATGTATCCGATTATACATCCGATGGAAAGCCAGACGCAAAGAAGATCGGATATATGCTCATATTCAAGCTTTTGAAGCACCAAAACAAGAATCAATATTGCCGCCGCTGCGCTCATTACAATCTTGTAATCGAGTCTGGTAATGTGCTCAAATGTAAGATATGCCATTACAATAAGCACAAAGCACAGCATGAAGCTGTAACGGTAATTGAGCCAATTGGGTTTCTGAAAACCGTGCCAGATAAGGTCGATGGTGGTAGAATTGAAGCTCAGCACGTAGAAAAGTGCCAGAAGTCCGTAGCCCACCTTCTTTCTTGTAGGTATCTCTTTCACAAAGAAGAAAACCGGTACAAGTATAAAGGTAAGCATTCCCGAATAGACAAAAGGGAGTCCCGCCGGGCGCACCGTATCATAGGATGCCGGATACATTTTCGAGAGAAGGTCGAGAAAATCAAACTTCTGCTTAAATTCAAAGCTAGGATCAGAAAAAGTGGTCTTGCCGAATGTCAGCGAATAATATGCAGGGAGAACTATTATCATTGCCATGCCTACCGCAACAAGTGAAAACAGCACCATTCTGCCCAGGGTTTTCGGGAAATGAAGCCGCTCACCCATAGGGTTGCGCTCTTCTTCTGAGGACATAAAATAATAAAAGAAGAAATAAACCGCAACTCCTATGCATACCATGTAGCCTATATAGTAATTTGAAAATAAAGCAGTCGCAAGTACAAGGGTGTACAGTTTATAGCGCCCGTACTTTATGACAGATTCCACGCCAAGCATAATAAGCGGGAAGAAAAGCAGACAATCCATCCACATGGTGTTGTGCTGCATTACTACCGCATATGAGGTCAGCGCATAGATAGTAGAGAAGATAACCTCGCCCGTTTGCGTGGTGGGATGCGATTTGTGTAGATACACACACATATTGAAGCCGGAAAGACCGCATTTGAGTATGAACATCACATAAAGAGATTCGGTTATCATCCCCTCGGGGAACAGGGCAGTGATTATGGAAAACGGACTTGCGAGATAGTAAGCCACAATACCGAGGAACTCTCCCCCCAGCGCACGCTCAAATGAATACAGTATTCCCTGCTCGCCTCTGAAGAAATCTCTTATCGCTTCAAAGAAATAAACATACTGACCGTTGAGGTCGAGTACCAAGACAGAATTTTTGCTCATAGGCCATACGCCGATTGCGGCATATATGAGTATCATTATGACAGCAGGTATCAAAAACGCTTTAAATATATGACGCATACTCATAATGTCCTGCCATATGCGCTTAATATAAGAAAGCTTTTTGTCCTCCGCGTCACCAGCTATACAAACCGAAGCATTAACACCAGGATTCATTTACACCCTCCCTCACTGCGGATTTATTTTGAAACTCCATCTTCATGAATAACGCGTTTTATGCTTTTTTCAAGCTTTATTCGGGGAAGCGTTAAGTCTCTGCCGCAGTTTTCACACACAATACGTATATCGCTTCCGATTCGGAGTACACGGAAATTGACACTTTTCGGTGAGCAGGGATGTGGTTTTTTCATTTCGAGAACATCTCCCACGAGAATGCGAAGTATTTCGGGCATCCTAACACCCTCCCTTAATTTATAGGTTTAGTATACCACACTTTTCAAAAATTGTAAATAGCTTTACAAAAACAAAAAATCGTGCAGCTTCTGAAATATACAACAAAATAAAAGGGTGCTCCGAAAGCAGTATGCGCCCCAAAAAGTGTATGACTTTTGGAGGCGCATATACATCGACGCGGTATTTTATTCTATTTGATTTCAGGCAAGCTTGCAGCAGCAACAGACTGACCGACTCTCCTGGAGCTTTCGTCAGGAATGTGAAGCTTGATTTTTCCAGACAGTTCAGGGAATTCTTTATCCAAAACCTCTTTTGCTCTTTTAAGCAGAATTGTACCACCCTCTCCGGAAGTAACTCTGCCCATTATCAGCACGTGCTTGATGTCATAGAATTCAGTATAGAAAGCAATCGCATAACCGAAATATGCACCGATGGTATCATAAATTGCCGCCGCTCTCTCGTCGCCCTCTTTCATAAGTCCCTGAACGACCTTCAATTTTTCGGCAGGAGAAAGGCTTTCATCGAGTTCAATCCCTGCATACGGAGCAAGCTTTATCACACCGTCCTGGGAGAAATATTTAACGCCGCAGCCATAATCACCGGACCATTCGTCCACCATAGCATCCTTGCAGAAATCAACGGGGACAAATGCAAGCTCATTCAGCCAGCCGGTAATATTGCCCTGAGGATCCACGTACCCGCCGGCTTCAGATGTGCCCATAGCAACACCCAAAACAGAGCTGTCATTCAAATCCATTGCTCCTGCCAGCGCGGTAACATCACCGTCATTTGCAACTTCCACGGGAATATTTTCGCCAATTTCCCTTGCAACGTCTATGTACATGTTCTTAACTTTTTTATCAAAATCTTCGTCGCTCACCTTTAAGAATAGGGACGCAACCATGATCCTGTTGTCAACATAAACACCTGCGCTGGATACACCGATAGCATCTACTCTGGGCATATGTGATGCTGCAGTTTTCATCGCATCCAATATGCCCTGATAGTGATAATCCGGATCAGAATTGGTTTTGGGGAACCATACAACTTCTTCGGAATATACGCTTTCCCCGTCAATAACAGCACTAACTTTTCTGTCGCTTCCGCCTGCATCAAAACCTATTCTGCACCCGCCAAGATGTCTGCCAATGGGAGCCGCCGCAGATTTTTCCTTGGGTGCATCGCAAAGCCCACACACAACAACTTCAAAGGGCTTCTCATAAACTCTTTCCATAAAGTGAACATCAAAATCTCGGAGGCCGCCGTCCACATAAGCGGCTTTGATTTTTTCGCCCACAGCACTGCTGCCTGCAATATAAATTTTATAACCGCCGGCAACCCATAAAAGCGCCTTCACCATTCTTTCAACGAACGCAAAATTTTCTTCATCGTGCCCTGTGCCGTCTTTAAAAATTCTGGTTTTATATGTGGCGGTGTAGCCTTTGTTCCTCTCAATTGCAATGACAATGTCCTGACCGTCCTCCTTTGTTGCTTCGCGCATTTCTCTGCAAACAACAGACAACGGCTCAAATCCGGGGTCAAGTTTAGCATTAACCTTAAGCTTCATATTTTATATCTCCTTTTTTAATTGTCTTCATTACGTTAAATTCATTATCAAGAACAACAAGGTCAGCTTCTTTGCCAACTTCAATTGAACCCTTTTTATCGCTTTCTCCGATTGCAACAGCGGGATTCAGGCTTGCACAGTTCACGCACTCCCAGAGGGGAATAGAAGAATTAGTATAGACGTTCCAAACACCTTTATTGAGCTTTAGCACACTACCGGCAACAGTTCCGTCTTCAAGACGGCAAACAATATCCTTGTAAATGATTTTGTTGCCGCCCAGAGTATATTCTCCATAAGGCAGACCGCCTGCAGGCAGACAGTCCGTGATAAAACAGAGTTTTCTGCCCTTCATCTTATATACCAAATCATAAAGAGCCGGCGATACGTGGAATGTATCCACAATAAGCTCACAGCTTATATCCGAATTCAAGGCCGCACCGACAGCTCCGGGTGCACGGTGAGCCAAAGGAGTCATAGCGTTAAAAAGATGAGTAGCATGGCGCACACCGTTTGCGATGCTTGCCATTGCAGTGTCATAATCCGCCGAGGTATGTCCCAAAGACATAACAACATCGGTTTCCCTGGCAATTTCACGCAGGGCATCAAAGTTTTCAGTGTCCTCCTCCGGCGCAAGAGATATGATTTTGATAATATCAGCATATTCCTTTACGAAGCCGACATCAGGAGATAAAATATACTTCGGGTCCTGGGCACCTTTTTTGGATTCGCTTATAAACGGACCCTCCGCATGAGCACCTAAGATTTCACTTCCCTCCCAGTTCCTGCTCTCTTCCTTTAAGTCTCTTAAAACCTCAAGGGATTCTCGTATAACCTTCATGTCTACTGTCATTGTAGTGGGAAGATAGGAGGTTACGCCGTTTGCAATAATTCCTTTTGAAATGGTTCTGATACTTTCTTCTTCACCGTCACAAACGTCTTTTCCGAGATAACCGTGAATATGTAAATCTATGAAACCCGGTGTGATATATCCACCCATTGCATCAATAATTTCGCAGTTTTCGGGAATTTTATCACAGGAAACAATTCCTTCAATAACATCCGAATACAATACCGCGCTGTTTTCAAGAATTCCATCTTTTAAAACAATTTTACCGTTGACTATCGCTCTCATGCTTTTCTCCCTTTTCACATTCGTTTAACAGCTTAAAAGAGCTTAAATATTAATCTGCTTTTTATGATTGTACCATATTTTATAAATATTTGCAATAGGTTATAGCGAATTTATTTTGGATTCCTATGCAGCTCTTTTTGCTGATTATTTTATTGAGAAACCTTCTTAATCGCGGGGAAGCCGGCTCTGACTTTTATCAAAAAAGAGAACCGTAATTTTTTATCAAAATTACGGTTCTCATATGGCTGGGGATGAGGGATTTGAACCCCCACAAACAGAGTCAGAGTCTGTCGTGCTGCCATTACACAAATCCCCAACGGATTCAACGAAAGCTATTATAACACAAACAAATCTCTTTGTCAATACATTTTTGAAATTTTTTAGAAAGTATTCCAACATTTATATTGGGCGCAAACTAAAATTTACAAAATGATATTGACACAAAACCAATCCCGTGCTATAATATATCCAATAATACAAATCTATATACAAGGAGCACATAAATAATGAAACATATCACTACTTTAGATACCAAGAGCCTTTGCGACAGCGCAAAAAACGGCGGCTGCGGCGAGTGCCAGACTTCTTGCCAGTCCGCCTGCAAGACCAGCTGCGGTATCGCAAATCAGGCTTGCGAATCCACTGTTAAGACTTCCCGCATCAAAACTCTTGCAACCAAGAGCCTTTGCGACAGCGCAAAAAACGGCGGCTGCGGCGAGTGCCAGACTTCTTGCCAGTCCGCCTGCAAGACCAGCTGCGGTATCGCAAATCAGGCTTGCGAGAAATAAGCCAATAAAGAGCCGCCGCACGGCGGCTTTTTTGATTTATGAAAGCTTAACGCTTATGAGGTGACTCGCCGTTTGCGTCGAGTCAGCCAGGGAGCCGCTGCGCTCAGGTGCCGCTCCGCCCTCCCCTCGAAGGTCTTCGACCTGCTCACCCCGCCCGGCTCGGCTGAGGCTTGCCGGTATGGATAGCAACGAATTACAATTATTATGGAGAATGAACAATGATACATTGCTATAAATTAGGCGGTCTTAACATCGTCCTCGATATTTATTCCGGCTCTGTCCATGTGGTGGACGAGGTGGCGTACGATATTATTGAGCATTACGAGGATGTCGACCTCGATATACTTAAAAAAGACGTCATTACCAAACACGGCATCACCGCCGACGAATTCGACGAGTGCTGTTCCCAGATCGAGGAGCTTCGCGCGTCAGGACAGCTTTTTGCCAAGGATACTTTCGAGCCGCTTGCCGGTGATCTCAAGGAAAAAAGTGCCGGCATCGTAAAGGCCCTCTGCTTACATATCGCCCATTCCTGCAACCTTAACTGCTCGTACTGCTTTGCAAGCCAGGGCAAATATCACGGCGAGCGCGCCGTGATGAGCTTTGAGGTGGGCAAGCAGGCACTCGATTTCCTCATCGCCAATTCGGGAACACGCCGCAACCTTGAGGTTGACTTTTTCGGCGGTGAACCTCTGATGAATTTCGACGTGGTGAAGCAGCTTGTAGCATACGCGCGCTCCGTTGAAAAGGACGCAGGCAAAAACTTCCGCTTTACGCTTACCACTAACGGTCTGCTCATCGACGATGACGTTATCGACTTTGCAAATCGCGAGTGTTCCAACGTGGTACTCTCCCTCGATGGCAGAAAAGAAATCCACGACAGATACAGAGTTGATTACGCAGGCGAGGGAAGCTGGGAACGTATTGTTCCCAAATTTCAGAAGCTTGTGAAAGCTCGCGGCGGCAAAAACTATTACATGCGCGGAACCTTCACCCACGCAAACCCCGACTTTTTAGAGGACATTAAGGTAATGCTGGACCTTGGCTTCAACGAGCTTTCAATGGAGCCCGTAGTATGTCCGGAGGGCGACCCCTCGGCTCTAACTATGGAAGATCTCCCAATCGTTCTCGAACAGTACGAAAAGCTGGCTGAGCTTATGCTTGAACGCCACCGCGCAGGCAAGCCTTTTACATTCTATCACTACATGATAGACTTAAAGGGCGGTCCCTGCATCTATAAACGCATCTCCGGCTGCGGTTCGGGAACCGAATACATGGCGGTTACACCTTGGGGGGACCTTTACCCCTGCCACCAGTTCGTTGGCGAGGATCAGTTTAAGCTCGGCGACGTGTGGAATGGCGTTACCAACACAGAAAAGCAGTGTGAATTTGCCGCTTGCAATGTTTATACCCGTCCTGAGTGCCGTGACTGTTGGGCAAAGCTGTACTGTTCCGGCGGCTGTGCTGCTAATGCATACCACGCAACCGGCTCGGTAAACGGAATTTATAGTTACGGATGTGAGCTTTTCCGCAAACGCATGGAATGTGCTATAATGCTTGAAGCCGCAAAGGCGATAGAAGAATGATGACAACGCCGATTTGCGATTTCGTAAAGGAATACGCCGAAAAAAATGCTATTAGGCTTCATATGCCCGGTCATAAGGGACAAGGATTCTTGGGGACGGAAGCCTGTGACATCACCGAATTTGACGGTGCTGACACGCTGTACTCCGCCAACGGTATAATAAAGGAAAGCGAAACAAACGCCGGCTCACTTTTCGGCACGGGACTTACCAAATATTCCACGGAAGGCTCTTCCCTCTCTATTCGGGCAATGCTGTATCTAGCCCTCCTTTTTGCAAAGGGAAACGGAAAAAATCCCATCATCGCAGCGGGAAGAAATGCTCACAAGGCGTTTATGACCGCCGCGGCACTTCTTGATCTTGACGTTCTTTGGCTTTACGGTGAAGGCGGCGGACTCGTCTCCTGCCGTATCACGCCCGAATATCTCGAAGGCTTCATTGCAAGGTCCGAGGATCGTCCCACGGCGGTATATATCACCTCCCCCGATTACCTCGGGAACACCGCAGATATAAAGGCTCTCGCCGATGTCTGTCACCAATACGGCGTAATGCTTATCGTTGACAACGCTCACGGCGCATACCTTAATTTTCTGCCCGAGTCCCGTCATCCCATAGGCCTAGGGGCGGATATGTGCTGCGATTCGGCGCACAAAACCTTACCTGTGCTGACGGGCGGTGCTTATCTGCATATATCGAAAAACGCCCCCTCGGTCTGCCTTGAAATGGCGGAGACGGCGATGTCGCTGTTTGCGTCCACAAGCCCGTCATATCTTATACTGCAATCACTCGACGCGGCTAACCGCTATATTGCGGACGGATACAAAGCGCGCTTATCGGCGATTTCTCACAGAGTCGGTAGACTGAAGCACACCCTTACAGATCGCGGATACAGCACTGTAGGTGACGAACCAATAAAGCTTACCCTTATGCCGAAGTCATACGGCTACACAGGGGATGAGCTTGCCGAAATTTTGCTTTCCGAGAACATAGTCTGTGAATTTCACGATCCCGACCATCTTGTGATGATGTTTACTCCCGAAATATCGGAGGATGAGACAGACAGGGTCCAAAAAGTGCTCCTATCTGTTCCGCGGCGGCATCCGATAGACAGAAAGCCGCCCGTTATCCGCTCCGCAAGCCGCACCATGTCGGTACGCGAGGCTATGCTCGCGCCTTCCGAGGAGGCATCGGTCTCCGAAGCCCTTGGGCGTGTGCTTGCAAGCGCCAACGTCGCCTGCCCCCCCGCCGTTCCAATAGCGGTATGTGGTGAGGTCCTTGATGAGGCAACAATAGAGGCATTTCGGTATTATGGGCTTGAAAAAATACGTATTGTAAAATAAAAGAAGGCTGATGCTTACAGCTTGCACTGCTTGCATCAGCTTTTTCTATGCTATTCTATGGGCAACGCTTGCTCCGTGCAAGCAATTTCCTCGCTGTTGTCCGCCACAAGTGCGGAAATTTCCTTTTCAAGCTTGTTATATTTTAATACCGTAACGCCGAGAAGTATATTGTATGCGACAATGGGCGCAACCAACGCCGTTATCATCACCGCCATTAAAACAAAGGCTATTACCCAAGCTGCGCCAAACGCACCTGAAGGCGCGCCTGCCATATCTATTGCCCCCGAGCCTATCAAAGCAAAAACGGCAACACCGAGAAGCGCAAACATAAACATAACAAATCCCACCGAGAGCACCATATATCCGGCAGATATAAAGCTTATTACAGCGGGAAGTCTGTGCTTGGTCGGGCCGGGAACAAGGGGGGCTGCAAGGCGTTCCTTGATGCGGTTAAAGAGCTTTATAAGGGACGAGCAGAACAAATGGGCAAGAACGACACCAACGACCAACGCAAATACCGAGGTCATGGCAGTTCCAATAATGTATCCGGAAGTGTAGCCGATATTATAAGCTTCGGACGCCTCGCCGTAAACGGGATTACTTGACACAGCGGTAACGCCGAGGCCCCATATAAGGAGCACCGCGTTGATCGCCGCACTAATATAGTAGAATACTCTGTATGCAGACGTGACACCCGCTAAAGAGGTAAGCGCCTGGGCAACACCGACACTGTCCCTGCGGGCAGAGCTTCTTATTTTATACAACGCCTTTGCGGTGACGGCAAGATAAACCGATAAAAATACGTATGAAGCCGTTAACACAATATAGGTCGCGATACCCGAAGCCGTGAAGCCTTCGCGAACAAACGCAAGCAGCACGGTCATAAGCACGAGCCCAACGGCAGTGAGAGCATACATTACCGAGCCCAAAGTATTGAATATGGCAAGCGCTAATATTTTTCCTGACGAAAGATATTTAAGTATCTTCCCTCTAACGGTCTCGGAAAGCTCTGCTTTTGACAGCCTTCCGGATGTGACACATTCTGGCTCACGTCCCGCGTCCGGTGCTTCATACGTACATAGAGTTAAATTCTCTTCCATAGCGTCCTCCCTAAAGACGATCTTGCGGTTTCTTTCCACACCGATATTATATCATCTCGGGACGGATTTGTCAATTACATTCTTTGTGCCGCGGTCGCCGGCACGGTATACGCCCGACCCGTCAGACCGGCTTGACCGCTTCGCAAATACGCTTGACCCTCGTTACCACAGCCTCAAACTGCTCAGGAGTCAGGGACTGCGGTCCATCGCAAAGGGCTTTTGAGGGGTCATTGTGAACCTCTATCATTACGCCCTCTGCTCCGCAGGCTGCCGACGCCATTGCCATAGGCTCAACGAGCTTCGACTGACCGCAGGCATGGCTGGGGTCCACAATGACAGGCAGATGCGACAGCTCGTGAAGCACAGGTACTGCAGAAATATCGAGAGTATTTCTCGTGCAGGTCTCAAAAGTGCGAATTCCGCGTTCGCAGAAAATAATGTTTTCGTTTCCACCCGCCATAATATATTCAGCACTCATAAGAAGCTCCTCTATGGTGTTGGCAAGTCCGCGCTTTAAGAGAATGGGCTTCTTTGAATGCCCAAGCTCTTTGAGCATCTCGAAATTCTGCATATTCCGTGCGCCCACCTGTATAACGTCCACATCTGCAAACATATCAATGTGCGCCGCATTCATTATTTCGGTAACGATTGGAAGTCCTGTGGCTTTTTTGGCTTCAAGCAACAGCTTTAATCCCTCGTCACGAAGCCCCTGGAAAGCGTAAGGTGAAGTTCTTGGTTTAAATGCACCGCCGCGGAGCAGCTGTGCTCCTGCTTTCTTTACAGCCTCAGCAACCTCTATTATCTGCTCCTCGCTTTCAATGGAACACGGGCCTGCAATGAATGTAAATCCTTCACCTATTTTTACGTCGCCGTTTGCTCCGGGCACGGTGACAACCGTATTTTCGGGGTGGAACTTCCTGTTGGCATTTTTGTAAGGCTCACTTATCCGCTTTACTGTTTCTACTATATCAAGACCCGAAATTGTGTCAATGTCGATTCTCGACGTGTCTCCCACAAGTCCCAGCACCGTGGTAAATTCGCCACGGCTGATATGAACGGTTACATCCTGAGCCTTTATAAATTCTATAAGCCGTTCGAGTCTCTCTTCATTTGCATGATTTTTGATTACTACTACCATTTTTCTATCTCCTTATAAATTAATTTTCATTTACAGTATTTCCAAAAACAAAAGCTCCGTAGTGAAATTCACCACGGAGCGGATATTTTATCCTAATATCATCGAATAAGATTCAATGGCTTACTCTTTATCGCAGCAAAAATCACTATTACTTTTCTTAGCAGAATAAAAGTAATAGTAATAATATGCATTTGCAAAATTACGAGTAAGCATAGTATTTAAAATCCTCTTTGCCTTGTATACTTTATCTCATTATAACACCAAAGTGTTTGGCTGTCAACCATCATTATAGCCAACATAACCGCTTTGAGGGCAGTTCAATTAGTGCATCTCGCTGTTTTATTCGCGCTCGAAGCCCTGATGCATGTCCTGCCGTATTATTTACCTTCACCAAAATACCTGAGGATAGCATCAACAATATACAGAGACGCTTTGCCGTCGCCGTAAGGATTCTTTGCGTTTGCCATGCGATCATATTCTGCCTTATCGGAAAGCAGAAGCTCCGCCTCCTCGACAATCCTCCGAGTGTCCGTTCCGATAACCTTAACCGTGCCTGCCTCTACAGCTTCGGGGCGTTCTGTTTCCGTTCGCAGTACCAGCACCGGTTTACCAAGCGACGGTGCCTCTTCTTGTATTCCACCCGAATCCGACATAATAAAATAGGATTTTGACATTAAATTGTGCATATCCGCAACGTCTACCGGATCTGTCAAGGTTATTCCGGAGTGCCCGTCAAGAAGCGGGAACACCACATTCCGTACAGTGGGAGAAAGATGAACGGGGTATATGAACTGAAGCTCGGGATGCCTTTTCGATAATTCAAGTATGGCGCGGCAGATGTTTTCAATTCCACCGTTCTGATTTTCACGTCTGTGTGCCGTAACGGTAATTATTTTTTCGTTTTCAAAGTCCATCTTGCGGAGCTTTTTATCAACGAATTCGTAATTCCCCTTTACTGTATACTGAAAAGCATCAAGTACTGTATTACCGGTAACGCTTACACCCTCAGTAACCGCTTCTTTTTCAAGCTGTGCGCGGTTAAGCTCGGTAGGGGCAAAATGGAGCGTAGCAAGCTTTGTTGTGAGATTTCTGTTCATCTCCTCGGGATAGGGAGAATATTTGTCATAGGTGCGAAGACCTGCCTCTACGTGACCAACGGGAATTTGTGCATAAAACGCCGCAAGAGCCGCCGCAAAGCTTGTGGTAGTATCTCCATGCACCAGCACAATGTCGGGCCTTGCCTCTTTGAGTATAGGCTCAAGTCCAACGATAACGTCAGACGTAATGTCGGTAAGTGTCTGTCCGCGCTTCATTATGTTAAGGTCATAATCGGGTTTAACCCCGAAATATTCCATAGCCGAATCGAGCATCTCGCGGTGCTGTGCGGTAACACAAACAATGCTCTCTATTCGATTATCCGCCTCTAACGCTTTTATAAGCGGACACATCTTTATCGCCTCGGGGCGCGTGCCGAATACAGACATTACTCTTATCATATCGTTTCACCTCTTGTTCTCTTCGCTTCAAGCTCTTTTATCACATCGGCATACGCCGTTTCAAATATCTCCTGCTTGCGCATTTCCATACCGCAAATGTCAAGATACCCGAACAGTGCCTCCATACCGGTTGCACGTCGGTATTCGAGAGCCGATGCACTTTTCGGAATTGAGATTCCGTGAGCATTGCGCCCCCGTTTATAAATATATTCCTCTTCCTCGGTAAGAATTGTCTCCACATTATTCATGCCTGCACTTTGAGCAGTAGCACGGACAAAAAGCAGTGAAAGCTTGCTCAGCTTTCCGCCATCGGCGATACCAAGTCCTATAAGATACCGACGCACAAGCACCTCAAGCACCGCATCTCCAAGATAAGCCAGCGTAGCCCCGCTCAGCGAATTTGCAAAACCGTTTTCCATAATAAATTCTTTTCTCCAAGAAGTATATTTTTGTTTTATTATATCACAATAATTGCTAACTCATCAAATTCCCGATAGAAAACACCTGAGTTTTAAAGCACTCATCCACCCTGCTCTGTCAGCGGAAGCCTTGTAAAGAGCATTAAGGTATTCCAAGACACTTAACAGCTCCTCCCGTGAAATATCATTGGAAAATTCTCCCGCCTGCATAGCCTTCATCGCCCTGCCAATGCTTATTCCAACAAAACCTTGAACACTCTTATCGACTCTCGCCGCGAAGCTCCCCGCCGTCTCTCCCGGCAAGGGCGACAAAGAGTGATATTCGAGCAGCTTCATTATGATGTCATTCATTCTTCTTGCCGCCGAAAGCCGTTGTTCCGGTGAAATGTCTGAACGTGCTGCAAGCCCCAAAAGCTTGCTCATTTCATTGCAAAAGCAGGTATAACGTGCTTTCAGCACAAGAATCACAGTTGCCACAACCGATAGCACAATTATTATCGCTATAACGGGAGCTGCAAATGTTGCAAACCTATTGTTGTTTCTCTCGTCAGTGTGAGATGAGAATTCTCCCCCTGAAGATGCGGTGCCGGCAGAAAGCATTTCGGTATCATCGGTATCGTCGTTGCTATTCTCTTGCGTATCGTCCCTTGAAGCTGTTGTATCCTGCCCTGTTTCGGGAACCGGCGAAGTCTCCGCTAAGAGCGCATACGGCTCGGTTGCCTCATAGTGCAGCCATCCATAGTAATCGTAATACACCTCTATCCAGGCGTGACGCTGAAAATCGGTAACGGTACAGGTATAACTTGATACATCGCCGTCATCAGATGGTAAAAAACCATCCGCAATGTAGCCCTCAACATAGCGGCAAGGTATGCCTATGGACCGGAGCAGCATGACCGCCGCTGTAGCATACTGAGCACAATATCCCTCTCTTGTATCAAAAAGAAATGTGTCAGCCGCGTTATAATACTGACGCTCACTGTTTGGAACACGCGGGGACAAGGTATAGGTCATATTATCGGCAAGATAATCAATTACCGTCATAACCACACGGTGTCTTCCCACATATGTTGCCGCCTCGCTTCTGAAATTTATATTTTGCTCCTGTGAAATTTGCGACATAAGCTCCGAAAAGCTTTCGTAATTTTCACACAGCGTCACATAGTTTCCGTAAACATAATCGTTATACTCGGAAAGTGTGTCACAAAGATTATGTATTTCCTCCCTCTCCACGGCATCCATTTCGTATACATATCTATATGAAAGGGTCATTTCCTTCTCAGGCAAACCGTATGAGCTGTCAAGAGATTCATAGGCATTCGATAACGCAGGACTTTTATACTCAAGTTTCTCGTAATATGCACTTATTTCGCTTTCATTTGCCCCGTTCTCAATCATTTTTCGAAGCTCTTTTATTACAGCATATTGTTCGGAATAATGCTTAACAACAACGGAAATATTATATGCAAAAGCCCTGGTGGGGGTAAGTGCTATTTCAGCATTTACTGTATATCTGTCAGACAAAGCAAAGTTTCTTGAGGTGTATACCCCATCAAAGTAATTATTGTAACTAATAAAATGTGGCTCGTAGGTTCCGTAGTTCATAACGCCGTCACCGTATATTGTCGCCGTTGGCAGTACAACCTCATTCTGTAATGCGGAAAGCCTTTTGATGCTTACACGTGAGGTTATGTAGCCGAGAGGAGAATTAACCGTTGGATATGTGTCGGCAGACTCCCCTTCAAGCCTCGGATCAATGGCGCAGCGCATTTCGCGGAACAGTTCTTCGGATGAGAAATTCTCTCCGAACCTATCCCGAAAAGAATCCCGGCGCCCGTATGACACAGTATACCAATTGTCGTCAATGTAGTCAGTACCTGTCCAGGTTCTTAAATATATGGGCACATCTGCATCCGCACCAACTTTCAGAAGCGCTTTGCCGGATGGGGTTCTGGTTTTCGCCTTTGTGCTGTGCCCGTCCAAGTTGTTGCCGAATATGGATAGCAGTCCATCATCTCCGGGGTCGTAGCCGTTCACAAGAGCAGAAATATATTTTTCTATTCTGGCGGCAGGCCTGGAAATTGCAGGAATATCTATCATAGCCCTATCTGCCTGCATTGGAAGCACAGATACCGCAAGAGCTAAAATGAGCACGGCAATACCCACATATCCCCCACTGCCCGCAGCAGTTCTGAGAGCCTTTGCAAGTTCTTTTCTTGCACCGGGTGAATTCCCGTCGGTTTCAAGCACAGCCATTACATTGCGTTTGCTCAAAAATACGCTGTCATAGTAAGAAAGCGCGGCAAGCGCCAGGAGTGATGATACCATAATGCCGAAGGATATTAAATCTCTGCCTGCACCGAAATACAGTATCACGGTCGAGATAACCGTTGCCACAGACAGCACAGGAAACAGTCTGGCACGGCGAACGGTAAAAAAAACTGCCGTAAAACATATAAACACGGCCATGATAAACATCCCTGCCGCATACAGTTCTTCCACAGAACGTCCCGAGGATAATACACTTTCGGATATATCCCTTACAGCGTATTCGTAATTGTATCCAAGCTCGCAAAGCCGCAAACACCATGCATTTTGGCAGGCAGTAAATATGGCATTTATCGTCGCCTTTGGGTCATTATGTAAGAACAAATAATATGCACCGCCCGAGGCAAGCACAACGCCCAGCACAACAGACACAGGTTTAGATAAAACCATAGCTGAAAAGGCGGCGCAAAGGAATAACGTCACTCCCAATATATACCCGTGTCCAACCGGCACAGATATAGAATCGGCAAGAAACATCAAAGTTCCAAAAGCGCATACAAAAGCAATCAGACAGCGAAAAAACAGCCCCAATGCGCCGATAAATATTGTTTTTTTACCCTTTTTTTGTTCGGGCAGTATCAAGTCAACTGCATCGACACATTTTTTCAACCGCATATTTTCCCTTCCTGATTATTTTCGGCTCAACCGTTTTCCTTGCTTTTGGGGAATATAATCAGCGGCAGAAATAACCGCTGTACCGCTTAGCATAAGCCTCTCCCGGTTTTTGCTTATCTCCACCTGCTCATTGTCGTCTGGCGGAAATGCCGTCATATCGCGGCAAAATACATACTCATCTCCCCTCGCATCTCTGTCTCGGCCATTAATTACAGTTAAGAATTCATCAACATGCGCCGAATCAAGCATAGCACTTACGATAGTTACCGAAGCGTTTTGCGGTATTGACTGGCGTTCGGTCAGCATACACAGCTGTCCTTTTGAAGCATCACTTTTTACCGAGACAAATCTGCCTGCCGCAGAGTCCAGATCGGTTTGCGACACAATGCGAAGCACAGTAGGTTCTCCGTTGTCCATAAACGCAAGCACAACACAGCCCGACAGCAAAAGTTCCCGTCTTGCCGCCGAAAGTGCCGCTTCTATAACAAGATCCAGACAAGCTCTTTGAAGGAGCTCATTACCTTCTGTAACTACACCGTTTACCGATATATTTGCCGGGGGCTGAAGGTCGCAAAGTATAAAGCTCGAAGCTCCCTCGCCGCCGATGTATTCTTTCACTACCGTTTCATCATTTTTGGAAGACAGCTTCCAGTGTATTCGTCTCGGATTATCTCCATACCTGTATTCCCTGATGCCAATAACATCAAAATCTCCCGTTCTGCCGCTATTTTCTCTGTCAGATATTAGGAAATCCGCGTTTCTCTCCGGAAAATCAAATATTCTCGGAAGTACTGATACGCATGACATTTGGTTTACAGACACCCGGAGCCTTACAGCCCTGAAAAAATCGTATATCTGCAACTCCCGAACACCGACATGATATTTGCCTATATAGATAAACTCCGCGTTTCTTTCTATACGCGCAGCTCCGAAGGGCATTACGGAAAAGGCAAATTTGCAGGGTGCACAACAAGTCTCTCCCTTACACGGAAGAGTAAGCACCGCCTCAACAAACGGCATAGGTATAGGGGAGTTGTTTGCAACCACAGCATTCACGCGAACCGAGCTGCATTTAGAGAAAGATTTCTGAGACACACGAAAGCTCACCCGAAGGCACGCTGTTATCACAATCAAATGAACGGCACAAACTAGCGGAAGAAGAGCCGTCAGCAAAAAAAGCATGTAAGATATGGGCGCTTTCACTAGCTGTGCAAATATTAATGTTCCTATAAGGAAAAAGGGATACAGCACAGCCTGCGGGGTAAATGAAATGCCCAATTTAAAGACCTTTCGATTCATATCAGCGCGCGCCCCTGTAGGGTATGCTTACAGAGCTCAAAATATCCGCTGTTACGCTCTCGGTGCTGATTCCCCTCTGACGTGCTTCACGCTTAAGAACAAGTCTGTGCGCCGCCGCAGGCGCAAACATGTGACTTACATCTTCGGGAACAACGTAATTTCTGCGATTCATAAATGCATATGCCTGACACAGACGCTTGAGCGCAATAGATGCTCGCGGACTTGCTCCAAGGGACACCGCCGCATGCTCCCGTGTTGCGGCTATGAGGGTAACAAGATAACGGCATATCTCCGGGTCAACCCTCACATCGCTGACAAGTTGCTGAAGCAGCTTAACAAGAGAAGCGTTTGATGCGGTCTTTATTCCCTCGATGTGATTGCCCCGACGATTGTCGACAATGCCAATCTCTTCATCAAGGGTTGGATACCCCATGGAAATTCTAATACCGAATCTGTCTAGCTGCGCCTCAGGAAGCGGAAATGTTCCAACATATCCGGCAGGGTTTTGTGTGGCAATAACCATAAACGGCTGAGGAAGGATATACGTCTCGCCGTCTACTGTAACCTTGCCCTCCTCCATGGCTTCAAGCAGCGCTGACTGAGTTTTCGGAGAAGCGCGGTTTATCTCGTCTGCCAACATAATATTTGTCATTACAAGACCGGGAGTAAACTTAAATTCCTCATCCCGCTTATTGTATATATTGAAACCCGTAATATCTGATGCTGTAACATCCGGGGTGAATTGTGCACGTCGGAAATTAAGTCCGGTAACGGACGCGAGAGTAGACGCAATGGTTGTCTTGCCCACACCGGGCACATCCTCAATAAGCACATGCGTACCGGCAAGCAAGGCTGTGACCACAAGCAACACCTCCCGATGTTTTCCTATAATCACCTTCTCAATTTCCGTTACTATCCGCGCAGCCGCCGAATATGCTTTCTCCTCGTCAACCTCGCTGAATCTTATCTCTCCGATGCTTCTGCGACCGTCAATGTTCTTTACGGTTTCTTTTGCTGTATCCATTTTATGACCATGGCTTTCACCGCGATGCAACTCATCGTTTGCGAAAGCTCTCCTTTCTATGCGATACTTTTTATTTTCGGAATCCGGAATTAAAAACATAGCCGAAACGACAATGCAAACCGCAAAGCTCTGTCGAAAACCATTTCCGGCTTATGACCGGCTTCCGGTTATCTGCATTAAAGCATGTCCAAAAGCAATGTATTCCAGAGTGTGTCGATTACATTACAATAATTATATCACAGGACTTCCGATATAGCAAGTGGAAAGGCGGCTTTTCATAATATTTTTACGAATGACCCGTTAGGAACCCCTTATATCTGTAAAAACTCAACAACCTATCCCCCATGTGTCCCATTAAATAACGAAATTATTACATATGCTTTCGGGTAGTGATATTCCAACCCACATAACAGCAAAAATTCACGATTGAGTCCCTTCAACCGTGAATTTTTATTTGTTTGTCTCCAGAGGTAACATCTCTGTCCCAAAGATAGCCGAGTGCCAGCATTTCGTCCTCGGTCAACATGAAATATTTGTACGACACCATGCCATGCTGATCGGGGACGGGATCATCATGCGTCACATCGATGTAATATACTTCACCATCGGCGAACACTCTGTTCCAAACGTGAGTATCATCATTCCCTGGCGCCTTTCCTGCTACCGCCTCGGCATATACACCCGCACGCCGCGCCATCATGCTGAATGCAGCCGTATAACCTTGACAGACTGCGTTTTTTAAGCATAGAGCACCGTATGCAAGGCGAGAACCGTAAGATATTGTTCCAGCGTGATAGTTTTCGTAGTCATACGAGCAGTTCAGAATCAGATAATCGTGAATAGCTTTTATTTTTTCAGCATCTGTCATATTTTCTAAAACAACTGCTCTCACAGCATAATCGGCTGCAAGCTCAGCGTCTGTGCGATATTTGACAAGCTCATCTTTTTCGAGCTCAAAATCAAGGCTCAGCTTATAGGTATGACTGTTCTTAACGTATTCGCAGTTCAGATAAGAGGCATAAAAATCTTCAAGGTGCTGAACATTGGCACGCCGGTAAATCTCTATCCATTCAGAGTAGGTATACGGCGTTTTTATAATATAGTCGCTTATAAACTCCCGATTCAGGACCCGAAAAAGATCCGCAAGTTCAAATTCGTGCTTCAGCTCGTATTGTGAAGCATTGTTTAAAATAAAGTTTTTCTTATAGTTGTAGGTATCGGTGCTGTAATCTACTACCCTTGAGACAATTACGGCAGCCTCCGAACGCCTTGTCTCATCATTGTCAAAATTGAACCTGTTCCCGTTGTCATCGGGTACACCGCGCAAAATATATTCTCTATAAAGTGATGCGGCAAGCGGGTCACTTGAATCGGCAAAGGGATGAATACTGTCGTCAGGTTTAATTTTGAGCGCACTGGATATAATTTTCACCATATCGGTGCGAAGCAGGGGGCTATCGAACTCAAAGTCACCGTCAGAAAGGATTCCTGCAGAGCGAGCAAGTTCAATGTAACCCGAAGCCCAGTAGTTGTCCGCCTCAGAATCCACCGAAGGCATCTCAAGCCCCTCTCCGAACGCCGCAACCATCATTTTTATAAACTCCGCAGCGGTGATGCTGGATTCGGGATGAAATCCGCCGTCCGGATAGCCGTTGACAATATTCCTCTTTGCAAGACTCATCACTTCGTCATAAAACCAACTGCTCTCGCCAACGTCAAAAAAGCCCTCAATCGAAGCTTGCTCGTCCGCACAAGTCAAAGGCATACTGCTTTCGACAATCGAGGTCTCTGCCGAAGCTGAGATCTGATAGGACGACAGCAGCACACCAAGCACAAGCATGCTGGCGGTTACTGCTGACACAAAACGACAAGGGAAATTATGGTACATTTTATTCTCCGTAAAAACTTTCTTTATATAGCCATTTAAAGGACAAATTTCAAAGCATCGGCAAATTCGGTCACTGTATGGAATCATTTTATCACAATCCTCCACTGTTGTCAACGGATTATGACCGCATAAAAATTATTTTACATTTGTTGTGATTTTGCCCTGTTTATTACGCATATATGAACGAAAAAGCAGTATACCGCTGGATCGCGGTATACTGCTTTTTAGACAGAATTCAATGAAAATATTTGATTGCAGCAGCCTCTTTATCCCACCTGTATCCTATTAATCCAAGTTCTTCTTCGGCAAGCATAAACCGGTCCGTAAGCACTCGTCCTTCCACATCAGGAACAGGGTCGTCCGCGGTAACATCTACCGCATACACCACTCCGTCAATCAATATCATATTCCACGAATGGCTTTCGAGGCTGTCCGGAGAAAACCCAATCACGGTTATGGACGGTATCCCCACATATTTGCAAAGGAGATTAAAGGCGTTTGTATAGCCTTGGCAGACCGCAGTCTTATCACACAGAGCACCATAGGCAAGGTAGGACCTCTCAGGGATCGTCCCTCTGTTGTAATTATCTATATCGTAACTGCAATTCAGCACAAGATAATCGTGAAGCGCACGCGCTTTTTCCGTTTTTGTCATATCATCTGACGTAACAGCCGCCGCCACCATTTCAGCAGTTCTTTCTGTCTCTTCAAACAACAGCTTTGCGCTATCCACACCGGACGTGTATCTCAAAGTAATAGTATAGGTGTTGTTTCCGGGGATGTAGGAACATTCGTATCCCTCCGAATAAAAACTGTCGAAATGCAATCGGTTGGCTGTACGGTAAATCTCGGACCATTCCCCGTAGGGAAGCCTTGTGGAAAAAGTGTACTCGGTAATAAATTCACGATTCAACACATAGAAAAGGTCGATGAGCTCCGCCTCTGTGTCGAGAGAGTTAAGCGCGGCATTTTCAAGTATTGCTTTTCGCTTGTATTCATAAGGTTCAGAGTAGTAGTCAAGTATGCGCACAGCCACGGTGGCTGCCCCAGCCCGCGTGGCACTTTTTTCGCCACGGCAAACCCTTGTCCCGTATCCGGTGTCATATCCCCGCAGAATATAAGCTCTGTATGCCGCGATTGCATAAGGATCATTGGCATCGATGAACGGGCTTTTTATATATGCAGGCTCAATTTCAAGTGCCCGTACTGTCATCTTTGTCATAAGCGAACGAGTAATGGGTTCATCGGGAGAAAAATCTGATAAAATATCCTCGTCGGAAATTATTCCGCGTGAATATGCCGCACCCATATATCCCGACGCCCAATGGTCCGACAAGCTTTCGGGTACCAATGCAAAATCTTCGGGAGCACCGATACAGTTTGTAAGCACCTTGGTAAATTCTGCGCAGGTAATATCCCGTTCGGGGTAAAAATATCCGTCTGGATAGCCGCCGAGAATGTTTACCTTTGACAATCTCATAACATCACTGTAATACCAATCGCCAACATTCACATCTTTCATCTGTGCGGCACACACACCTGCACCTAACAGAAAAGTGAAAGCTGCGGTTGCCGCAATTACGGCAACCGTATTGAAAAGTCGTTTCATAATTATGACCATAGCTTTCGCGAAGCTAAAGCTTCCTTTCTTGGGCGATGCTTTGCATCGCTTGGAATTCTGTGGTTGGTTTTGCCAAGCAAAATCTTTGTACGGAGCGCAAAGAAAGCCACAAAACACAGTCTGACAATTTTATTTTCAGACTTATAAAACCTTCGATAAAAACTCACGGGTACGCTGATGCTTGGGATTTGCGAAGAAGTCGGTGGGATTATTTTCTTCGAGAATATATCCTTGGTCCATAAAGAGGATTCTTGACGCAACTTCCTTTGCAAAGCCCATTTCGTGAGTTACTACCACCATTGTCATGCCCTCTCCCGCAAGCTCCTTCATAAGGTCAAGCACCTCGCCTACCATTTCGGGGTCGAGTGCAGAGGTAGGCTCGTCAAAGAGGATAACATCCGGATTCATAGCAAGAGCGCGCGCAATGGCGACGCGCTGTTTTTGACCGCCTGAGAGGGTGGATGGGTAAACGTCAGCCTTATCTTCAAGTCCGATTCGCTTAAGAAGATTTTCAGCGTTTTGACGAGCTTCAGCCTTTATTCTTGCTTTTGAAGGGATTTGGTCTTTTGATTTAAAAAGGTTTTTGAGAATAGCCTTGCGTCGTTCTCCCATTGCAATATGTACGGGGGAGAGCATAATATTCTGAATAACGGTCTTGTTGTTGAAAAGATTGAACTGCTGGAACACCATTCCCATTTTGCGGCGGTGAATATTGATGTCAACCTTCATGTCGGCGATGTCAACGCCGTGGAAGATTATCTGTCCGCCCGTGGGGTCTTCCATACAGTTAAGGCAACGCAGGAAGGTGCTTTTTCCGCTTCCCGAAGGGCCGATGACGCAGACGATATCGCCCTTGTTAATGGTTACGTTAATTTCTTTGAGAACTTCAAGCTTGCCAAAGCTCTTTTTAAGATTAATTACGTCTATCACTCTTCTGAAGCCACCTTTCCATAATTTTTATTCCAAGGGTAATAAGCATAATAAGCGCAATGTAAACTACCGCCATTGCAAGGAACGGAACCATGAACTCGTAAGAGTTAGAGCCTATCATGTTGAATGCGGTGTAGAGGTTGGTTGCACCAACGAAGGATACAACAGAGGTTTCCTTGATAAGTGCAATAAACTCGTTGCCAAGGGTAGGAAGAATATTCTTGACCGCCTGAGGAATAACAATTTTCATCATTGTCACGGGGAAAGAAAGCCCTACCGCACGTCCTGCTTCCATCTGACCGCCATCCACCGACTGAATACCCGAGCGCATTATCTCGGATATATATGCGCCCGAGTTAAGTCCGAACACAAGAACTGATACGTCAACGGGAGCAAGCGGTATGCTTAAAAGCGGAAACAGCACATAGTAGAAAAGAAGTAGCTGTACCGCCATAGGCGTTCCGCGGAAGAAGCCTACATAAAAAGAGCAGATACCATTAAGCACGCGGGGGAGCAGCTTATATTTGGGGATAACGCGAACGGTTGCGATAAGAGTACCGATAACAATACCGATAATAAGACCCACAACGGAGATAATAACGGTATTTTCTAGGCCTTTGAGAACATCGAGGTAACCGTCGCGGTTTACGAATATGTCGAGGAACTTATTGATTTTCTTGCTGGGAGTTGTGAATATGTAATCAGAGGAGAGCTTGAACTCGGCGATGCGTATTTCACCGTTTTCATCCTCTACACCAAGTCGTACGAATTTGTAGATTTCCGACTCTTCGTCGGCGGTAAATACAAGCTCTAATAGAACGTCCTTGATGCTTTCGGTATCAGCACGGTCGTAAACGCCGTAAATCTGAACATCGCAGGTCATATCTTCGCCGAGAGCAGCTTCAAATCCTGCGTAAGCTTCGGCGAGCTTCTTTGCGGCTCTTTTCGCTGCCGTGAGCTGTGAGCTTGACACATCAGTGCTCATATATTCGATTCCGACGAAC
>JAZNFI010000021.1:0-3872 GCA_045589075.1 Candidatus Flemingiibacterium sp.
CTTACATCTCTTGCACCTGCAAGATAAGAATAGAAAGCATACATGGAAAAATCGGGCATAGCGACAGTAACGCTGTCGCCCTCGGATAAAAGTCCGCTTACAATAATGCTTATAAGCTCGTCCGAGCCGTTTCCTGCAACGATATTTTTTGTATCAAGGGAGAAAACCTTTGCAAATTCGGCAATAAGCTCGGTTGCATATGGGTCGGGATAGCGGTTAAATGGAATGGTCGCCACCGCCGCCGCAAGCTCGGAAAGCACCGCTTCCGAGGGCATAAAGGGGCTCTCGTTAGCGTCAAGTCTAACGGAAACGGGAGTGAGATTCGGCAAATACGCTTCCAGCTTCTTTATTTTTTCGGGAATAAATTTATCAGACATATAAGCCTCATTTCATTCTCTGCTTTATGGAATTTGCGTGTGCGGAAAGCCCCTCGGCATTCGCAAAGGTGATGACCTTCTCGCCGATAGCGCGAAGCTCCGCCTCGTTGTAGTAAAGATAGCTCGACTTTTTAATAAAGCTGTCAACGCCGAGAGCCGAGGAGAATCTTGCAGTTCCGTTGGTGGGAAGAACATGGTTAGGTCCTGCGAAATAGTCACCGAGAGGCTCGGGAGCGTTGTCGCCGAGGAAAATAGAGCCGGCATTCTTTATAAGCGAGAGAAGCTCAAAGGGATTCGCCACCGAAAGCTCAAGATGCTCGGGCGCAATCTTGTTTGAAAGCTCTGCCGCTTCAGCGAGAGTGTCAACAATAATAATAGAGCCGAAAGAATCAAGTGAGCTGTCAATAATATCGGAGCGCTCAAGGGTTGCTTTCTGAATTTCAATCTCTTTTACTACCTCATCAGCGAGAGCATTTGATGTGGTAATAAGTATGGAAGCCGCCATGGGGTCGTGCTCCGCCTGACTCATAAGGTCAGCGGCAACATACGCGGGATTTGCACGCTCGTCGGCAATAACAAGCACCTCGGAAGGGCCTGCAATCATATCAATGTCAACAGCGCCGAAAACAAGCTTCTTCGCCATAGCAACAAAGATGTTGCCGGGGCCTACAATCTTGTCAACACGGGAAATAGACTCCGTACCGTAGGCAAGAGCTGCAACAGCCTGCGCTCCGCCCACCTTTACAATATCGGTAATTCCTGCAACCTTGGCAGCGTAAATAACGGCAGGATTGATTCCCTCGCTTTTAGGGGGGGTCACCATGGTTATCTTCTCAACCCCTGCAACCTTGGCAGGAATTGCGTTCATGAGCACGCTTGAGGGGTAAGCGGCTGTGCCGCCGGGCACATACAGACCCACTCTCTCAAGAGGACGCACCAGCTGACCCATAATCTTACCGTTTTCGGTGGTCATCCAGGAATTCTGCTTCTGCTTTGCGTGAAAAGCGTATATATTATCTGCCGCCTCGTCAATTGCCGCGCGAAGACCCTCGGGAACTTTTTTTATAAGCTCCTCTTTTTCTTCCTCTGTGACATATAGTGAGTCAAGCTTAACCTTATCGAATTTTTCCGTATATTCACGAAGTGCTGCATCGCCGCCCTTTCGCACGTTTGCGATAACGTCGGCAACCGTATTCATGATTTCGGGAGAGATGTTCTCCGCTCTGTCAGAAAGAAGCGACAGAAGCTTGTCAGCCTCGTTTTTTGCGTATATTTTCATATTAAATCCTCTTTATTTTTCAATCTGCGCCGCTATTCTTGAAGTAAGCTCGTCAATCTCGGCTTTCTTTATCTTGATAGCCGCAGTGTTGACAATAAGACGGGTGGAAATGTACGCCACGTCCTCGTAAACCTCAAGTCCGTTCTCGCGGAGTGTGGAGCCGGTCTCAACTATATCAACGATAGCGTCAGCAAGCCCTAGAATGGGGGCAAGCTCGACCGAGCCTTCAATTTTAACCACCTCAACGTCAAGTCCCTTGGAGTTAAAGTAGTTCTTGGTTACATTAGGATATTTTGAAGCGATAGTCTTGTGGGTGTAGCCTTTATAAAAGTCCTGACCCTTGATTCCTGCAAGAGCAAACTTACACTTTCCGAAATTCAGGTCGAGAATCTCGTGGAACCATTTTCCGTGCTCCATGATGGTGTCCTCACCGACGATTCCCACATCGCATACGCCGTGTTCGATGTAGGTAATAACGTCAGCCGCCTTTGCAAGCACAACTTCAATATCAGCGTCGCCAAGTCTAAAAACCAGCTTTCGGCCCTTGTCGAGAAGCTCCGAGGTGTCATAGCCTGCAAGGGAAAGTATCTCAACGGCCTTCTTTTCGATTCTGCCTTTTGTAAGAGCTATTCTTAACATTATACCTTACCGCCCTTTCCCGTAACATCTACCACCGTTTCGATGCCTGCGCTCTTTGCATAGGCTTCTGTTTCAGCAAAAGTATCAAAAACCGTAAGCTCGCAGGTGACACCGTGAGAGTTGTATTTTTTCTTGGTAGCAAGAGCTTCAGAAAGGCTATTTTCATCGTAGTGGATTATCATGGCGGTGTTCTTCTTTTCTGGGAGCTTTCCGCTCTTTACAAGTGCGTCAGCTACAGCAGATACGTTGATACCGAACCCCGTAGCAGGCACATCAAAGCCAAACTTTTCAAGAAGCTTGTCGTATCTGCCGCCCTTTAATACAGGCTCGCCCGCACGGTCAAGATAACCTCTTATAACTGTACCGGTGTAGTAATCAAACTTATGAACCATGCTCATGTCAACCATTATGCGCTCACCGTAGCCCGCCTCGCACAATGCGCCATAAAGCTCGCGCACATAGGAAAGTGCCGCAATGGCATCAGAATTGCTGCCTGCAAGCTTTTCAGCCTCAGAAAAAACCTCACTGCCGCCGTAAAGCATGGGGAGCTTTCTTATAACGTCGCTCTCGAAAATCTTATCGAACATATTGAGGGAAACGTAATTTTTCGCCTCAACGTATGAGCGCACGGAGAGCGCCTCATCGTCGGTAAGCTTCATCTCGGCGATAAGGGCGTTGAAGTAGCCCACATGACCGATTTCAAGCTTGTAATCAAGCCCTATTGTGTCAAGGGCTTCAAGAGCGGTAATAATGCACTGCAGGTCGCTCTTAATTCCGCTTGCACCAACAATTTCGATGCCGCTTTCGGGAACTTCGTTTCTCATACCCGAAAAGTCGCTGTTGATGCGGTAAATCGGCTGATTATAGTATAACTTCTGTGGAAGGGGCTCACCCTTTAATTTGGTTGCCACAACGCGAGCAATAGGGGTGGTGTTGTCGGGGCGAAGCACAAGCAATCTGCCCGTATTTTCGGTCAGCTTGTACATGGACTCCTCTTTGAGTGAGCGGTTCACATGAGCGAACATGTCATAATTCTCGATAGCGGGGGTGTTGATTTTAGAACAGCCTGCCGCCTCGTAAACCGCGCCAAAGCGTGCGCTTAAATTTTCATAAAGCTCCGCTTCACCGTAGAGCTGATCCCTTGTACCCTCGGGTATTGTCATGTTGAATTTCATAATAATCTCCATTCCGCCGCCGCAATGCACAGCATCGCCAGCGAAAGACTTCCTGATAACACGGCATTTTTTGCCGTTTCACTTTAGTATGGTAATATGATAACATATTTTATGTTCCTTGTCAATGCACAATTTACATATATACCGTATCACGCCGTGTAATATTTTGTTATAGCCGACTAAAAGAACGAAAGTTGATTGGTTTCGGTAAGATTGCCGAAAGCACCGTTTTTGCGGAGCAGCTCTACAACGGAGCCTGAAAGTCCAGCCTTAATCTGAAGCTCCTCAATAGAGAGAAGCTCTTCTCTGTTTCCCACCTCAACGATCTTCTCCGCCGCCTTTTCACCAAGACCGCCAAGAGCGGTGAAAGGCATACGGATAGCACCGTTTTCAGGCTTGAAG
>JAZNFI010000022.1:0-30407 GCA_045589075.1 Candidatus Flemingiibacterium sp.
AACGCTGAAATGCTCTTATATCGTCCCCGTTTTCCTTTCCGTAAGTACCGTTAGATGGTGCGCCTACAATATCGTCATAAACATCGCGGAGAAGATGAAGGATAAACTGTATTACTGCTGCAGTATCCGATGTTTCACCGATTCTCACTGTATATCCCTCCTCCTCTGGGAAGGGGAACAACCCTGCGGGGCGTTGTCGGCGTTCAAGTGCGTTAAGGTATTCACGGTATATTGCATCCCATGTGGCGTTGTCAGTAAAGTCTCCTTCAGGAAGTCCGTTTTGTTCTCTGAAGGCTCTTACTGCCACCCTTGTTTCGTCACCGTAAATACCGTCGGGGTTTACAAGCGGTATTTTTCCGTTTGTATCGTAGTACAGCTCGCGCAAATAGCGCTGCAGCTCCAGCACATTGCTTCTGTTATCTGTTATATCTCGCATATTGCCTCCTTATGACAGTACTGTTCCGCCGAACTGACCTTCACTTGCCTGTTCGCCGTAGTATATGTCCGAGTACGCGTCTGTAATGGCATCCCATGTAAGTGCGTCAACTATTCCCGTGGGATCAAGCCCGAACAGGTTCTGCGCCGCAATTACAGCACTTCTCGTAGATGAACCGAATATGCCGCTTTCTTCAACGGGCGGTATTTCCGGGTACACCTCAGACAACTTGTTAAGATACTGTTGAAGCAACCGTATTTCCTCACCCTGCATTCCGAAAAGCAGGAGATAGCCCGGAAAAACTATGACCGGTGTGCCGTTTATATACTCGGGTGATGAAAGGAGTATTCCTCTGTATGCGTTGTATAGCTGTATCCATGTTTCTTCATCGACAACGCCCGTAACGGGTAGACCGTATGCTTCTTGAAATGCTCTTGTGGCGGCTTCCGTAGACGGTCCGAATATACCGTCTATGGCTACCTCGGGAATAACAGCCAGATTTTCTCCGAGAACATTTAAAAAATACTGATATTCACGCACGAATATACTCTCGTCACCGGGTGAAAGCTCTGTGGGAAACTGCGCTGAAACCTCGGAAAGCGATAGCCCTTCTCCGGCAAGCTGGTTGAGCTTTTTTACACCGGCGTATATCTGTTGAATTTTGTACCATGTAGCGGGACCCACCACACCGTCTGGGGTAAGATCGAATACCCTTTGGAATTCCTTTACTGCGTTTTCTGTGTTTATCCCGAATACGCCGTCGGTGGGGTATACCTTTGGTATAGCAGGGTAGTTGCGCGAAATCCTATTAAGTCTTATCTGAACCGTCCTTACATCGTTGCCGAAGTTGCCGAGCCGGAGTGGGCGGTACGGTTGGGACGGGGAGTAGGGTCTGATGGGTGTGTCGCTGTTGATATTAAGATCAGTTCCGTAATAATTGGTAAGTATCTCATAGGGTGTGAGACCGCTCTCTGCAAGATCTACCGTTCCCCACTGGTAAAGACCGTCACATTGCACCTCTATTCCGTCACAATATACAGCAAAAAGCGGTTCTACTGAGCCGGGGCGAGTCAGGTAGTCGTTAAAAAGCTCATCTACGATCTCGGATATGTTATCAAATATTTCTCTGCCGTAAACGTAGGATTGATCGATTGCGGTAGAGTTTGTAATATCGAAATCATACCCTCGGCTGCGGTAGTATTCTGTGTAGATTCGGTTAAGGGCGTAGGAAACCTGTGCGTAAACATTAGCTCGTATGGCGTTTTCCGGCCATGTGGGATATATCTCGCTTGACGCTACATTTTTTATGTAGTCTGGGAAGGAAACGGTTACATTCTCGGCGGCTGCACTTGGCGCACCGAGGTGTACGGTGATTGTTTCCGGTATATATGGAAGCGGCATAGTGATTTCCTTTCGGTAATAGTTTTAAAAAATATAAATTAAGACAGCAAATTAGATCTGTAATTTCGAAGCGGTATGGGATTTCAGTGTGTGCTTGCACGTGATCGGCGCGATGATCATATCGCGAAAAAATTAAAGTCCTTGATCCCTGTTTTCAACAATATCAAGACCATATCTGGGAAATACGTTGTCGGAATCATATTCGGATAACGGCAGCATTTCAACTGGTTGAATGGAGGTTATCCCATCAAATATGGGCACTGCGGTTCCCGTGACGGTGTAGTATCCGTCTTTTTCAGTTGTTACCGTGTATGTGGCATAGGGATGTTCGTTGCCTGGCGACTCTGAAAGTGCTCTCGCCGGCGCGGGAAGTGCAATCTTTTCGGTTTTACCGCTCATATTGGTTGTAAGTACTCTATAAACGCCCGTGTTATCGGCTTCTTCGTAATATACGGTTACTGTTGCATCACTAAGAGGGATTGCGCCTCTTGCTGTGGATACATTTACAATAAGATAACCAACACCTGATTTTTCTTCCATACATATTCCTCCGTTTGTTCTGATTTTTCGGTGCTTTTACAGTATATGACGAAATAAGAAAAGGTGATACATATGAGAAAATTATTGTAAAAATTCCTGTTGTATTGGAATTTCTGTGTTGTAGTGCTTCCGGAATAGCGGTTATGCTTGCCTTTGAAAATTCAGGAAAAAATCTTGCTGAATAATTCAAGAAGTCTGAATTTGATCTTAATTTCGGGACTGTTTCCTGTAATTAGCTTTACCTGTCCGGGCGTCAGCCCGGCTTCAATAAATTCGGAGTCGTCAATTACCGATGCGCTGTCAAATTCAGTGATGGCACCAACGCAAAGTGAGGGGTACAGCATGCACCACCAATTTTTTCCCTCAGCATCTCCGATAAGCACCCGAAGTGAGGTGTATGTGCCTGCAGGCAGTGAGAATGCACCATATGAACGAGTCGGATATTCCTCATTCGTTAGTGTTACATTAATCTTATGGCTGGAGTCCACTGATGATATTACGTTTGCGGCGGATTCTTTTATTACGTGAATGTTTTGAAGTATAATATATTCGGCGGTTTCCCTGTCAGTAATACCGCTTAACAGTTCGGATACCGTTGAGAGCACCTCATCGCGCACCTTCAGCTTAAGCTCCTGATCTTCACGGCTGTCGGAATTTGCTATGACGTGAAGCCTAATTACATTGCTGTAAAGCTCCGCGTCCAAGCTTGTGGGTAAAAGTGCGGACACGGGTAGTAAAAGAGCTGTAATAATAGAAAAAGTGAGTAAAAAAACAGTAATTATGTTTCTCATAATGCCTCCCCAAAAATAATGCTTCCGCTAATGCGTCAACGTCAGTATTGACAGCATTTGCGGAAGCAATTCATGTTTTATTCTTTATGGGGGCGTTTAGGGGGTTATTTGATTCTGCAGAGCATGATCGCAAGCTCCGCACGTGTTATGGTTGCTTTCGGACGTATGGTGTTATCACCGTATCCGCTGATTATTCCCGCGCCTACACACTCGGCTATTCCTGAAACAGCCCAATCGGATATTTCGGATCTGTCGGCAAACCCAATATCTGCCTCAGTGGCAGTTAGTATTGATCCTATTACCTTGAAGGCTTCTTCTCGGGTGATGGGAGCATCGGCGTCAAATATCAGTGTACCATCCTCTGTAATTCCTCTGCCGCTCATAAGTCCGTGGTCCGTTACTGCACGGATATATGCTATGAGTGTTTCGTCAGTGTCAGCCTCAAGCCTTATGCCGTCGGTCTTATATTTATCGGATGCGATACCTGACCACAAGGACAGCAGTTTTGCAAACTCGCCTCTTGTGAGTGACTTGTCGGGTTCATATATCAGCATGGAGTCATCAGTTTCAATGCAGTCATTATCAAGAATTACACCCATATCATATAGTGTCAGGATACTGTCCTTTGCCCAGTGCCCATCCAGGCCCGTGAGCTTGGTTTTTCCATAATCACCGTAGAATACCATGGCATCATCTATAAATATTGTTCTTGATGCCTTCCCAAAGTCTGTGATTGTAATAAGCTCAGAAAGGTACAGCGTCTTTCCCTTAAGTGATTTGGGAAGGGTGGCAGTAAGCTCACGCCATCCGTTTTGTTTGGAATAGTCTTTTGTCACCATATAGGAAATATCATAGATGTTTCCTTCATCATCCTTGACGGCGGCAGTTACCACTCCGGAAATGTCTCCCTTCGCCCAAAGCTTCACACTTTCCGCATCCTTCGACATTGGAAATTCCTCACGAAGCTTTACGGATACAAGCTTTTCTTGTTTAGATGAATCGTGGGTGAAACCGAATTCAAGGGCACTGCTTGCTTTCCTGCCATCAGCTGCTGAAACATAGAGGTCGTTTCCGTGTGTGTGTATTGTGAACCTGCCCCAATTTACAATATCATCGAAATCCGATATAAAGTCGGGACCTGTGCCGATGTTGACTGTTACATAACTCACAAATTCATCGAACTGTATGCCTATCTCCACGGTCCCCTCGCGCTCTCCGCCGAATGCCTGAAAGTTACCGTTCATATCGAGATAGCCAAGGTCGCATAGCAGCATGGCACCGGGATAGTCTTCCTGGTCGGGCACAATGTGGGTCCCGTTCAAAGTATAATAGAAGGATGAGGGGGTCGCGATTATTTCTTTACCGTTGTAGATAGCGTCAATGTCAAGCTCCACAAGTGAGCCGGGCTTGACCTTTGTGTACTTGGGAAATACATCAAGTCCGTGGAGCTTGTCCGTTACAATTACATTAACGTCGCCGGATATTCCGCCGTTTGTCAGCTTCAATTTATATTCACCTGAATTAGAACCTGCCGTATAGCTTCCTTGTGACACTGTGCCTGAATTTTCGGGGTATTCTTCTCTGAAGGAGGCTGTGAGCATATCTGACGACATATAAAGATCCAGGGGTGTATATGCTTTGTCGAGAACTCTTGCAGTAAAGTTTATCGTGCTGTTCCTAAGCAGATAAGGCGTGTTTGGTAATATGGAAAGTCTTGCCGCCTGACCGTCCGGTTGGTTGGCACTAACAAATAAAATGCCGTTTGCGACAGAGCGGTATGAACCCTCGGAGGGAATATTAACATAAACGCAGTTTTCTTCATCTGATGCCTTAACCATTACTGTGGTGGAACCGCCGCCGTCAAGATTAATGGCGGTAACACATCCAAGCTCCGCCATCACGGAAGAAAGCTCGGTTTCCGTAAGTCCTCTCGAGGCGCTTGTTCTTCCGTCTACCGCGAAAAATATTGCGTTACCATCAGCAGTAATGCCTGCCGCGGTGCGAGGATTGCTTGTCTTTTCGTGGTCCTCGTCAATAATGCCATCGGGCATAGAACCGTTATCGAGAATAAGGTCCCCGCCGCCCACTGCTGTTTCAATGTTTTCCCATCCGTCGGTGCAGTTTATATCTATGGTGATTTCATCACCTTCGGTGAACAAACCTACAAGCTCGCTGTAACGAGAGGAGTCCTTGGAGACGGTAATGACGGCGCATCCCTCGGGAATTCCTGCGTTCATATCATCATATACTACCTCTATTACTCTTCCGTTAATACTATCTCCTGCAGTAAGCTTACCGTCAAGCTCAATTATTACTTCAAGAGATTCAGATGAGGAAAGCGTGGTAGATGCAAAACGGTGTGTTACCATATATATGCCCCATACGGTAGGGTATTTGTTAATATGGTCTATCTCTAGCGCAGGAGATCCGCTTGATTTGTTGGTGACGGATATGGATATTTCCGGCTTTCCGATAATGGCCTTTCCGTCCTTAGTAAATCCAAGTGCGTATTTTGAATCGTCACTTGTGACGAGCTCACCGCCGTCAATTACAATACCCAAGGGAACGCCGGTCTGCATACTGTAAAAGTCACCGTTTATTGCAGCAAAAACGGTGTCTCCGTTGTCTGCAGCAGAGGATACCAGGGTTCCCACTCTATCTTTGCCGTAGACTGTATTTCCGCAGCTTACCAGGGGTAATGTTCCCTCAGAGGGGGAGTATTCCAATATGTAAGAGTGCTGTGAATTTCCGTTACTATCCTTTGATATAAGTTCGCTAAAATAAAGTCCATCGCCTATGGTGTCGCGCTTGATGTCCATTATCTCGCCGATTCCTGTGTATGAAAGCGCGGATAACGGAATTTCAGCGAGCGTGATGACTGCGAGTATTGCGCCAAGGAAAGCGCGGATGTACTTGTTTACCATGTTAAATCCTTTCTGGCGTGAATTTTTTTATTTACATTAAAAATTATACCATGAATTAGACGTTTTAAAAATGTACGAAAGATTTATATTTTGTTAACAAAACAAAAATATTCCCACATTTATTTTTGATATATGCTAATATTGTGTACCTTCGCTATATGTCATATATCATGGAATCTATTAATTGTAATAAGTGAAGCAGTCATCAAAACATTGCCTGCCGCATATAGTTTTAAAGAATACCGAGAAGTTCGTACTCGGAGTTTGACAATATACAGAGGTGAGTGGCTTGTATTATGACAGTGATGAACGTCCCCGCAAGCTGGGTTTGTACATAGTTGAGCAAAAAAGCACGGTAAGAGGTACTGCGGCGGAGTTCGGAATCAGCAAATCCACGGTTCACAAGGATGTTTCCTTGCGTCTGGCCAGGATAGATCCGGGATTACACAGGGAAGTACAAAAGATCCTCGATAACAATCGTCACGAACGTCATATCAGGGGCGGAAACGCTACCAAGCGCAAATATGAGTTGGCAAAAGGGGCAAAAAATGCTAAGCAAATTAAAAAGTAGTCACAAATAATTAAGGAGTGAGAGCACTCCTTTTTTTATACAAACATTCATTTTAACTGCGAACAAGGTATCCATACCGACATGCCAAAGCAATTTGTATATATATGATTGGAAGTTGGGAAAATAGGTGAGTGATGTGAATTTTTAAATGAAAAGTAAGAAATAATTCTATTATGATTCGACATAATCTACCTGAGACATATGATATACTTTAAAGAGACATAATAAATACGGTTTTTATTGTACTTCCGATTTGAACTGCATTCAGACAAAATAATATCCAATTAGGAGGTTTATCATGTACAAAAAGAAAGAATGTGTTGCCATGCTGCTCGCTGGCGGTCAGGGCAGCCGACTATACACACTGACCGAAAAGACGGCGAAGCCTGCCGTGCCTTTTGGAGCGAAATATCGGATTATTGATTTCCCGCTTTCAAACTGCGTAAACTCGCAAATTGATACTGTGGGTGTACTTACACAGTATCAGCCCCTTGTGCTTAATGAATATATCGGCAACGGACAGCCTTGGGACCTTGACATAATGAACGGAGGGGTCATGGTGCTTCCACCCTATCAGGGGAAGGACGGGGCCGACTGGTACAGAGGTACTGCAAACGCCATATATCAGAACCTTCACTTTATCGACCGCTACGATCCTGAATACGTTATAGTACTTTCCGGTGACCACATATATAAAATGGATTATAGCAAAATGCTTGACTATCACAAAAAGAAAAATGCATCTGCAACCATAGCAGTCATAAATGTGCCAATTAAAGAGGCAAGTCGCTTCGGGATTATGAACACCGACGAAAATAATAAAATAATCGAATTTGAAGAAAAGCCAGCCGAGCCAAAGAGTACGAAGGCTTCAATGGGTATTTATATCTTCAACAGAAATCTTCTTGCCGAGTATCTCGCAAGAGATGAGGCTGACCCTGACTCAGCAAACGACTTCGGAAAGAACATTATCCCCGCAATGCTTAATAATGGTGAAGTAATGTACGCATATGAGTTTAGTGGGTATTGGAAGGATGTGGGTACAATAGAGAGCTTGTGGGAAGCCAACATGGAGCTTCTCGGAGAAGAACCCGTGTTCAATCTTTTCGATGCGGATTGGAAAATATATTCAAGGACCCGAATCCGATCACCTCATTACATCGGCTCGGGGGCGAAGGTTTCCAATTCAATAATAACCGAGGGCTGCGAGATTCATGGCACAGTCGAGAATTCCGTCCTTTTCGGTGGGGTAAAGGTAGAGAAAGGTGCATGTATCAGAAACTCCATAATTATGGATGATACAGTTATTAAAGAGGGTGCAACCGTTTGCTATTCCATTGTTGACAGCAATACAGAAATAGGTGCCGGGGCAAAAATTGGCGAGGTCAAGGAAAGTGGAAAGGGCATCACTCTTATTGGAAGCGATCTGAAGATTCCCCAAGATGCGTCTGTACCTGCAGGCGGAATGGTTAACTCATTCTATGTTAAAGAAAATTTGGCGTAATTAGTCAGAAAGGAAACATATAAAGTGTCAGTACAAGGAATAATATTTTCAAATCTCCACGATAAAAACATCTCCGAGCTCACTCGCCGACGCACCATGGCATCGGTGCCATATGCCTGCCGTTACAGACTTATAGATTTCGCTCTTTCAAATATGGTCAACTCGGGTATCTTTAATATCAGCGTTATCACACACTACAACTATCAATCACTAATGGACCATATCGGCTCTGGCAAAGACTGGGACCTTGCCCGCCGATCCGGGGGGATAAAAATCTTATCTCCATTCATGACAGCCTTCTCAAACGACCAGAATGTGCTGTATAATACTCGTCTTGAAGCCATGAAGAGTGTGAATTACTCGATCTCCCGATTCAAAAGCGATTATGTTGTGCTCTCTGACTGTGATGTTATCTGCAATATAGACCTTAATGATATGATAAACGACCATGTTGCAAACAATGCGGATATTACGATGGCAGTGAAGCGTGTATTGCTTACGAAGGAGTCATGCAAGCGCAATGTAATAGTAGATTCTAACGATGACGGCAGACTTGTGGATGTAAACGCTTACCCACTGAATGTTACAGGCTATCGAGACATCAATTTGAATATTCTTGTTATCAACAGAGAATATCTCCAGAGCATAGTGCTTGACGCCATTGCCCACGGATATACCAGCTTTAATCGTGATGTTCTTTCGCGTAATGCCGCAAGGCGAAATTACCGAATTTACAAGTATGACGGTTATTTTGCTACCATAAATTCCCTTGAGGACTACTTCGCTCATTCAATGGAGCTGCTGGGGGACAGCGATAACCGTGAGCAGCTTTTTGGCGTTAAAAACCGTCCCATTTATACAAAAATAAGGAATTCCGCTCCTGCTAAATATACTGGTAATGCGAAGGTTACAAACTCTATTATCGCCGACGGTTGCGTCATTGATGGTATAGTTGAAAACTCCGTCCTTTTCCGAGGAGTAAAAATCGGAAAGGGAACAACGGTAAAAAATTCAATCTTATTCCAGGATACCATTACGGGCGAAAATGTATTTCTAAACTGTGTGGTTGCTGATAAGAATACGGTAATAAGGGATGGGCGCATTCTTTCAGGACATGAATCCTTGCCGTTCTTTATAGAGAAGGGAAAGATGGTGTAGTTCGGAAGATACATCTATGAAAGGAAGGAGACAAAACATTGAGAAAAGTACTATTTGTTGGCGCAGAGGCTCTCCCGTTTGCCGCAACAGGCGGACTCGGTGATGTGCTTGGCTCTTTGCCAGGGGCACTCAAAAGTGCTGATAAGCATACTGATGTCCGTGTTGTAATGCCGCTTTACCAGGTAGTTGCCGAAAAATACAAGACCGACATGGAAAAGGTTGCCGAATTTACGGTGTCGCTTTCATGGAGACATCAGTATTGCGGTGTTTATTCTTATGATCTCGGCGGTGTAACCTATTATTTCATTGACAATGAATATTACTTCAAACGTCAATCTCTCTACGGTAGCTATGACGACGGTGAGCGCTATGCCTTTTTCTGTAAAGCAGTGATGGAAATGCTTCCTCATATCGGGTTTATTCCCGACATACTTCATTGTCACGATTGGCAGAGTGCGCTTTGTGTAATATATCAGAAGCGCAAATACTGCTATCTTGACGAATACGCAGACATAAAAACGGTATACACCATTCACAACATCGATTATCAGGGCATATACAATTTCGATATTATGGGAGATGTTTTTTCCCTTGATTCGTGGGACCGTTATGTGGTTGAATACGATGGATGCATAAATCTCACCAAAGGTGCGATAGTGTGCTGTGACAGACTTACTACAGTAAGTCCTAACTATGCAAAAGAAATACAGACCGAATACTTTTCAAGCGGACTTCACCATATAATTCGTATGTATCGCGAAAAAACAATGGGTGTCATTAACGGTATCGATACCGATTATTATAACCCCGAAACGGATACCGCCATTAAGGAAAACTTCAATATTGATACCATTAATAAGAAGGCGGCAAACAAGAAAATCCTTCAGAAAAATCTCGGACTTGCCGAGGTGGCAAATGTGCCACTTATGGCTATGGTATCAAGGCTCGCCTCTCACAAGGGCTTCGACCTTGTAAGGCACGTTGCTCACGAGATGCTCCTCGACGGAATTCAGTTCGTTCTTCTTGGCACAGGTGAGTCGGAGCTTGAGGGCTTCTTCGGTGATCTCGGCAGCAGATACCCCGATAGGTGCGCAGTTATGCTGACATTCAACAAGGAGCTGGCAAAGCAGATTTACGCCTCGGCTGATATATTCCTCATGCCCTCAAAATCCGAGCCATGCGGTCTTGCACAAATGATAGCCTCGCGCTACGGTACAGTCCCCGTGGTGAGAGAAACCGGTGGGCTTTACGATACAATAAAACCATTTAATCCGGAAACGGGAGAGGGTAACGGCGTTACCTTTGTTACCTATAACGCTCACGATATGCTTGACGCCCTACGCCGTGCGTGTGAGCTGTACCGTGATAAGCAAAAATGGAGCAGGCTTGTTAAAAACGCTATGGAAACGGACTTTTCATGGGACGCATCAGCAAAGCGGTATCTTCGGATGTACGAGGATATTAAGTGATTTACGAAACAAAACCAAAGCTATATAAAAAGGATAATATATCGATGAACAAAGAATTTTCCAAGATGCAAATAAAGGATGCCATCACAGCTAAGCTTGCGCGTTACTACGGCGTAACAACCGAGGAAGCAAGTAAGGAGCAGGTGTACAAGTCTGTAGTGCTGTCAGTTAAGGATATACTGACAGAGAAGAGAAGCAATTTTAAGCTTGATACAAAAAAACAGAGGGGTAAAAAGATATACTACCTCTGTATGGAGTTCCTTATTGGACGTTCACTTAAAAACAACCTTCGCAACCTGGGTATCGCCGATATTTACGGCGAGGTGCTTTCAGAAATGGGTTTTGAGCTTGAGGATGTATATGCTATGGAGCCAGACCCGGGACTTGGAAACGGTGGCCTCGGAAGACTTGCTGCCTGCTTTATGGATGGACTCACAACTCTTGATTATTCCGCAACAGGCTTTTCTATTCTCTATGATTACGGACTTTTTAGACAAAGAATAATCGATGGTGATCAGATAGAGCTCCCAGATATATGGATGCCGGGCGGGGACGTTTGGCTCGTGCCAAGGCATGACAAAACCTATACAGTCAGACTGGGCGGTTATGTGAGTGAACGGTGGGAAAACGGCAGATGCAGTGTCACTCACTTGGGCGGGGACGAAATACAGGCTGTCCCGTATGATATGATGATTTCGGGCGCCGATTCAAAGGCGGTGAATATACTGCGGCTTTGGAAGGCGTGCGATACAAAGAATTTTAACATGAGCCTTTTCTCACAGGGACAGTATGTGAAGGCAATGGAAGAAGATGCCAACGCTGCTGCCATAAGCAAGGTGCTTTATCCTGCTGACAATCACAAGGAGGGCAAATATTTACGGCTTTCGCAGCAGTATTTTCTTGTTTCGGCATCGCTTCAGAGCATCATTGCCGATCATCTTACAACCTACGGCTCACTGGCAGGATTTTCGGAAAAGGTTGCAATCCACATTAACGACACCCATCCTGCCCTTGTTATACCGGAGCTCATGCGTATTTTTATCGATATTTATTCATTCAACTGGGACGAAGCGTGGAGGGTGGTTACTTCAACCGTATCCTACACAAACCATACAGTTATGCCTGAGGCACTTGAAACATGGAACGAGGAGCTTTTTAAAATAAAGCTGCCACGTATATATTCAATTACCAATGAAATAAATCGCCGCTTCTGCGGAGAACTGTGGGCGGCGTACCCCGGCGATTGGGACAGAATCTCCCGCATGTCAATTCTTGGATACGGTCAGATAAGAATGGCGAATCTTTCGGTGGTGGGTTCGCATACTGTCAACGGCGTTTCAAGGCTCCACTCGGATATTTTAAAGAAAACGGTGTTCCATGATTTTTACAAGCACACTCCCAGTAAGTTCACCAATGTGACAAACGGCGTTGCACACAGACGCTGGATGTGCTATGCAAATCCACAGATGACCGCACTGATTGACGAATGTATAGGCGATAAGTGGCACAAGGAAGACCCCCTGGCACTGTCCGAGTTTGCTCGCTTTACTGATGATAAATCGGTGCTTGAGAGATTTGAAGCCATAAAACGTGCCAATAAGGCAAATTTTGCAATTTATACCGAAGGAAAAACGGGAATAAAGCTTGACCCCGACTCGATTTTTGACGTGCAGATAAAACGCATGCACGAATACAAGCGTCAGCTTCTAAACGCTCTTCGCATAATCAGCCTTTACGTTCAGCTTAAGGAAAATCCATCCCTTGATATTGTGCCACAGAGCTTTATTTTCGGAGCAAAGGCTGCCCCGGGCTACTATATGGCAAAGAATATTATCAAGCTCATTTCCTACATTGGAATGGACATTGAATCGGACAAAAAGCTTCGTGAAAAGCTTCGGGTTGTGTTTATGGAGGACTACAATGTAAGCCTTGCAGAGGTGCTTATTCCTGCCGCAGATATAAGCGAACAAATTTCCCTTGCTGGTAAGGAAGCCAGCGGTACAGGCTGTATGAAGCTGATGGCAAACGGTGCTGTTACCATAGGAACTATGGATGGGGCAAATGTGGAGATACACGAACAGGTGGGTGACGACAACATGTATATCTTCGGTCTTTCCACCGAAGAGGTTGACGAGCTCTGGAGGCGCGGCTACAATGCGGCGTCCTATTATCTTAACAGCGAACGTATTCGCCGTGCGGTGGATGCCCTTGATGTGGGCTTTTGCGGCAGGTCGTTTACGGATATTAAACAGTATCTTATAAACTCACAGTATGCACATGGAATTGCGGACCCTTATATGTGCATTGCCGATTTTGATTCTTATTACGCAGTTCACGAGCTTATGGTTAGAGATTACAAGAACCGCGAAAAATGGAACCGTATGTCGCTTATCAATACAGCGAAATCCGGATATTTTGCGTCTGACCGATCCATTCGCGAATATGCAGATAATATCTGGCATATCAAGCCCATAAAATAATGTTGGAATACAATTCGTACGAGAATGCTCACTTTTCCGTGAGTTGTGAGAAAAAATCGCAGTTACTTGGTTCTTGTGACCGTAAAGCCGCGTTCAGAAACGACGACACTCTTACCCTATCGGTAAGAGTGCCGCATGGCTTATGTGCTCAGAGCGCTCATATACGTTTTTATCGGGATGATGACATGTCGGTTGATGAAATAGCTACCACCCTTGATGAGCAGGAACACGGTAGCGATCGCTTTTATGCCACCCTTGTTCTAAGCGATTTCTGCCTTGACGGAAAAAGTGGTCTTTTTTATTATACCTTCGGTCTTGAAACGCCATATGGAATTTTATATACAAGCAGAGACGGACAACTTACCTCGAATCTTGCAGGTGTATCATGTGAACAGATAACGGTGTACAATAAAGAAATGAGAATACCTAAAAAGTTTTGCGGATCCATGATGTACCAGATATTTGTCGACCGTTTCTTTGACGGTGGACGCCCGGTGCAGCCGTCTGTTGGGAAAGTGTATAATCCTGATTGGAATAACGGAACACCAGCCCATGCTAAAAGACCGGGAGAAGCTTTTAATAATAACGAATTCTTCGGCGGAAATTTGTGGGGTGTTGCAGACAAACTTGACTACATTGCCTCTCTTGGTGTTGATATACTGTATCTATGTCCGATTTTCGAGTCGGCGTCAAATCATAAATATGACACCGGTGATTACGAGAAGGTAGATGCCATGTTTGGCGGTGACAAGGCACTGATTCATCTTATTGACGAATGTAAAAAACGTGGAATGAAGTTGATTCTTGACGGTGTTTTCAATCATACGGGTGCCGACAGCAAATATTTTAATAAATACGGAAGCTACGGCAATGTCGGCGCATATAACTCGCCCGAATCCCCCTACTTTGATTGGTACAGTTTTGAGGAGTATCCGCATAAATACCGATGCTGGTGGGGGATCGATATATTGCCTGCGGTGAGGGGCGACAACCTGTCATTCCGACAATACATCTGTGGCGAGAATGGAATCATAAGAAAATATTTGCGTATGGGAATTGACGGCTGGCGGCTCGATGTTGCCGACGAGCTTTCCGACGCGTTTTTGGAGGAACTTAAACGGGCGGCAAGGGCGGAAAATCCAGATGCGCTGATAATTGGTGAGGTATGGGAGAACGCTTCCAACAAGGTAGCTTATGGCAAGAGACGGCGCTATTTCAGGGGTGAGCAGCTCGATTCTGTTATGAACTATCCCTTAAAAGAAGCTGTTATTGATTTCATTATGACAGCAGATTCCGGAATGCTATGCAGAACAGCAAGGGAGCTTTGGGCGCATTATCCAACAGATGTCAGCCATGTGCTGATGAATTTTCTCGGCACACACGACACAGAACGTATTCTTACCGTGCTGTCGGGAGTGAACACACATTCCATGACGAATGATGAGCTTGCATGTTACAGGCTTCCTGAAGAAATTCGCGAAGCTTCCAAGATAAGACTTAAGCTTGCTTGGACACTGCTTGCCGGGTTTCCCGGTATACCGTGTATCTATTACGGTGATGAGGCAGGGATGGAAGGTGGACGCGATCCCTTTAACCGATGCCCATACGTGTGGGGACGAGAGGACGGAGAGATTACTTCGCATTATCGCCGTATAGGAGCAGTCCACAAAGCGGAGAGTGTATTTGCATATGGCGATCTTACCGTTCTGGACAGCGATGATCCGTCACATTTTCTCATGATGAGGGAGTATGAGGGAAGACGTGTAGCAGTAGCTGTTAATCTTTCGGATAAACCTTGGAATACGGGGTTGGGCTCGGGTTGTGAGCGGCTCATTCATGGTGGAAATGGCTGCGAGCTTAATTCTATGTCAGCTGAGTATTTTTTGTTGTGATTGATGCACAAAATTATAACTGATATATTGTAATTTATGACAAAAATAATTATTTTTCGGAAAACTATTCAATTTTGACTTTTTATATGTTATAATATGATGTCGGGCGATGTCCAATATTGGTTTTGGTGGCTGCCAAAGCGTAATTAAACAAAGTATCCGAAATAAACGGAGGATTATTGCTATGAAAATGCGTGTGCTTTATGCAACAAGCAAGAAGAAACTTCAGAATATTGCCGAAATTGTAAAAAACGACTATGCAACTGAAAAGGTCAACTGCATGGATAAGATCCCCCCTGCATATTCCTGTGACAAGGAAAGACTTGTGGTTATTCTTGCAACTGTCGGCAAGGATGTTCCAAATCATCTTATCCTTTTCTGCAAGGAGCTTACAAAGGCAAGAACCGCAAATGTCGCTTTCATCGTTGACGGCCCTGCCGAGGGAGCAGATGTGCTTAAAAACGCAGTTCGAGAGGCTGGCGCAAATGTTATTGATGATGTGCTTTACATTAAGGGCGGACTTCCATTCCTTGGAGGTGTCAAGGACGAGGAAAAGCAGGCTGTAAAAGAGTGGATGGACAAAATCTCCGCTTCTCTTGTATAGTTATAGATGTAAAAAACCTTGCTTTCGTTTTAGGAAAGCAAGGTTTTTCTGCTTTTATTGGATTTATTTTTCTTCGGCAGGATTGGGATTTTCGTTCTTGACGAATTTGTCTTTCTTTTTGAGGCTGAACTTGTTTTCCGTGCCGCTCATAAGGCGTTTTATATTTTCACGGTGGAGCCATACGACAAATACAGTATTGAGTATACACACTACTGCCGGTACTGCACCAAGCTGGGAGATGTTTGCTCCGTTTGCATCAAACTGTGGGTGAAGTACAGGGTAAAGGCTGTTAAGCAGTACAGGGTAGAGAAGCATACCGATTATTGAGCCTAGGGAAAGGAACTTGGTAGATGCAACTATACCTACAAAAAATATAAACAGAATAAGGAATACCACGGGCTCAAGGCACAAAAGTGCGGTGGCGGTAACAACGATGCCCTTGCCTCCCTTGAAACCGTAGAAAATGGGGAATGAGTGTCCTACGACACAGGCAAGTCCTGCTATGTACGCTCCTGCCTCACCTGCAAGAAGCATGCCGATGAACACGGATACAGCTGCTTTTGCAGCATCTCCGAGGAGGGTAAATGCTGCCGCAGCTTTTCCGTATGTGCGTAGCATATTTGTCATTCCTGCGTTTCCGCTTCCATAGCGGCGTATATCGTCCTTAAATTTGAATTTCGAGATGATTACTCCGAAATTGAGGCTTCCGAGGAAGTAGGCAATTACAGCGCCCACGCAAACCAGCAGTGCCAACACCCAAAGCTTATCAAGGGACAGTGCATAATATGAAAGTGTCCCTTGGGAATCAAATTCGCCCCACATCAGAAGCGGAAAAAGTCCGTATTTCGTAATATTATTTAGTGTCATTCGTCTTTGTCTCCCTTCTGGCGAACGATTATTTTAATGGGTGTGCCCCTAAACCCAAACACTTCACGAAGCTGATTCTCAATGTATCTCTGGTAAGAGAAGTGGAACAACTCTGCATTGTTGCAGAATATAACGAATGTGGGTGGACGGGTGCTTATCTGTGTCATATAGTAAATCTTTAAGTGGCGTCCCTTGTCGGATGGGGGCTGAACACGGGCAGTGGCGTCGTTGAGCACGTCATTAAGCATACCCGTTGAAATTCGTGTGCAGTTTTGATTGTAAACGTAGTTGATAAGCTCAAAGAGCTTGGCAACCCTCTGACCTGTCTTTGCCGAAACGTAGAGGGTGGGGGCGTATGTCATATACGAGAGGGCGGTGTACACCTTTTTGTCATATTCTACAGTGTTTTTGTCCTCAACTTCAAGGGTATCCCACTTGTTTATAACGATTATGCAGGCCTTGCCCGATTCGTGGGCGATACCTGCTATTTTTTCGTCCTGCTCTGTGACACCCTGATTTGCGTCAACCATAAGAACGCATACATCCGCACGCTCTACAGCCATTTTCGCGCGAAGTACCGAGAATTTTTCGATTCTGTCCTCAACCCTTGACTGGCGGCGTATTCCTGCGGTGTCAATGAAGGTGTATTTGCCGAACTCGTTTTCAACTCTCGTATCAACGGCGTCGCGGGTAGTTCCCGGAATGTCAGAGACAATAAGCCTATCCTCGCCGAGAATCTTGTTGATTATGGAGCTCTTGCCTGCGTTGGGTTTTCCTATTACGGCAACCTTGATGAGCTCGGAATCGTCTTCTTTTTCCTCATCGGCAGGGCAAAGCTCAAGAACTCTGTCAAGAAGGTCGCCTGAGCCTGTACCGTGAACGCTTGAGAGTTGTACAGGTTCACCGTCAATGCCAAGCTCGTAGAACTCGTAAAACTCCATAGGCGGTGTACCCACGGAATCGCACTTGTTGACAGCCAGAATAAGAGGCTTCCGGCTCTTTATGAGCATGGTTGCAATATCACGGTCAGCGGCGGTAAGACCCGTTGTTACGTCCACCATAAAAATGATAACGTCTGCGGTTTCAACTGCCACCTCTGCCTGATTTTTCATTTGCTTTAATATGATGTCGTCGGATTTTGGCTCAATGCCTCCCGTGTCAACGAGTATCATAGCGCGTCCGTTCCATTCTATCTCGTAATAGATACGGTCACGTGTAACGCCGGGAGTGTCCTCAACGATTGAGATGCGCTCACCTGCCAGCTTGTTAAACAGTGTGCTCTTGCCCACGTTTGGTCTGCCAACAATGGCAATTACGGGTTTTGACATTTATCTGTATCCTTTCGTTAGTTGTCTATAATAAGGGAAGCTGCTCTGTCTGTGAGAATCTCCCTTACATTTTCCACATCTGTGCGGAACTCCGCATGATAGCCAAGTACGGGTATCTCTTCAAGGGAGAGCACAAGATCAATGCCTGCATCTCCTCCGGTAAAGTAAAACTCGGGGTATATGCCGTAAAGCTCACTGTATCCGATAAGATGCTGCTCTGCAGGCATTGCGGAAAGCTCACTATCCACGGTGGCGTTACCCGTCTCGATAAGCTCGAACTTACCTGCCTTGAAAACGTCTGCAAGGATGTCGTAATCGGTGAACACGTCACTAAATTCGAGGATTTTGCCAGCCGCTACGTCTATGTTCATGGCGTGGGTGAAAATCACGGAATCTGCCGATGATTCGGCACTGCAGCTTCCCACGAAAAAGAAGCTTGTAAGCTTCTCGCCACCGTAGGTAACCTCCTCGCTGTCAAAACTAACGCAGTAGCTGCCCTCGCCCGGCTTTTTGTACGTGCCGTAGCTTGTCGCGAATTCTTTTATGTGGTTAAGGGATGTCTCTGTAAGAGCGTCGGCATTTTCCATGCCTGAAAACGCTGGATAGCTGATGTTCAGTCTGCCTTCCGCACTTGTTTGGGTGTCAAGATCTATAAAAAGCAGAGTATAGGCAGGGGATTCTTCTGCCTCTGTTTCACTCTCGACGGGGTCAGTCTGTATAGAAGTATCCAAAATGTCAACCGATTCCTCATAAGGCAAGTCTTTTCCATCTCCATAACCAAAGCAGGAGGTGAGACAGAAAAGGACAAGGGCAAACACAGCCGTAAGCTTAGTCTTTTTCATTTCAGTAAAGTAAGTCCGATATAAAATCGGCACCGTTTGTATCGGAGGCATATATATCCACTCCGAGTTTTTCGGAAAGCTCGTTTGCACTCATGGAATCAAGGAACATATCACCCTCGGCACGGAGCATAACGGAGGGGATAATCAGCCGCTCTCCAAGAGGCTTGTCTTTTAATTGGTTATAAAGGTCGCGGCCTGTAATAAGACCTGCAACAGTAATATTTTCGCCAAAAAAATCGTTTCTTACACGGTACACAGTTACACGCAAGGTGGAAACTCGGCGCATAAGCTCGTCCGCCAGGCTTTTTATAAAATCGTAGGCGAGATACCCCGTTGCAATGGAAATGTTGCGGGGCTTTTTAAGGTCGTATTCAGAGAGAAATTCAAGCTCGTCTTCAAATTCGCACTTCATGGAACGAATCATACCAACACCGTTTTCAATCTGGGGGTACCCCTCGTAATATTCGTCATCCGGAATCTCACGTCCGCAACCAAGGTACATTTCATCGGAGCAGAAAAAGAGTCGTGAGCCGTGTTTTTTAAGGCACTCCTCGCCAAATGCGTCAACGGTGTCAACGGTGGCTGCAAGGTCCTCGGCGGTCAGCTTTTCAAGAGGGTACAGTCCGTCACGGTAATCGGTAAGTCCTGCAGGGACAATGGAAACGCCAATAAGGCTTGGGTAAAGCTCAGCAAGGTCACGCATAGAACGCTTTAGCTCCTCGCCGTCGTTAAGCCCTTTACAGAGCACAATCTGACAGTTAAGCGATATTCCTGCATCGACAAAGCGACGCATATAGGAAAGAACCTCGCCTGCACGCTTGTTTTTCATCATCTTCACACGAAGCTCAGGATTTGTGGTGTGGACAGAAATGTTTATAGGCGAGGTTTTCATTTCGCAGATACGGGTAACATCCTCATCAGTAAGATTTGTTAAAGTGATGTAATTGCCCATTAAAAATGAAAGTCTTGAATCGTCGTCCTTGAAATAAAGGGATTCACGCATCCCCCTCGGAAGCTGGTCGATAAAGCAGAACACGCATTTATTTTTGCAGGAATGCTTCTTGTCCATAAGATAGGTTTCAAAGCACAGCCCTATGTCGGCGTACTCGTCCTTTTTTATGGTGACGTCAAAAAGCTCGGGTCCTCTGTGGATTTTAAGAGTCACCTTTTCTTCTGATAAGCGAAAGCGGTAATCAAGTACGTCGTTTACGTTGCGACCGTTGACCGCTATCAGAATATCACCTGGTTTTATTCCGTTTTTGTCAGCGAGGGAGTCGCGCTCAACATCTGTTATAGTTACCATGGTCAGTCAAGCTCCACAATATTCGCTTCGTGTCCCATGGCGGGGAGTACCTTTGTAAGAAGGTCCTCTACCGTAAATTTTACGCATGAGGTATTTATGCAGGGGTGACAGCCGAAAAATTCGTCAGCCACAACGTCACGGTCGATATAAAGGGTCACGTTGTTTTCCTTGTCGTTCATAAGACCAAGCACAGAAAGTGAGCCGGGGGTGATGTCAAGAAACTTCTCCATATACTCGGCAGGGGCGAAGGAAAGGCGCGCCGAACCGATTTTTTTGGAAAAATCCTTTGTAACGAACTGTTTTTCGCCCGGCATTAAAAGCATATAAAATTTGGTTTTCTGTGAGTTGCAAAGAAGCAGGTTCTTGCATATTTTTACACCGAGAACGGCTTTTGCCTCGGCGCACTGCTCCATTGTCATGGCGGCGTCGTGGTCAACACGCTCGTAGCTAACTCCGATAGAGTCGAGAAGATCGTAGGAGCGCATTTCCTTGGGGAGTCGTTCATCGGTAGGTTTTTCGGTGTAAATTTTCGAAACGTTCATTTATAATTCCTTCTTCGGTTTTGTAAAATATATTATAGCGAAAGTTATTGCCATGCCGAAAAGCACATCGGAGAGATAGTGCGCACCAACGCACACGCGAGAAAATGCAACCACGGCTATCCATATCACCGCGGCGGCATAAGATATAGCCTTGAGCGACTTCATATTTTCACCAAGCAGGCGAAGATAATGGGTTGCCGTTAAAATTACGGTGGCGTTTGCCGTATGACCCGAGGGGAACGAGAAATTGCCCGTATAGCCTTTTAGCATATACCACGGAGTGAATCTCGTGAGGTCGCCGCCAAGGTCACGGAAGCGTACACGCCCCCATGTGAGCTTAAGTGCCCAGATTATGAAGAATGTTGATACTGCCGTAAGGGCACAGCTTTTTGCAATGTGATGCACTTCCATAAGCCGCTTTTCGCTCATGGTAAGGGTAAACATTATAAACACCGCCGAGATTATAACTGTGGCAAGCCCCGTGAGGCAGAAAAAGATAAGGTCAAGTCGGAAGCTGATATTTAAGTCATCAAGCCACTCTGTGACATAATCGTAGGTTTTGAATGAAGTGTAGAACGTAGTTCCCACAGAGAGAACGGCGAATAACGCCGCCGAAGCTTTGCTTTTTGCCGACAGAGGCGGGATTCTGAGCTGATACGTCGCAAGAAGCGCAAAATTAAAGGAAGCAAACAGAATTGCAGGAGGCTCACCAATTATCTCGAAAAGTCTGCCGTAAACTGACAATCTGTCTGCGATGGCGAGAGAGATTTGGAGATCATGGGTAGTTGCTGCCGCGAGAGCTGTGAGCCACAGGATTATCAGCGGAATGATGATAAAAAAATATTTCTTCTTCACCGTATTACCTGATTTTTAATAACATTTACGGACGAGGGAAAACGTGATATATCAGTCTCCGCCCGTCCGAGGTTGGTTTGGATAACGGGATTAACGCCCCAGTACAGCTGCACCTATAATACCGGCATCGTTTCCGAGTTCAGCTATTTTCAGAACGGTATCCGTACCGCTGAGTCCGCCGTAGGCGTCTTTTGCGATGATGGTATTCAGCGGTTTTGTGAGATATTCCTTCTCGTTACAGATGCCGCCGCCGATTACGAGGACCTCGGGTCGAAAGATATTCAGCATATTTGTAAGACCGCATGCAAGGTAGGAGATGTACATATCGACTACTTCTTTGGCGGAATCATCGCCCTTCTTCATTCCAGAAAACGCTGTCTTTCCGCTTACCTTGCCGTCTGCCTTCACTATGTCGTTCATAAGTGTTGGCACGCCTTTTTTATTGCATTTTTCTATTTTTTCTTCTGTCATTTTAATAAGAGCTGTAGCTGAGCTGTAAGCTTCAAAACAGCCGAGTCTGCCACAGGTGCAGGGCCTTCCGCCGTGCTCAATTACTGTGTGCCCAAGCTCGGCGCCCTTGTAGTTGAAGCCGGAATAGATCTTGCCGTCAACAATGATGCCGCCGCCAACGCCTGTACCAAGGGTAATCATAACGGCGTGTTTAACGCCTCGTGCCGCACCTGCTACTGCTTCGCCGAGAGCCGCCGCGTTTGCATCGTTTTCAAGATATACTTTTTTAACGGGAATTAAACTTTTTAAAGTGTCAGAGATTGCAAAATTATTGAAGGGCAGGTTGTTGGCGTATGTAACTACTCCACGTGCTGGGTCAACGGTGCCGGGAGCTGCAATGCCTGCATAAGCAATGTCATCAAAGGTGAGCTTTGCTTCGGAGACAAGCTTTTCACAAAGCCTTGCCATGTCCTTTATGATTTCCTCGGGGGAGCGATGTGCCATTGTGGGAACGCTTCCCTTAACGAGAAGCTTGCATTTTTTATCAATGATACCTGCGGCAATGTTGGTGCCGCCAAGGTCGATACCGATATAATACAAGGTTAAAAACCGGCGCTTTGTAAAAAGCTTCCTTTCCGTGTAAGTTGGCAAATTATCAAGATAATCCACATAAATATTATAATGTATTTTATTCCTGATGTCAAGGGTTTTACAGCCTTAAGGGTAAATGTTTTCGTGTACTTATCCATAAGGGGAGTTTTTTCTTGACAAAAGCGCAGCGTGGGAGTAAAATAGTATTAAATTAATGAAAAAGGAGATTTTCAATGAAAGTTTTGCTTGTAAACGGAAGTCCTCATCAGTTTGGCTGTACCTATACCGCCCTTATGGAGGTGGGTGAGCAGTTATCAAAAAACGGAATCGAAACCGAGCTTTTATGGCTTGGGGTTGAGCCTATACGGAGCTGTACGGGCTGTCGGGGGTGTTATAAAAACGATAAGCCTCGCTGTGTATTTTCCGGTGACGTGGTAGAGCGCGGAGCAGAGCTTATGGAGGAGTGTGAAGGCATCGTTGTGGGATCGCCTGTTCATTATGCAGGCCCGTCAGGTCAGGTTACAAGCTTTCTTGGCAGACTCTTTTACAGCGGCTCGTCTTTAATGCAGGGAAAGCCTGCGGCTGCGGTAGTTAGCTGCCGTAGAGGCGGCGCATCGTCGGCATTCGAGTCCCTTAACAAGTTCTTCGAGATAAGCAATATGCCCGTTGTAACCTCACAGTATTGGAATCAGGTGCACGGCAACACACCCGATGAAGTGAAAAAGGACCTTGAGGGACTTCAAACTATGCGTACCCTTGCCGACAATATGGCGTGGCTTCTAAAAAATATCGAGGCAGGACGAAGGAACGGAATTAAATACCCCGACAGAGAACAAAAGCTTCGTACGAATTTTATCAGATAAGCTTTTGTGGGAAATCACACATACAATGTTCGCAAAAATAAAAATTCCGCCTTTAAAAGCGGAATTTTTTATGGGGTGAATGAAGGGGGTCGAACCCTCGACCTCCAGGGCCACAACCTGGCGCTCTAACCAACTGAGCTACATCCACCATTTTCCTGCCCCTTGTCAATATACAAAACCGATATACTGCCATAAGGCACCAATTGATATGTGGCGTACCCGGAGGGATTCGAACCCCCGACCTACTGCTTAGAAGGCAGTTGCTCTATCCGGCTGAGCTACGGGTACAAATGCGATAACAAGCTCAATCGACAACCACTATTATACACTATTGCTGTACGTTTGTCAAGAGGGTTTTGTAATTTTTTTGTCAGACACTGCAGATTTTTATTTGCCTGAACTTAGCGGTATGTGAGAGCTTGCATCTATCTTTAATATTTCTAGGCAACCAAAGCTATACAGTATAGTCAACCGCATTTCAACGATTGCAGGATCGAGAGATAACATCCTATACTTTGATTTTTGCCCATTTTCCGCTTGAAAAATGCCATGCCATAAGTGCAAGCCTTAAATATTGGTCAAAAAACATTGCCCACCACGCTCCAACAGCCTCTAACTGAAATACATAACAGAATATGAATGTAAGAAGCGGACGTTCGATGGCAATACACACAAGACTCACAAAGGCGGAATATTTGGTGTCGCCTGCACCTCGTATACACCCACTGTAAAGCACCTGCGATACCTGTCCGGGTGTCAGTGCCGCAAGAATCAAAAGCATGGTAACACTAATACCAAGAATAGTCTCTATATTCTCGGGATCAGTTTCGCCAGTCATAAATAGCATTGACATTTCTCTCCCGAAGAATGCCCACAAGCACGATAATATTACCGCTCCAATAAGACCTATTCTTTGGGCGGTTTTTCCGTAAATTATGGAGTGGTCAGACCGTCCCCGTCCGAGATTCTGACCTACAAGTGCCGAGGCAGCAACGCCGAGTCCGTCTCCGAAGCAGAATGAAAGAGTTGCAATACTCATACAAAGTGTATGCGCGGCGAAGCCTTCCGTACCAAGGTCAGCCACAAGCTTTGAGGTAATAAAGAAGCCAATGCGTATAAATACCTGTTCGACTGCTGCAGAGCTTGATATTTTTATAATGATAGAGAGGTCATCACTGCGAAATTTGAACAAGTCCTTCAGATGAAGTCTCAAAAATCTGTCCTTTATAAACACAGATACAAGAGACATTCCGCAAGCAACCATGTTTCCAATGAGTGTAGCAATTGCCGCACCGGTTACACCGAGTTTCGGAAAAAACAGAAGTCCGTTTATAAGTAAGGCGTTGAATATACAGTTAACTATGTTAGCCGTCACATTTGTGGTCATGGATATACGGGTATTTCCTGCCCCTCGCTGTGCGGCGTTGACGGTGAGGCTTATTGAGGTAAACAACATCCCTACCATTATTATGCGAAAATAGCTTACAGCTGCATCAAGAGTATCCTCTTTTGCACCGCTGAATATTATCAGCGGTTCTGCAAATATTATGGATGCGGATACCAGTAATATTCCGAGTACGAGTACGATAGAAAGAGACTGTGCAAGGCATTTATTGGCATCCTCACGTCTGTTTTCGCCCTTGCGTCTGCTCACTATTGCAGTAACGCCAATGCTTAGGGCGATAAAAACAGCCATGAACAAAAATCTCGGCTGATGTGTAAGTCCAACTGCCGCAACAGCCGTTGTATTGACGGTACTGACCATTATGGTGTCAACAAAGCTTACAAGTCCAAGCAGTACGGATTCGGCAACCGCCGGCCACGCCATTTTCAAAAATGTTTTATAAAACATTCCCGTATCGTAATGCTCCGCACGTCTCTGCTCAGGCTTCAGCATATAATCTGGAGCGTATAAACTCCTTAAAAACCGCAAAATAAACATCTCCATCCCCGCAAAAATATCTACTACTGTATTTTAGCATATGAGAAAATTTATTTCAAGTTTTTTTCGCAATTTTAACAAAATTATTTTGTTTCACGCAAAAAAGCAGAGAGAACTCATACCAAAGTCTCCCTGCTTTATAGATTCTATTATTTACTCGGCTTTATTGTCACAGCCGGGACAAGCGGAGCAGTCTGAACAGCCGCAGCTGCAAGAGGAGTTGCCGTTTCTTTTCTGGCGTATCATGTATATAACAACCGACGCAATGAGAAGTGCAACAACAGCACCTACGATAATTGTAGCGATATTTTCAGATAACCATGAAAGCATAATATCCCTCCTCACACAAATTATTTCTTTGAAGCCGCTTCTTCAGCAGGTGAACGAAGTAGCATAAATAGTATACCCAGAGCAACAACCACAGCAGCGATGAGTCCTGCCGTATCGGTGGGGTCAGAAGTAAACAGCGAACCTACATTATATACAATAAGTGATATGGCGTATGCAAATGTGCATTGATATGTAATAGCAAATGCCGTCCACTTTGGGTTGTTCATCTCGCGTCTGATAGCACCCATAGCCGCAAAGCAAGGGGCGCAGAGGAGATTGAATGCCATGAAAGAATATCCCGCAAGCTGTCCGAGACCCTCAAACTCAAGGACTCCGAACACGCCCACAACCTCTTCCTTGGCAACAAGACCCATAATGGTTGCAACGGCAGGTTCTATCATACCGAATCCGAGAGGTGCAAACAGCCAGCAAATAGCTCCGCCTATTTTACCGAGAATACTGTCAACAAGCTCTATTTCAGGATTGAAAGCAAACGCACTGTCCGTCCAGCCGAACACCGAGCCTGCCCATACAATAATATTGGCAATCAGAATGACAGTTCCTGCCTTTTTAATGAATGCCCAACCTCTGTCCCAAGTTGAACGCAAAACACTTCCAACCGTTGGCATATGGTATGCAGGAAGCTCCATTACGAAGGGTGCGGGGTCGCCTGCGAAAAGCTTGGTTTTCTTAAGAATAATACCCGAGATGATAATAGCGGCAATGCCCATAAAGTATGCGCTGGGTGCTACCCACCAAGCACCGCCGAAAAGTGCGGATGATACTAGAGCAATTATTGGGAGCTTTGCTCCGCATGGGATAAATGTTGTGGTTATAATGGTCATTCTTCTGTCACGCTCGTTTTCTATTGTGCGAGAGGCCATGATTCCGGGAACACCACATCCCGTACCGATAAGAATCGGAATGAAGGATTTGCCGGATAGCCCGAATTTGCGGAATATTCTGTCCATAACAAAAGCGATACGGGACATATATCCGCAGGCTTCAAGAAATCCGAGAAGCAGGAAAAGCACCAATACCTGCGGAACGAAGCCAAGAACTGCGCCGACTCCGCCTACAATACCGTCCATAATAAGACAGTAAAGCCATTTTGCAATAATAGGCTCACCTTCCCCGTTAAGAAGCACTGAATCGAGAAGTGCGGGTATGCCTGGAACCCATACGCCGAATTTGCTTCTATCGGGAATATCTCCGGCTACATATTCATTCAATGCTTCCTCGTATTCAGAGGCACCAATGCCGAAAAGATACCAACCATCGCCGAACACACCGTCGTTTGCCCAATCGGTAAGCCAAGTGCCAACGGTAGTAACAGATATGTAGTAAACGAGGAACATGATAATGGCAAATATGGGAAGCGCAAGAATACGGTTGGTAACTATCATGTCAATTTTATCGGACGTTGATAGCCCCCCTGCGTTTTTCTTCTTATAGCAGTTTTTGAGAATCTTTTCTATATAGCCGTAACGCTCGTTTACGATAATAGCCTCTGAATTGTCATCAAATTCCTTCTCTACTGCCTCGATGTCAGATTCAATGTGTGACATAATGGATTCGGAAATGCCAAGTTCGGAAAGCACCTTTTCGTCACGCTCAAATATCTTGACAGCGTACCATCTCTGCTGTTCGGCAGGCATATCGTGAATGCAGGCTTCTTCAATATGAGCAATAGCGTGTTCAACTTCACCTGAAAATATGTGCCGAGGAACGGTGTTGCCGTTTTTTGCAGCTTCAATTGCTTCCTCAGCCGCCAAGTCGATGCCCGTTTCCTTAAGCGCTGAAATCTCAACCACCTTGCAACCAATGGCACGTGAAAGCTCGCAGACATCTATTTTATCACCGTTTTTATTGACTACGTCCATCATATTGATAGCAACAACAACGGGTATACCAAGTTCAGTGAGTTGTGTGGTTAAATAAAGATTTCTTTCAAGGTTCGTTCCGTCAACAATATTGAGTATTGCATCAGGGCGCTCGCCTATAAGATAATTTCGCGCAACCACCTCCTCAAGGGTATAGGGTGAAAGGGAATAGATACCAGGAAGGTCGGTAACTATCACCCCCTCGTGCTTCTTCAATTTTCCCTCTTTCTTTTCTACGGTTACGCCTGGCCAGTTCCCAACATATTGGTTTGATCCGGTAAGCGCATTGAAAAGCGTGGTTTTTCCACAGTTAGGATTTCCCGCAATGGCTATTCTGATGCTCATCGTGCCTGTTCCTTTCAATAACTCATTATGGTGTTCGATTAGCTGCCGCTAACTATAGTTTTGCATTTTACCGAGGGTGATTCTCCCTCGGTTTATTCTATCTCAATCATTTCTGCATCAGCCTTACGAAGAGAAAGCTCATATCCGCGAACCGTAAGTTCAAGAGGATCTCCGAGGGGTGCAACCTTGCGTATGGTTATATCAATCCCCTTGGTTATTCCCATATCCATAATACGGCGTTTTATGGCACCTTCACCGTGAAGTTTTACGACTTTAACGGTCTTGCCTATTTTTGCATCTTTTAAAGTATTCACTGTACGTCCTCCCGTATGTTCTGCGAGTCAAAATATATCTCTCGCCATGCTCAAAACCAGCGGCTGGCACCCCTGGTTAGCATCCGCTAACTACATATTTATTATAAACCAACCTCCGAAAATTGTCAATATTTTTCTGACATTTTTCGAATTTTCGTCATTTTTGCCCCTCGGTTAGCCTGTGCTAACACCCCATATTATACATACTGCATAATCATTTCGGAAAATTCGTAGGATAAATCTTTCCAAATACTTGAAATATTCATAAATATGTGGTATCATATTTGTACTATATAAGCAAGGGAGGGATTAGAATGCGACTTCAGGAATCAGGCGAAATGTATCTTGAGGCCATATACGTTCTCTCAAAGAAAAATACCAACGTACATTCCGTTGACGTTGGTGAATATCTGGGTTATTCAAAGCCGAGTGTCAGCCGTGCAATGGGACTTCTGCGAAGCGGCGGATATATAAAAATGGCAGCTGACGGCACCCTTACACTTACAGAGTTTGGATTGGAGATTGCAAAAAAAATATATGAGCGTCACACGGTACTTACAACGCTTTTGGTAAACCTCGGAGTGGATGAACAAACTGCGTCGGAGGATGCTTGCCGGCTGGAACATTCCATAAGCGATAAATCCCTTAGTGCTATAAAACGCTACTTGAATATGTAGGATTTTTTATATTAATGTCCCCGTTTTCGGGGACAATTTTTTTATACATCATCCTATTTAGTTTTTTTGGAAAATCCCCTTGAAAAAAGCAGATTGTTGTGATATAATAAAAGATAGTTTGGTGTTATTATACGCATACCGGCGTATGACGGGAGGAATGGACAATGACGAAGGTCGGATTCGATAACGAAAAATATCTTGAAATGCAGTCAAAGCATATCCGTGAGCGAATTGCACAGTTCGGGGGAAAGCTCTACCTTGAATTCGGCGGCAAGCTGTTTGACGATTATCACGCATCCAGAGTAGTGCCCGGTTTCCGCCCGGACAGTAAGCTTCAAATGCTCCTGCAGCTTAAAGATGATGCGGAAATAGTTATTGCCATAAACTCCGATGATATAGAGAAAAACAAGGTCAGAGGTGATCTTGGCATCACCTATGATGTCGATGTACTTCGCCTTATCGAAGCTTTCACAAGCGTGGGGCTCTATGTTGGCAGTATCGTGCTGACACGGTTCAATTCCCAAGCCAATGCCGTTGCCTTCCAGAAGAAGCTGGAGGACCGTGGCATGAAGGTCTATCATCATTACAACATAGACGGCTATCCCTATAACGTAGAAACCATAGTAAGCGATGACGGCTACGGCAAAAACGATTATATAGAAACAACCAAAAGGCTTGTAATTGTCACCGCACCCGGTCCCGGAAGCGGAAAAATGGCAACTTGTCTGTCACAGCTTTATCACGAAAACAAAAGGGGAGTAAAATCGGGTTACGCTAAGTTTGAAACCTTTCCAATATGGAACCTTCCCTTAAAGCATCCTGTAAATATGGCGTATGAGGCGGCTACTGCTGATCTGAATGATATAAACATGATAGACCCCTTCCACCTCGAAGCATACGGTAAAACAGCAGTCAACTACAACAGAGATGTTGAGATATTTCCCGTGGTTGACGCCATGTTCAAGCGGATTCACGGTTCATCACCCTATAAGTCACCCACGGATATGGGTGTAAATATGGCAGGTAACTGCATTATTGACAATGAGATAGTTTGCGAGGCGTCAAATCAGGAAATAATAAGACGTTACTATACAGCTCTTTGCGATGAAAAGGAAAATATGACCAAACACGGTACGGTCAAAAAGCTGGATCTTCTTATGAAGCAGGCAAATCTGTCGCCTGCAAATCGTTTTGTGATTTCTGCCGCCAACCAAAAGGCGGAGCTCACTGAAAATCCTGCTGCCGCACTGCAACTGCCGGACGGAACAATAGTTACGGGTAAAACCTCATCTCTTTTAGGTGCTTCTGCCGCTTTGCTTTTAAATGCCCTTAAAAAGCTTGCGGGAATCGGCGATGACGTTGAGCTTATTCCCTCATCGATAATCGAACCCGTTCAGCATCTTAAGGTAGGTTATCTTCACAATCGCAATCCGCGTCTTCATACCGAAGAGGTAATGATTGTACTTGCAATATGTGCAGCAACCTCGCCCCTTGCAGCAAGGGCG
>JAZNFI010000023.1:0-4785 GCA_045589075.1 Candidatus Flemingiibacterium sp.
GATAAGGCAATAGACCTTATTGACGAGGCGTCCGCTCACGTATCTCTCACAAACACGGTCGTAGATGACTACAACAAGATTGCGGGAGAGCTTAAAGAGGCGCACTCGGAAATCGAACTGCTTGAAACAGCATCCACCGATATACCGGATGATGAACGGTACCAGAAGCTGGCAGAGCTTCGGGTTGAGGAAATAAAGCTGTCCGAAATGGAAGCTGAACTTAAGCCACGAGCGGATGAGCGTCCGCCGCTCACAAACGAGCATCTCGCGGACGTTATTGAGATATGGACGGGTATCCCTGCCACCTCTATTACGGAAAATGAATTTATGCGTCTTGATAGACTTGAAGCAAGAATCAAGGCACATATAATCGGCCAGGATACGGCAGTATCAGCCGTAGTCCGCGCCATCAAGAGAGGCAGAGCGGGAGTAACATCCAAGAGAAAGCCGGTTTCATTCATTTTTGCCGGACCCACAGGCGTTGGCAAAACTGAGCTTGTGAAAACGATTGCAAATGACCTCTTTAACACTCCTGACGCCCTTATCAGAATTGATATGTCAGAGTATATGGAAAAGCACGCCGTTTCAAGGATAATCGGTTCTCCCCCCGGATACGTGGGATTTGACGAGGCGGGTCAGCTTACAGAAAAGATACGCCGCCACCCCTATTCTGTGGTACTGTTTGACGAAATAGAAAAAGCCCATCCCGATGTACTGAACATTTTGCTTCAGATACTTGATGACGGTAAAATTACCGATTCCCACGGCAGAGTTGTGGATTTTTCAAACACCATCCTTGTAATGACCACCAACGCAGGCTCAAGCGTAGGCTCTGCCCGTGCAGGCTTCGGTACAGAGGGTGCTTCCCTTCTTGAAGACAAAACGGAAAAATCCCTCTCGGAATTTCTCCGTCCCGAATTTATTAATCGCATAGACGAAATAATAACATTCCGTGCACTTGAGATAGAAGACTTTGTCCGTATCGCCTCAATTATGCTCGATGAGCTGAAGGCGGCACTTTCTGAAAAGGACATCAATTTCACCTACACAAACGAGGCGGCGGCGTTCATTGCCGAGAAGTCCTATTCAAGAAAATACGGTGCCCGCAATTTGCGGCGTTATATACAAACAGAGGTTGAAGATAAGCTTGCCTCCGAGATTATAGCTAATTATAACAGTAAGCTGACACTTGCCGCACTAAGCGTACGCGAAGGAACGCTCGCGTTTGACCTGCTATGAGAAACGGAGCAGACAGAGAGTGTTTCTACAACAAGACTGTAGAACAGGTAGAAAAGATCTTTGAAACCGACAGAGGGTGCGGACTGAGCTCTGATGCCATTCAGAAAAAACGCCGAGAATACGGTTTGAATGATATTTATAAAACATACGGGAACAATTCAAAAAAGATTTTTATTCCATTTGATTTTACGGCATTGCTGTTATTGGCTGTGCTGTTTATAGCTTCACTCTTTGAGGTTCCCGTAGCATCAGGAGCAATCGTATTAATGCTTATTGCAAATTACGGAGCGGCACTGTTCACATACTTCAAGGCTCATAAGGTTCTTGACGGTATGACCGCGTATTCTCTGCCCACAGCCAAGGTGCTTCGAAACGGTAAGCCGGTGCTTATGGAGATGCGTTTACTGGTGCCCGGTGACGTGGTTTTTCTTTCGACAGGCGATATTGTACCTGCCGACCTGAGGCTTTTTCACACCGAAGGACTTTTCATAAATGAGGGTATGGTAACGGGGATTCAAAGCTCACGCCTTAAGGATGCAGCTTATGAAAACTTTGCCCATATGCTTCCTGTTGAAAAAATGGAGAATATGGCGTTTGCTTCCACGGTGGTCACAGCCGGAAGCGGCAGAGGTATTGTTGTAGCCACGGGCGAAAATACAGCTGCCGCAAAAATGGGTAAAATAAAGCCCCTTGGAACACACGAAAACCTCTCGATTCTGAAAACACTCAAGAAATACTGCTCGGTATGGAGTATGTCCATGCTTGTGCTGGTGTTCGTAATAACCGTGATCAATCTTTTCGCCGCGGCACCGAACGGAATATTTGATGTATTTCTGGCAGGTGTATCACTTGCAGTTGCGGCAATGTCAGAGCTGTATGTTGTGTTCGGATACATAATTATCGGGTGCGGAATATTCAGTGCCATGAAGCGCAGACGCGAAACCAATACGGGGGCGCTGATAAAGAATGCAGAAAAGCTTGAAGAATTAAAAAACATCACAACTTTGATAATCCCAAAGGACGGTGTTATTACCAGCTCAAACTGTACAGTAGATAAAATATACACCTCCCGTACACTGTACAGTGCCGGGGATACTGACAGACTAGACAAAATTCGCTCTACGGTTCTCGCGGGTGTTATATCCACCGGTATCTACGGAATGGGTCTGACCTCGTTAAATAAAAACTCCAGACGTATCACTCCCGAGGAGGAGGCGTTGATACGTGCTGCAGAAGCTCTGTCGCTGTATAACTCTGATATTGACCGCCTGCATCCCATAATTGAGCATATGCCCGCAGGTGAGGCGTCAAAGTTTGAGACCACACTTACCGTAGATTCGGACAAGCAGTATATGGCGGTTTGCCGAGGAGATGCCGAATTAATTCTTAACGCCTGCCGGTATTACACAGAAAACGGCAGAATCTACAAGATGACTACCGATGACCGTCTTGAGTTTGTAAGCCGCGCTTTAAGTCTTGTAAAGAGCTCTTATCGGGTTGTTGCAGTGGCAACAGGCGTAACCGGCTATAATAACCTGAGGCGTATCGGCTCAATACAGAGCGACCTTACATTTGAGGGGCTTATTGCCATAAAAGAACCTCTTGCACCCCATGTGGCAAGAACAATTGCCAGATGCAAAGCAGCCGGTATAAAGGTTATCATGACCACGGACAGATATAAAGAGAACGATAAGTTTCTTGCCATGTCCATTGGTATTATCGAAAACGAAAGCGGTATACTTACAGGAGATGTCGCGGATTCCATGAATTCTGATATGCTTCGCACCAATCTTCCCCTCTACAGTATGTTTACTGGCATATCCATTAAAAAAATGGCTGATATAATCTCGATGATGAGGGCTGACGGAGAATGTGTCGGACTTCTTGCAGGCGGCATGAACAGCGCGCTCCTTTTGCGTCGGGCTGATGTGGGTTTTGCCCAAAGCACCACCATATCCCCGAAGGCTGGCAAAAACGGTATCGACCTTCGCTCACGCAGGGGTGCCGCATATTCGAGTATTTCGGGAGGAAACGTCTTTGATTCAGAGGCACTGAAGTTTATTTCCGATGTGGTTGTATCTGATGCAGACGATAAGGAGGGCGGATTCACAGCTGTTGTGTCTGCTCTCGAATATTCACGCACTATTTACAAAAATCTGCTTCGTATGGTGAATTATCTTACCACCTCACAGCTATCAAGAATCTTCCTGACTATCGGTGCGCTGATACTCGGTATAAATGCTCTGACGCCGATCCAGCTTATATTCAGTGGACTTGTGCTTGATCTTGCGGCGATTGTTTCTTCTGCATTTTCAAAGCCGCCCTATTCTGTTCTGTCACTTCGCAACGAAACCGAGAAATCCCTTGAAAAGCCACTTGCAATGAACGTAAGGTCTTGTATGTTTGCGCTTATAGAAGCTGTTGTAATCCTGGTTACGCATCCCATACTTACAGGCATAGGTGTAACGTTTACACCGGAGCAGTTCATATCGGCTTCATTCATCGCCTTTATCGCCTGTCGTTTCATAACATTCATAGAGCTTGCAACGGAGAAAAGTATCTTCCGTTCGGAACTGCGCATTGGTATGAGCTTTGTGATGTTCTTGCTTGGACTTTGCGTTTTTACTGCTGTCTCACTGATTTTCCCGGGCTTCGGTACGGTTTTGAATATTGTAAGGCTGCCTTTGGCACTCACCGTTTCAACAATAGCAGTGGCGGCATCAATTCTTGTCATGCATGAGGCTTATAAGCAGGTTTCAAAATGAGCTTTCGCGGATTGCGCCGGAAATAAATCAGATCTGTTAGCCGGTTTTCACAAAATCACAGTCTTGCGATGCGGAAGCTTCTCGGTACATAAATAAAACTGTATCAGTTGACAATCAGTTTACAATGTGATATAATACAAAAATAGTGTTAATTAACCAAAACTTTGGAGGAAATTAAAGTTATGAAATGGACTGGACTTAACGAGCTTCGTGAGAAGTATCTCTCTTTTTTTGAGTCAAAAGACCACCTGCGTCTTCCCAGCTTCTCACTCGTTCCCAACAACGATAAATCACTTCTTCTTATAAATTCCGGCATGGCACCCATGAAAAAGTTCTTCACGGGCGAGGTTGAGCCGCCGCGCCGCAGAGTTACCACATGTCAGAAGTGCATCCGTACCCCCGACCTTGAAAGAGTGGGTAAGACCGCCCGTCACGGCACTTACTTTGAGATGCTGGGCAACTTCTCCTTCGGCGACTACTTCAAGCGCGAGGCTATTGCATGGTCGTGGGAGTTTTTAACCGAAACCCTTGAAATCCCCGGCGAGCTTCTCTGCCCCTCAATCTATGAAAATGACGAGGAGTCCTACGATATTTGGGTAAATGAAATCGGTGTAAATCCTGCCCATGTTGTAAGACTCGGAAAAGCCGACAACTTCTGGGAGCACGGCTCCGGACCTTGCGGTCCCTGCTCGGAGATATACTTTGACCGCGGCGAGAAATACGGCTGTGGCAGTCCCGACTGTAAGCCGGGCTGCGACTGCGACCGTTATATGGAAATATG
>JAZNFI010000024.1:0-5671 GCA_045589075.1 Candidatus Flemingiibacterium sp.
GGCTACGATCCGACTTCTTCTTGAAAACAAGGCCTTCAGGCGGGATATTTCCTCGGGAGAGGCGTTTCTTCCCTCGTCGAGCAGTTGTCTGTATGTTTTTGTTACGCCGTATACATAATCGGGACTCTTCATTCTGCCCTCGATTTTCAGAGACGCCGCCTTGAGAGACAGAATCTCCGTGATATGTGATGCAAGGCATACATCCTTCAGGCTGAGAGCGTATGTCTGACTTTTACATCTTTCGCATTTGTAAGGAAGTCTGCACGGTTGAGCACACTCTCCGCGATTTCCCCTTCTGCCGCCGATAAGTGAGCTTGCAAGACAGCCACCAGATTGGGATACACAAATGGCTCCGTGTACGAAAATCTCTGTTTCAATGGGAGATGCACTGCACAATGTGCGAAGATCTCCAAATGAAAGCTCCCTTGCCGCCACCATCCTTGAAAAGCCCATTTCTGCAAAGACTCTTGCAGCGTCCGTATTGTGGCCTGCAGCTTGGGTGCTTGCGTGGAGCTCAAAATCAGGGAAATAACGATGGATCAACCGCGCCACGCCCAGGTCGGCAACTATGAGAGCGTCTGCGCCCATGGTATAAAGCATTTGTGCATAACGCAGGACATCGTCCATTTCGCGGTCATGGATAAGAATATTCAAGGCAATGTTGGTTTTAACTCCGAAAAAACGGCATTTTTTTATTGCCTCGCGCAGAGCATCGTCAGAAAAATTTTTGGCGTTTATTCGTGCATTAAAGGATGAGCCGCCAAAGTAAACCGCGTTTGCGCCGCCGGCAATGGCGGCATCAAGGGCCTCTGGAGAGCCTGCAGGTGCGAGTAGCTCGGGCTTGTCTATAGATGTTTTCATGATGACACCTGTGCTATCATAAAATTTAACTCCTTGGTGAGTAGAATCGCAGTACCTGTAACACATCGGTTCTTTATTTAAAGTATTTTACAAAGAATACTTGCAATTTGTTTGGTTTCAAGTTATAATAGTATTTGCGGACACTTGCCAATAAAGTTGCCGCGAACATACCGATATATATATTATAATACAAATTTTGCATTTTGCAAACCCCTAAATATAAAATTTTATAAAAAACTCATTTAATAGAATCAAGGAGCTGTTAATAATGAAAAAACACATTCTTTGTACGGTGATGCTCTGTTGTGCGATTGTTCTTAATTCCTGCGGAGCTCTATCGAAGCCTGTTTATGTAAACGATGATTTTGACATAGGTTTTATACCTCTTGGCTCTATGGCGATTTCAGATGAAGATGAGCTTGCAGCAGTTTCCTCGGCGGGGAACGTGTGTGAGCTTATAGCTACCGTCAATGATACTGGAAGTGCTGCTATAGTATCCATTCTGGATGATGTGTATGGCGGTGCGGATGCTTACCTTGAAATTCTCAAATCTTCGCTCGAGCTCGACGATTACAGTATCTCGTATGGGGATGTGACCAACGCTATGGTGGCCGGAGAGGAATACTCTGTGCTCAATTATTCCATAGAGGCAATGGATATAACAATGTCTGTAGCAACATACGCCCGCTCCGAGGAAGAGAAACTGCTTCTGCTTAACATAAGCTATGCAGACGAAGCAGAGCTTAACAGAATTGTTGGCTGCTTTGTGGAAGCAGAGTGAAGCCGAAAGGGGACGGTGCAAAAAAATGAGCATACTTGAGAACAAAGCGCGTATAGTTGTAAAGATAGGTTCCAATACTCTGACCCATTCTACGGGTAATCTGGACCTTCGCAGAATGGAGCGGCTCTGCCGAATCCTTTCTGATTTCAAAAATGCAGGCCATGAAATAGTTCTGGTCAGCTCGGGAGCGGTTTCGGCAGGCATATCCAGGCTGGGGATTGGCAGACGTCCGGATACCACAGAAGAGAAACAGGCGCTTGCTGCTGTGGGTCAAGCGGAGCTTATGCAGGTTTACGAGAACTTTTTTGGCACATACGGGCATACCGTCGGTCAGATGCTTATGACAAAGGACATTATTGACAACGATGTCAGAAGAACAAATGCAAAAAACACCTTTCGAGAGCTTCTGAAATTGGGGTGTGTGCCTATTGTAAACGAGAATGACCCTATTTCCGTAGAGGAATTGAAATTTGGCGGAAACGATACTCTTTCAGCGTATGTTGCTGTGGTATGCGAAGCGGATATTCTCATAAATATGTCCGATATTGACGGACTTTACGACAGCGATCCAAAAAACAATCCGAAGGCAAAGCTTATTGACCGCGTAGAGGTTATAGACGATACCGTAATATCATACGCAGGCGGTGCGGGCAGTGATCGGGGAACGGGTGGCATGATAACGAAAATAAAGGCTGCACAGATAGTAACCGAGGCAGGTATACCCATGCTCATAGTCAACGGCAAGAACCCCGAGGTGCTTTATGATATAAAAGACGGCAAGCACGTGGGAACATATTTTGCTTGTGGGAAAAAATAGGAAGAGGGTATTCTCATTTATCTTCTGCAGTGCTATCGAGGTTATGTACATAGACTTCAGTGTCTGAAGGCGGCGAGGCGTTGCCGTTTAAAGGGGGTATGACGGATAATTACATTCGATACCAACATTCAATATATGAAAGGCGTGGGCGAATCCCGCGCAAAGGCACTTGCAAAGCTTGGAATTACTACTGTAGGACAGCTGTTGTACCATTTTCCGCGAGCGTATGAGTTTAGAGGGAACGTAAAGCTTTTAACAGAAGCGGAAAGCGGTGAGACGGCAGCTTTTATCCTTACTGCCGCAACAGATGTACACAATGCGGCACTTAAGAGGGGAATGACAATCTCAAAGCTCCGCGCTTTCGATGAGTCAGGCAGTTGTGAAATAACCTTCTTTAATCAGCCCTACATTAAAGATTCTATTGTGAAGGGCGGAGAATATCGTTTTTTCGGGAAGCTTGTGAGGGATGGAAACAAAAAGATTCTGTCATCTCCGGCGGTAGAGCCGGTTGTTGAGGGGAAAAACCTCCCCGCGCTTGTTGCGGTTTATCCACTGACGGCGGGTATAACAGGAAAGGTCCTTTCTAAGCTTGTTTTGACGGCACTTTCGGATGCTGCTGATACTGTGCCGGAGATTCTTTCGGAAAAAATTCGAGAAGAGCACGGTCTTGTCGATATTGCTTCTGCTCTGAGAGGCATACATTGCCCCGAGAGCTTCAAGGCGCTCGAAACAGCAAAGCGCAGGTTAATTTTTGAGGAGTTGTACCGTTTTGCTCTCGGGGCGACAGGTGCCAGAGAGAAAATATTAACTCCGAACGTTTTCTTTGATACAGATATATCGGCGCTGGAAAAAATACTTCCTTACACGCTAACGGGAGCGCAAAAGCGTTCAATAGGAGAAATATCTGCCGATCTCGCCTCCGGCACTCCCATGAGACGTCTCATGACGGGAGATGTGGGAAGCGGGAAAACTGTGGTAGCGGCAGCAGCAGCATATATTGCCGTTAAAAACGGGTATCAATGTGCGATTATGGCACCCACCGAGATACTTGCGGTTCAGCATTACAATGAGCTTTCTATGCTTTTTGCAAAGCTTGGCATATCTTGCGGACTTCTTACAGGTTCCGTGAAGGGTAGAGCGAGGAAAGAGGTGCTTTCTGCTCTGGCGGACGGAACTTTGGGGGTTTTGATAGGAACACACGCGCTTATTGGCGATGAAGTTGAATACGCAAGGCTTGGACTTGTAATATGCGATGAACAGCACCGCTTCGGCGTCGGTCAACGCGATGCGCTGCTTGCAAAGGGCGGTGGCGGAAAATGTCATCAGCTTACCATGTCCGCAACGCCCATACCGAGGACGCTTGCTATGTTCCTGTATGGCGATATAGATATGTCGGCTCTCGATGAGCTTCCTCCCGGCAGACAGAGAGTGGATACATTTACCGTAGATGAGAGCTACCGTGAAAGGCTGAACAATTTCATATTGAAACAAAAAGCAGAGGGACACAGAACGTACATTGTATGTCCATCGATTGAAGAGGCTGAAGCAGGTGAAGTGACACAAGAGGATATTCGCCTGTTTGATTTCGGTTATGATATTTCTGAAATTATGAAGCCGGCGTCACAGCCGAAGGCGGCGCAAACGTGGTCAAAGAGTCTGGCAAAGTCTTTGCCTGAGCTAAAAATAGGATGTGTGCACGGTAGAATGAAAGCGGCGGAAAAGGATGACGTCATGGCGAGGTTTGTTTCAGGAGAACTTGATTTGCTTGTATCAACCACAGTCATTGAGGTTGGAGTGAATGTTCCGAGTGCTACTCTTATGATAATCGAAAATGCCGAGCGGTTCGGTCTTTCCCAGCTTCATCAGCTGAGAGGACGCGTTGGCCGCGGAAAAGATAAATCCTGGTGTATCCTGGTTTCCGACACCAAGGTGGAAACCTCACGCCGCAGACTTGAAATCATGTGCACCACCCGAGACGGATATGTAATAGCAGAAGAAGACCTTAAGCTGAGAGGCCCCGGAGACTTCTTTGCAAACGGAGGTATAATCCGCCAGAGCGGTTCCGCTTCTCTGCCCGGCACTACGGGTGACGGTGGAGAGCTTTATGAGGCCGCAGTAAACAGCGCCAAAGCACTCATTGATAATGATTCCGAACTCGCAGAGCATCCGGAGCTGAGGCGCATAGTTTCCCGCCTTGTTTCTGGCACGGAAAATACAATAAACTAAGCAAAAACTCCCCGTTTTATCGGGGAGTTTTTAATTTATGCATTTGCAGAATTTACATTATCGTTATAGCGTTTTATGCAGTTGTCTATAAATTCACTGACCATACGCTCATATCGCTCGCGGTCAAGAAGATAGCTCTCTCCGTGCTCCGCGCCCTCTACTTTTATGACCGTAACATCACAGTTTTTACAGGCTTTTACGTTGGTATCCGTCATATGGCATGGAACGAAGGTATCAGCCTCGCCATGGGCAATAAAAAGAGGAAGTGTATTTTCAGCCAGAGTTTTGGGAACGCTGCAATCCTTCCAATTTACCCCTGCACGGCGCTGTGCTATCTTACAAGCAACGAACAGTCCCGGCTGGACAGGCATTTTCAGACCTGTTTTTATAACGTGGCGAAAGATATCAAGGGGTGATGTATATCCGCAGTCTGCAATAACGCCGCAGACCTCAGGGGGAAGCTTTTCTCCCGTTGCAAGAAGCACGGTGGATGCGCCCATGGAAATTCCGTCAAGAAGGATGGGCATTCCGGGATATCTGTTAGCAATATACTCCGCCCAAAGAACGCAGTCCTCTTTTTCCTTTGCACCGTAGGTGATATACTTTCCCTCGGACTCACCGTGGGCCCTCTGGTCGGGAAGGATGAGATTAAATCCCATATCATGATATGGCTGAAGTGCAAGGGAAAAATCGTGGATGCCGCTGGAATGAAAGCCATGCATAAGAAGTATACTTCCGCGGGCATTCTCCGCTTCGATTATATGAGCCACCAGCTTCAACTTATCCTTTGATAAAATCTCCACCTTTTTGGGGTTCATTTTTCTTGCCCAGATGATGGCATCGTTAAGCACGTCAGAATGATCTCCCCGATGAAGTCCCGATGACCAAAGGTGTTTCATATCGTCAAAGCGAGTGCAACCGATACCGAACAGCTTTCTTCCGAATATATACGCCCCTGCCGCGCCAACTGCGCCTGCGGCGGCAGT
>JAZNFI010000025.1:0-6214 GCA_045589075.1 Candidatus Flemingiibacterium sp.
GCTATATACAATCAAACTACCATATCACGTTATCAAGCGGATTTCAATATTAAATCCGCACTTGACAAGAGCAAAAAAGAGTGCTATAATTTTCCTGTAAACTGTATTTAATGAAAGGATGCAAAACCATGATTTTAGGAAATATTAAAACCTACAAGTCCTGCGGAATTTTCGCGGACGCTCTCGATAAGTACATTGATATACTTAAATCCATTACTCCGGACACGGAAGCCGGCAGATATGAGCTTGAGGACGGTGCATATTATAATGTTTCCGGCGTGATAAATCAAGTGCCTGCGGATAAAAAGGTGTTTGAGGCTCACGAAAAGTACATTGATATTCAGTACATACTTGAAGGAACAGAACAGATGGAGTATGCAGATATTGCAGAGCTCACTGTGTCACAGTCCTTTGATGCAGATAAGGACTACGCTTTATACACCGGCAAGGGTACTCTTATAAGCTTTAAGCCCGGCGATTTCGCGGTGTACGCTCCAATGGACGGTCACAAGCCCGGATGCGGAAACGGAACCTCCCGAAAGGTTATAATCAAAGTTCCCGTTAAATAATTCTTAAGGAACAAAAGCCGGCGGCTCTCCATTATACTTTCATAGTGTTCACATAGAGAGACTCGTCTGCTTTTGGCATATTATGCCTAATATGAAAAATATAAATATCATGCAGCACGGCTGTCCCTGCGGACGCACTCACATATCTTCACTCAGGGAAAGCTGCATAGGGAGCGGTGTGATAGAACTGCTTCCTGAAATTATTAAAAAATACGGGGCTGTGAAGCCTTTTATATTTGATGATATAAATACAAGACGTGCTGCAGGCGATAAGGTAAGAGAGCTTTTGGGGGCGGTGGATACAAAGGGCTTCACCTTCCCATGTGAGCGTCCAATACCCGATAATAATTTCGTGGGTTCAGCTCTTATGCATTTCGATTCATCCTGCGATATGGTAATTGCCGTAGGCTCGGGTGTCATAGGTGACATTTCCAAAATAATTGCAAATACTGCCGGTGTGCCGATGATAACAGTGGCGACTGCACCGTCTATGGATGGCTTTGCCTCGTCAACATCATCAATGTGCCGTGACGGGTTTAAGCTGTCCATTCAAAGTAAGGCACCCGATGTTATAATTGCCGATGTGGACGTTATTAAGGATGCACCTGCGAGATTGCTGGCTTCGGGCGTCGGGGACATGGTTGCAAAATATATTAGTCTTTGTGAATGGAAGATTGCCAATATCATTTTGGGTGAGTATTACTGTGAAAATATTGCAGGCATTATGAGGAGTGCGCTTGATAATGTGGCTGCAAATGCCAAGGGGTTGGCAAAACGCCGCCCGGATGCTATTGAGGCTGTCGTCAGAGGGCTAATACTTGCCGGTGACGCAATGGCTTTGTCAGGTGTGAGCCGTCCTGCTTCGGGACTTGAGCACTATATTTCTCACGTCTGGGACATGAGGGCGGAAGCCTTTGGAACACCCTGTGATTTGCACGGCATCCAATGCGGTATTGGAACGCTGATTTCTTTGAAGCTTTATGAACATATCCGCACACTGAAGCCTTGCCGCCAAAAAGCACTGGCACATGCGGCGACGTTTGACAAGGAAGCTCATTTCAAGTTTCTTTGTGAGATATTCGGAGAAGCTGCAAAGCCCATGATAGAGGCAGAAAAAAGGGACAGAAAGTACGATGCTGCGGCTCATATTGACAGAATTGACAGCATTATTTCACACTGGGATGAGGTGTGCTCGGCCATTGATGAAATGCTTCCTGCATATTCAGAGGTTGAAATGCTTCTTAGGATGGTTGGAGCTCCTACTTCAGCCGGAGAGATAGCGCTTGGCGATATGGTATTGCCGGCAATCCGCGCCTCAAGGGACGTCAGATATAAGTATATAGCAAGCCACCTTCTTTGGGATTTAGGTGAGGAGATACCAGAAATTTTTTAGTCGAAGATATAAAAATGGGCAGGTCACTCAACAAAACTGTTAAGTGACCTGCCATTCGTATTCCGAGGTTTACACATTAAACCTGAACAGAACTATATCTCCGTCGCGTATCACATATTCCTTGCCCTCACTTCGAACAAGACCTTTTTCTTTAGCTGCAGCCATGGTGCCGCACGCCATCAGCTCATCAAAGCCGATAATTTCCGCCCGAATAAAGCCGCGTTCAAAATCGGAGTGTATCTTTCCCGCTGCCTGCGGTGCTTTTGTACCCTTGGTTATGGTCCAGGCACGAACCTCTTTCGGGCCTGCGGTTAGGTATGAGATAAGACCGAGAAGGGCATAGCTTGCCTTGATAAGTCTGTCAAGACCGCTTTCCGCGATTCCAAGGTCAGCAAGAAATTCTGCCCGTTCATCGCCGTCAAGCTGTGCAATTTCAGCCTCTATACCTGCACAGATTGGCATAATCTCCGCTTTTTCGGAAGCGGCGTATTCGGCAAGCTTTTGATAACCTGTATTGCTGCTCATGTCGCTTCCTATCATATCCTCTGATATATTTGCCGCGTATATCACGGGCTTCATTGAAAGAAGCTGGCAATCGTGCATTATTGCAAGCTCGTCTTCACTGTATTCAAGTGCCCGTGCGCATTTTCCCTCGGAAAGACCTGCCATTACACGCTCGAGAAGTGCCAATTCATCACCGAGAGATTTGTCGCCCTTCATTGCCTTTTTAACGCGGTCGATACGGCGTTCAAGCATTTCCATATCGGCAAAAATGAGCTCCATATTAATGGTTTCAAGGTCACGCATGGGGTCGATATTTCCGTCAACGTGGATTATGTTTGAGTCCTCGAAGCAGCGTACCACATGAATGATGGCGTCTGTTTCACGAATGTGGGATAAAAATTTATTTCCGAGACCCTCACCCTTGGATGCGCCCTTTACAAGACCTGCTATATCAACGAATTCGATAACGGCTGGGGTATATTTTTCGGGATTATACATCTCGGCGAGCTTGTCAAGACGTGCATCGGGCACGGCTACCACGCCAACGTTTGGGTCGATTGTACAGAAAGGGTAGTTTGCAGATTCAGCACCTGCATTGGTAATTGCATTAAAGAGAGTAGACTTTCCAACATTCGGGAGTCCGACGATCCCTAGCTTCATAATTTTAAAATCTCCTTTATTTTCAAGTGTTTTCGTTGTAATATGGTGTATTAGACACTGTTCACTGTGAGCCTGACCGTAAACCGCTCATGCAGGCTCGTTTGAACATCGTAATCAATGGTATAAATGTTAAACTTTTTAATTAAAAAAGTTAGTACAGCTTCTAACATTATAACATAGTGCAAAAACTTTTTCAATAGAAAAGAAAATATTTTCTTGTAAATTTATGTTGAATTGCAAAATAAAAATTGGCATAAAATTCATCCAATTTTCACTTACCCATCTTGACAAATACACTAGGCTTTGCTATAATATAGTTGTGAACATAGTTATGAATTTCACGAAATTAATAATTTGACAAAAGCGTTAAATTGTTAACAACAAATTGTGCACATTGTCACGAAAATATCAAAAAGTACCAAAAGAAAGGAAGTATATAAACATGGCAACAAAAATTCTTGTAATTGATGATGACCTTAATATTTGTGATCTTCTTCGTCTTTATTTTGAAAATGAGGGTTATGAGGTTAAGACAGCCAATGACGGTGCCGAGGGCGTAAGTTATTTTAAAATGTATGAGCCGGATCTTGTGCTTCTTGACATCATGCTTCCAAAGAAGGATGGGTGGCAGGTGTGCCGCGAGATCCGCGAAATTTCATCCAAGCCCATAATCATGCTGACCGCAAAGGGTGAGGTTTTCGATAAGGTTCTGGGTCTTGAGCTTGGTGCCGACGACTTTATGGTAAAGCCTTTTGAGACCAAGGAGCTTTCTGCCCGTGTTAAAGCGGTACTTCGCCGTTACAGCGCACACGACAATCAGAACGATGATGAGACAATCAAGTTCGATAACATTGAGATCTCTCGTCAGAAGTATGAGCTTAAGCTAAACGGCAAGTCCGTTGATATTCCCCCAAAGGAGCTGGAGCTTCTTTACTTCCTTGCATCTAACTACAATCGTGTATTTACTCGCGATCAACTGCTTGATAAGGTGTGGGGATTTGACTACCTTGGTGACTCGCGTACCGTTGACGTTCACGTTAAGCGTCTGCGCGAGAAGCTTGAAGGGGTTTCCGACAAGTGGATACTTAAAACTGTTTGGGGCGTTGGCTACAAGTTCGAGCTTCTGCAGTAGTTGTTGAAAACTAATATATATCATATATCCCCGCCGTCATTTTTGACGGCGGGGATGCTCTTTTTGTAATACTTTTTAAGCCTTGACTACAATCTCAGCTTCGGGAATGAAGGGAAGCGTAAATACAAATTCGCAGTCCTTGCCGTAAATGCTCTTTACCCAGATTTCTTCCTCGTGGGCATCAATAACGGTTTTTGCGATGTAGAGTCCCAGTCCTACACCTGACTTGTCGAGACCGCGGCTTTTGTCGCTCTTATAGAACCGTTCAAATACAAATGGCAGCTCCTCTGAGGGAATACCTGTACCCTCGTTGTAAACCGAGATGTACACCTTCTTGTCACGCTCCAGAATACTTATCCTGTAGGCACCGCCTTCCGTGGAAAATTTTACCGCATTGTCGCAGATGTTGTAAAGAATTTGGTATATAGCATCACGGTCTGCCCAAACCATCATTTTGTCAGTCTTACATTCAAACTCAACTTCGAGACGTTTTTCATCTATTTTCTGTTCGAAGGAAATCAAAATAAGCCTTGCCATTTCGCATATGTCAAACGCGGTTTTATTGAATTTTCGCTCACCTGCCTGTATTCTTGTAATGTCAAGCAGACTTGATACAAGTCTTGCCAGCCTTCTTACCTCTGTGCGGATAACATCGAGGTAGTATTCGTGCTTTTCGGGGGGGATAGCACCGTCTATTATTCCATCGATGAAGCCTGAGATAGTGGTCATGGGGGTGCGAAGATCGTGAGAAACGCTTGACAAGAATGTTCGGCGCATATCCTCAAGCTGTGCCAGAGATGCCGCCATGTTATTGAATGCCGTTGCCAGCTCGGCGACCTCGTCTCTGCCTCTTACAGGAACTCTTACATCGAATTTTCCTGCAGCAAAGCTCTTTGCCGCTTTCGACATTTGCTTTAGGGGGTCAATTATCTTTTTGCTGATTAAATAAACTGCTAACAACGCGGCAAGCATTATCCAAAGACATGATAGTATGATAGTTTTGATCATGGTTTCTATAAGCTCGGTCATCTGCTTTGATTCAGAGCATGACAAGGCAACACCCACAAATTCGTCTGATTCGGTATATATCGGATTTGCATATACTGCCATTTTTTGAGTAAATACGCCGTCCATATCGCCGTTGAAATAGTTTTCACCATTTATTATGCTGTTCAGAATATTGGTAGATACTGTGGCATTCAGAAAACCCGCTTGAATATGTGAATCATGGGCAAGTACAGCACCGTCAGAGTCGATAATAAAAATATTTATATCTTCATTGTAGCCTGCCAGCGCTGTCAGCAGCTGTTCTATTGACGTTTTGTTAAAGTAGACGTATCTGTTGAAATTATCAGCACTGTCGGCATCAAAGGCATCGCCCAGGGTACGCGAGACTATTTCAGAGGTGCGTGAAAGGACTTCCGTTTTAGCATCCTCTGAGTAATTGTCAACTGTTGTGCAGAGTATCACCGTAAGTATTATAAAGCTTGTGCCGATAATCAGCATGAAAACTGAAATATATTTTGTGAATACACTTTTGAACATTTGGTATTCTCTCCCTTAGAATTTTAAAGGCTGTTGTTGGAAAATCGTATTATTATATAAATTATAACACAACAATTGTCAAATTGCAATACTGTACAGCAACAATTGGCAAAGCAAAGATAGGGAAGCGCGGTCGATTACGGAAGTAGAGAGCTAACATGTTTGATAATTTATCTTTTTGCAGTATTAATAAAACCTTGCCGGGGTTGTAACAGACTTCGATATAAATATGATGCTTAAGGGAACGTGTGATTTAATTTAACTATACGATAAGCCGAGCCAATAGCAAAGTAACAGCTATTGGCCCGGGAGGTTTGTTATTTAAAGTAAATTTGCAAGCTCGTCTGCAATATCGCAGATTTCCCAGGGAGCGTTAAGATCCTCACGTCCCATATGACCGTAAGCCGCAAG
>JAZNFI010000026.1:0-4723 GCA_045589075.1 Candidatus Flemingiibacterium sp.
GAAGGCAAAGTATTCATCGTCAAGAGCCTCACATTTCGGACTCGGCTGTGACCTTTACTGCCATTTCACATCCCCAATAAGACGTTACCCGGACCTTGCGGTACACAGGATAATCAAGGCAGTGCTGCACGGAAAGCTTGACGGCGGAAGCGTGGCGAAATACGAGTCATTTGCCCATCGCGCGGCTGAAGAATCAACGGAAAATGAGCTTCGTATTCTTAACGCTGAGCGCAGCATAGAGGACCTTTACAAAACGATTTTTATGTCCTATAGGGTTGGACATGAGTTTGATGGCATTATCAGCTCGGTGACGGGATTCGGATTGTTCGTGGAGCTTGAAAACACCTGTGAGGGACTTGTTCCCATAAATACACTTGACGGGTGGTTTGATTTTGATGAAAATAAGCGTCGCCTTACGGGGGATAGTGGAAAAATTTATGCTCTCGGTCAGCGTGTACGCATAAAGGTGGAGCTGTGCGACGTTGCCGCCAGAAGGATTGAATTTTCAATTGTTGATAAATGCTAACACCGCGGCAAGCATAGCGCTTAACGATACATCACCGACAAAAAACGATACCTCTTTCCTTGCCGCAGCCTCGGTTACAGTAATACCCAGGCTGCGGCTGTCTTTGACTATTTCCGAGGCAATGTCGTAGTATTCAAGCTCGGTTTCTCCTATTGCCTTTGCACAAGCAGCAAGTGTAATAAGCTCATCCCCTGCCACGTTGATTCCCAGAGTACGCAAGGATACGGGGTCGCAGAAATCAAGAATAGGAAGACCGTTTGCGCCTCTGTAAATGTTCAGTGCTGACAGTACCTCGTCTGTTAATATGATGTTCCTTCGGTTTTGAAGTCCCAGCGCTTTTAGCGCTTCCGAAAGTTCAGCGGTAACGGGTGAATTGTCCCCTTCAAATAATATTCCATATTCCATTATATCTGAGCGTAGCCTTTGGTTTGCAAAAGCTTCCTTTCTGCAGGATATACTGCGTTATATAAAATTCGAGGTCATCCCATAGGCAAAATATCTACAGCAAATGATTGAGTGTTACAAAAATGTATCTCTGATATTTTTTCGGACCTTCCCCAAACTTTATTTCTTTTCATTAGTTTTCCGACAGGCGGGACTACATATTAATTGTAATTTGTTCCGAAGCTTACACAGCTGATCAAAATAATAATTAATTTACAAAAATCTATTGCACGCAAAGTCAAAAGGTGGTATAATCAATAATGGATTTAGAAAGGAAGCGCTTAGCAAGCGGTGCGGCGCATCGCGGCGAAAGCCATGGTAATTAAAATGAAACCGACAGAAAAATCTGTAATGATAAACATAAAGTCGGCGCATTTTACGCCAAACGAATTTTATGTAAAAAACGTAACCCCTGTGGACGTTTTCAGCGCGGACAGCTTTGATTCTGTCCATGCCCAGAGAATAGATATTGACTATGAAGGTGTTCTTTCATTGAGGGGAGGCAGATTGTCTCTTGAGTACGACGAGTCGGAACTTACGGGCATGGAGGGAACTACCACCAATATCTCATTCGAGCTTGATAATCCAAAGCTTGTTGTAATGTCAAGGAGCGGTACAGTTGTCGGAACACTTTGCTTTTCTGACGGTGAGCGAATCATGTGTACCCAGAACACTCCCGAAATGGAAATTCCGCTTGTTATAGATACAGAGCGCATGATAAATGAGCTGACAGAGGACGGCGGAGAGTTGAAAATCAGTTACGGAATGGAATACCGCGGAAGTCTCGTCTCTCGCACGCTTATGCACGTCGTAGTGCATCCTACTTAAGCCATGGCAAATAAAAGTATAACTGGGGCACAATTCAGAAGCGAATTCAAGAGACCGAAGGCAGGAGCATTTCTGTTTTACGGAAGCGAGAATTTCATAAAGCAGAAGGAGCTTAATGCTCTTCGTGAGAAGCTTTGCCCCGATGAAAACACAGCGGCTTTCAATCATTTTATATTTACAAGGGAAAATTACACCCCGGAGGCACTCTACTCGGCTGTCATTTCTATGCCAATGATGAGCGAATACAAGCTCATCGAGCTTTACGAGATACCTTTCTCGGAATTCAGAAAAAAGGAAGATGCGGACGGCCTTGAATCCGCGCTTGCTGCCGTGGCAGAGAGCGATGACACGGTGCTTATTATTTACACCACCCCCGAGAATTTCGACCCGGGCGAGGGTAAAACACAGTCCTCTATGATGAAGCTTTTCTCAAAATATGCTATACCCGTGGAGTTTGCTCCTGAAACCACACAGAGATTAACAATGTGGGTGCAGAAGCATTTTACGGGTGAGGGCATTATAGCAGAGCAGGTGGAGTGCGTGTACCTTATCGATACTGTTGGGCATGATATGACCACGCTGTCTGGGGAAATCGGGAAGCTTTCAGCATATCTTCATACAAAGGAACGGGACAAGCTTGAAAAAACGGACATAGACTATATATGCCCTAAAAACAAGGAAATAGGAGCTTTTGAGTTTGCCGATTCCATACTTGACGGAAATATAGAAAAGTCTTTCTACATTCTCGGAGATATGAAATTAAGAAATGAGCCTGCTCCCGTAATTCTTGGCGGCATCATAAAGGTATATGCCGACCTTTACTCTCTGAGGCTTTTTGCGGATGCTGGTGTGTCGAGCGATGAGGCGGCGAAACGTCTGGTACTTCATCCCTATGTCGCCAAAACACGCATGGCGAAGTCGCGAACCATTGAAAAACAAGCTTTAGAGACAGTTATCGGGCTTTGCGCCGATACAGATGAAGCACTTAAGCTCAGTTTGGCAGAGGATTATCTGCTTATAGAACGGCTGATTGTCAGAGCCGCACAAACAAGAAAAAGGAAAGTGTTTTGAGTTGACGGAAAAATTAAAGATAAATATTCCCATAGCGGTGGAAGGCAAATATGACAAAATCAAGGTGACCTCCGTAGCTGAGGCACAGGTTATTGTGACCGACGGCTTCGGAGTTTTTGCTTCAAGCGAAAAGGCGGCGCTAATCAAGCGTCTTGCAGCTCCCAGAGGCATTATTGTGCTGACTGATTCCGATGGGGCGGGGCTTGTAATACGAAATTATTTTAACAAAATACTGCCGAAGGATAAGCTTTATCACTTGTATATTCCCTCCATCGAAGGTAAGGAAAAACGCAAAAAGACCGGTTCAAAAGAGGGAACTCTCGGCGTTGAGGGAATGGAGGCTGAGCTTGTTTATAAGCTTCTTCTGCCCTTCGCCAATAATGGTGTACCTGCCTTCTCCCAACGCCAGCTTACCAAAGCAGATTTCTACCGTGACGGTCTTTCGGGAACAGAGGAAGCGTCGGGAAAACGCGCAAGACTGTGCAAGTATCTCGATCTCCCCCAAAATATGTCTGCCAACGCTCTGTTGGCGGCAGTTAATATGCTGGGCGAAATTACAGCGTATGAGGAGTTTTTAAAAAGTGATGCTGAAGCTTAGGACACTGTTATGTAAATACAGAGAGATAATTATGTACCTCATTTTCGGCGCGCTTACCACCGTTGTCAGCTTTGCTTCGTATTATCTTTTTCTCTTTTTTGGAGTTTACTATATTGCTGCCCAGATAATTTCATGGGCGCTGGCTGTGGCGTTCGCCTTTGTTGTCAATAAGCTGTTTGTTTTTGAAAATAAGGCGAGCACACCTGCAGAACTTTTTAGGCAAATATGGCAGTTTGTGAGCGTACGAGTCGCTTCGGGCGTTGTTGAAACCTTTCTCTTGTGGTTGCTTGTGGATGTGCTTTTTATAGGCGAGGGAATTGCAAAGATACCCGTTGCCCTTTTAACTGTTATAATCAATTATATAGCTTCGAAGCTTTTGATATTTCGGAAGAAAAAGGATGAGTGATAAACATGAAAATGAAATTTACGGTCGAGGGAATGAGCTGTGCGGCTTGCTCTGCTTCAGTTGAGAGGGTTACACGGCGTATTGACGGCGTAAAAGAAGCAAACGTAAATCTGCTCGCAAAAACTCTGTTCGTCGACGCCGAGAATACCCCCGAAATGAAGGAGAAAATCTGCACGGCAGTGGCAAAGGCAGGCTTTACTGCAACTTCCGTTGACGAAAAAAAAGAAGCCGTGGGGATAAGAACAGGCAATGGTAACAGCTCTCAGACTACAGCCTCGTCGATGAGGGTGCGCTTGTTTGTGTCGGTAGGATTTCTCATCATTCTTATGTATTTCACCATGGGGCATATGGTGGGACTCCCAACTCTTCCAATGTTCCACGGCGACCAAAATCTTTTGGTGTTTGCACTTGCACAGTTTATCCTGACTCTGCCTGTTATATATCTTAACAGAAAGTTTTTTATCGCCGGCTTTAAAGCTCTGATGCACCGCTCCCCAAATATGGATACCCTTGTGGCAATAGGCTCGTCGGCATCGGTGCTCTATGGCGTTTTCGCAATATTCATGATGGCATATTCCCTTGGCAGGGGGGATATGGATACCGTGCGTGATTACGGTTCAAATTTGTATTTTGAGTCTGCGGTTATGATACTTACTTTGGTTACTGTGGGTAAATACCTTGAAGAACGCAGTAAAAACAAGACCGGTGCCGCAGTTGAACGTCTAACAAATCTTGCTCCGGATACTGCTCTTGTTGATCGTGATAATATAATTCTCGAAGTCAAGACAAGGGAGCTTTTCGTTGGTGACATTGTGATTGTCCGACCGGGAAGCGCTATTCCGGCAGACGG
>JAZNFI010000027.1:0-4274 GCA_045589075.1 Candidatus Flemingiibacterium sp.
ATCAAACTATAAATATAATGATAAACGGCAGGGAGATCGACGAGCTGCTACGCGCGGCGGAGAGCTCTGCTGAGGCGGGAGTGGATGCATTTATCGTGTCCGACCTCGGCGCGGCAGGGCTTATTCATTCACGTCTGCCAGAGATGCCGCTTCACGGCAGCACCCAGATGAGCGTGCATAGCGCAAGCGGCGCTAAGCTGCTGGCGGATCATGGATTTACGAGAGTCGTGCCCGCAAGAGAGCTTTCGAAGAGGGATATTCAGACCCTTGTGAACGAAAAAGACTTGGAGGTTGAGATATTCATTCACGGAGCTATGTGCGTAAGCCATTCGGGTCAGTGCCTTTTCTCGTCGTTGGTTGGCGGAAGAAGCGGAAACCGCGGTCTTTGCGCCCAACCCTGCAGGTTGCCATACGCAAATGCAGATTGCAGGGTGGGGGATAAATACCCTCTTTCTCTGAAGGATATGTCGCTTGCCTCGCACGTGAGAGAAATAATTGAGATCGGTGTTTCTTCTTTGAAAATAGAGGGAAGAATGAAATCTCCCGAATACGTCCGCGGCGTTACGAAAATATGGAGAAGATTGCTTGACGGAGGCAGAGATGCCACGGAGGCTGACCTGTGCGAGCTTGCCGAGCTTTTTTCGCGCGGAGGTTTTTCCGACGGATATTACACCGAAAGCATTGGAAGAAAAATGCTTGGAGTTCGCAGCGAGGAGGACAAGCAGGCTTCCCGTGAGATAGAGAAATTCAATAAGATCACGAGGAAAATGCCTGTTGATATGTATGTCACGCTTGAAGCGGATAGTCCGAGTCGTTTGCGTATTGCTTGCGGCGAGAAGCAGGCTACCGTCTTGGGCGAGATCCCGCAGAAGGCTATAAATGCGCCGATCGATTGCGCTACGGTCAAAAAGTGTATGGGCAAGCTGGGAGACTCCTGCTTTGCGCTGAATAATATTGAAATAGAGCTTGCAGACGGCTTGATGATGCCGATTTCTCAGCTGAACGCTCTGCGCAGGGATGCGGTGGCGGCGCTTGAAAATGAGATGACCGAAGCAGGACCCGTGAAGCTTGGAAAGGTCGAGCTTGCAGAGCCCGAGGGCAAGGCGAAGAAGAGAAGAGTTGGAAGATTTCTTTCCGAGGGGCAGATAACCGAGTCGGCAAGAGAGTATTTTGACGTGATCCTGTTGCCTCTTGACAGATTTTCTTCAGCGGCAGACGGATTCGTGATGCCGCCCGTGATCTTTGATTCCGAAAAGGAGAGAGCGGTTGAGCTAATTAAAAAAGCCGTCGATAGCGGCGCTGAATATGCCGTTGTTACCAATCTTGGTCAGATCTCGATGCTGAAGGAGTATGCTCCCGAGGTCAGGCTTATTGCGGATTTCAGATTCAACGTGGGCAACTCTCATTCTGTGAAATTCTTTGAGGATATGCAATTTGAGAGCGTGGTCCTGTCGGCAGAGCTGACGCTTCCGCAGATAAGAGACATAAAGGGCGCGAAGGCGGCGATCGTCTATGGCAGAATACCGCTTATGACTCTTGAAAAGTGTGTTATCAAGGAGCTTTACGGAGACAAAAACGCTTGCAGAATCTGTGATGGCGGAATGGCTGAAATGAAGGACAGGCGCGGATTCGTTTTTCCTGTGATTCGCGAATATCCGCACAGAAATATCGTGCTGAACAGTCTGCCTACGCAGATGTCGGACAGAGAAGGGGAGCTTTTGAGTGCCGGGATTGAGGACAGGCATTTCCTTTTCACGATCGAGTCGCCCGACGAGGTCGATCGCGTAATAGAGGAGCATAAGCTTCATCGCGCGCCGACTTGCAGGGTCAGGAGGATATAAAGTAGCAACACCGTCGCATTTAGCGTGTTCTCCGTTAAGTATGACACGCTAAATGCGGCGGTGTTTTTGGCGAATATATAGATTCAATAATGAGCCTCGTTTGCCTTTTTTGGGGGGTGCCGAGTGTGATGCTTTCCATTACATATTAATTATATATGAAAATTTTTACAAAATCTGTGGGCATAATGCACAAAAATGCCATGTTGAATTTGTTGAAAGCGTGATGTTTTTTACGATTTTTATTTTTTTATTTTTTTTGTATTGACTTTCAGGGGCGAGAGATTTATAATGTATGCAAGAAAGTATGCTTTTTGCATTCGTTCAAGCAAAGAAACAGGGGGATTGAGCGCTTTACCCCCAAAAGCAGATCATTTCAAGCGCAAAAACAGCAGGGAGAGCTTCGCCCTGCGGGTAAAACCCGAATTCGAAGCAAAATAAAATTTTTTCATTTAAGGAGAAAAAGACAATGAAAAACACTAAAAAGGGCTTTACCCTCGTAGAGCTTCTCGTTGTAATTGCAATCGTTGCAATTCTCGCAGCAGTGTCGGTTGTTGGATACACCGCGTTCATTAACAACGCTCACGAGTCCAATGACAGAACTCTTGTTGTTCAGCTTAACAAGACCCTTATCGGCGGCGAGTTCGACGGTCCTCACGATGCTTTTGAAGCAGTAAGAGCAGCAGGCTTTGACGTAGCAAAGATCGATGCTACTGCAAACAACCAGGAAATCCTTTGGGACAATGAGGCAAAGGAATTCTTCTACACCGCAGACGGTAGCCGCACAGGTGACATCTGGATCGTAGATGACGAGGTTAGCAAGACTTACAATACATATTATATTGGAACTGCTAACATTGACTTCGCTGATGAGGCAAAGATCGTTGTTTATACAAACGATCCCGAGCTTACCATTAGCATTAACGCTCCCCAGGCTCACGTAGAGCATGAGGGCAAGGCAGGTTCTATCAACGTAATCGCAGTTGCTGACAATTCTTACTATGAGAACGGTCTTGTTAGCTCCCTGAACGTTACTACCGGTAAGATCGTTGTTAACGGTACCGTTGCAACCCTTAAGGTTGTTGGTGCAGCAAATGTTAATGTTGCAGAAGGCTCCGACATAGTTAACGTTATCGTAAACGACGCTGCAGCAACCGTTAAGGTTGATGCTGCTGCTGTAGTTGGCAACGTAGCAACCGAAAATGAAGAAGTTCTTGAAAGTCTCGGCACTATTGTTGACGGTGCTGACGACGTTATCGTTGGAACAGTAGTTGACTCCAGCAAGCTTGGCGATTTCGCAGGCGGATTCGGTACAAAGGATTTCCCCTACATCATCGAAACTGCTGAACAGCTTGCTAATATCAGCAAGCACTACGACACCTACAACTACTACAAGGTAGCTGACGGTGTTACCTCTCTTGACCTTACCGGTGTTGGTAACCTTAACCTTAACGGTAGCTTTGACGGTAACGGCACAAATATCGTAGGTCTTACAACCGCCCTTTTCAAGACGGTTGGTGTAGTCGGCACACCCGCGGAAATGAAGATTTCTAACTTTACAGCAACGATGTATGCTACTGACGGTCGTGCGCTTGTAAGAAATATCTACAATGCAGGCAATACTATTTTCGAAAACGTAACTCTCCACGGTTATATCGAGGGTCAGTACAATATGGGCTCCTTCTATAACTACGGTACCGCTAATACAGGTGACAGTGACGGTGCTGACTATACGGTTACCTTCATCAACGCAAAGTCTGACGTAACCCTCGTTTGCACTACAGGCAATGCTATCGGCGGTATGCTCGGTCACGGTTACGAGGGTGAAAACTACACACTCAGCATTAACATGGATGAAAACTCCAGCTATACCGGTAAGATGTACACAACCGGTACCGCAAAGTGCTATCAGGTAATGGCTATGTGTTCGCATGGCACATACGTTCTTAACGGTGTTGAGACCAGCAGATATTCCAATGAATATGCTTCCGCAAAAATTACTGAGGTTAAGCCCGTTGAAAGCGCTGACGGTTACACTGTAACTCCCGTTGAAGGCGCTGATCACTTTGTAGTATATCTTAACTGCCAGCTGACAGCTTATGACGAAAACGGCGAAAAGATCCAGAACCTTTCCGGTATGACATGGAATCTCGGAAATGAAGAGATGCCCGCTACCGACGGCAAGGTATTTGATCTTATCAGCAATGTTGTTATTGAAAACGTTGTCGATAACGACTACGGTTATGATATGGCAGACGGTGTTCTTACTATCCATACTGCAAGAGATGATAGCTACGCATCGGGATGGGTAACTCTTCAGGTTAACCAGTATGACGAAAACAACAACCTTCTTGCAACCGGACTTATCACAGTATACACGATTGCAGAGCCCTCTGCAGCAGAATAATCATTAACTGAAATTCTGTTATTGGTTTA
>JAZNFI010000028.1:0-33272 GCA_045589075.1 Candidatus Flemingiibacterium sp.
CTACTGCCGTTTTAATAAACGGACCGACCAAGCATATATCTTCGTTATTTTGTTGTCAATTTGCATAAAATCATAGTTTATCATCAAACTTTTTGTTAATTTCGTCATTTTTACTCTTGAATTATTATGGTAAATGTAGTATAATGTGTACATGAAATTATTTTCGTATTATAACATTATGAAAAACGAGGTGAGGTTCATGGCACTTACGTTCAAAGGCGGTATCCATGTGGATGAGCATAAGGACACCCGAGGATGCGCGATCGAAAGAATGACACCGCCGGGGGTGGTATCTATACCAATGTCCCAGCATATAGGTGTTCACGCCATACCATGCGTTAGTGTTGGGGATACTGTTACCCGTGGGCAGTTAATAGGCATTATTGAGGAAGGACTTGGCTGCCCTGTCCATTCGAGCGTGTCGGGCAAAGTGGTGAGAATTGATGAGACAAACACATCAAAGGGTACCGCCATTCAGCGTGTGGTTATCGAAAATGACGGGCTTAACACTATTTGCCCCGATGTACAGCCATGGGGCAAATCTCTCGCCGAGACAGATACAGACGATATTGTAAACATTGTCAGAAATGCCGGTATTTCCGGCATGGGCGGTGCAACATTCCCCACATACGCAAAGATAAAATCGGCAATCGGCAAAACAGAGCACGTTATCGTAAACTGCGCCGAGTGTGAGCCGTATATCACCGCCAATCATCGCCTGCTTGTTGAAGACCCCGACTCGGTTATAAACGGGCTTAAAATACTCATGAAAGCCCTTGCAGTCAGAGAAGGCATTATCGCCATTGAAGACAACAAGCAGGATGCCATAAAGATACTTAAAGAAAAGCTTAAAGACAGCGACATAATCTCCGTAAAGGTACTGAAAACTAAATACCCCCAGGGAGATGAACGCCAGATAATATACGCCATTTTCGGTAAAGAGCTTCCTATGGGCAAGCTCCCTGCCGATGTCGGCTGTTGTGTTTTCAACGCCGAGACTTGCTCTGCTGTGTTTCATGCCTTTTCGGAGGGTATGCCTCTTATTGAGCGCATAGTCACTGTTGCAGGGGATTGTATAAAGGAGCCCAAAAATGTACTTGTACCTCTCGGAACATCTTACCATGACCTTATAAATTTCTGCGGAGGTTTTATAAGAAAACCCAAAAAGCTGATAAACGGCGGCCCTATGATGGGGGCGGCACAGTGGGATATAAACGGTTCAGTTACAAAGGGCACATCCGCTATTCTCGCCCTTTCCGAGAACGCAGAGCATCCATATGAGCAGCCTGTAACGTGCATCAGATGCGGTCGCTGTGTAAGAGGATGCCCCATGCACCTGCTTCCCAGCTATCTTGCCATGTTCTCGATGCAGAGAAAGCTTGATTATGCCGAGCAGTTTAATATAACCAGCTGCGTGGAGTGCGGAAGCTGCTCGTACAACTGCCCTGCTCATGTACCGATTGTTCAGTACATACGCGCCACAAAAACAAAAATTGCCGATATGAAACGGGCTCAGCAGGCAGCCCTTGAGCAAAGCAAAAAATAATCTTATTAGGTGTACTCCGAACGTTTCAATCGTATGCATCTGACTTTCGGAGCTCGTTAAGCCTCTACCGTTTGCCATAACGCACTTATAAACACCCCCGTACATCGGGAGAAAGGTTACATACTGTTATGCCTAATGATAAGGAGATAAAAAACATTGTTGATACCTCGCAAGCACAATTATGCGACCCCACTTCAGAGCAGGAAAAAATTTTCATTCCGGAGCTGATGACAGTTACACCGTCACCGCATATTCGAGCTAAGGATACTACCCGCTCCATTATGATAGACGTGTGTATCGCTCTTCTTCCCGCGCTTGTCTGGGGAATATTCGTTTTTGGCTTCCGTGTACTGACAATTACCGTGATTTCGGTGATATGTGCCATAGCGTCCGAATTTGTTTATGAGAAGCTCATTAAGAAGCCTGTAACGGTGCTTGATTTTTCCGCCGTTGTTACAGGTCTCATACTTGCTCTTAACCTGCCTGTGTCGGTTCCTTTTTGGATTCCGGCTGTCGGCTCGGTTTTTGCAATAATAATCGTAAAACAGCTTTTCGGGGGTCTTGGCAAAAATTTTGTCAATCCTGCGGCTGCAGCGAGAGTATTCCTGTTCCTCGCATGGTCATCCCATTTGGCAATATATCCCTCACCCACGGACAAGCTCTCTCCGATTATACCAAATGTAGATGCCGTGGCAAGCGCAACGCCTTTATCTTATCTAAAACAAGGTGTCACCCCGAATGGAACGACCGTATTCAACACTTTTCTCGGATATGAGAGCGGCTGTATTGGCGAGGTTTCAGCCTTCCTTCTTACTGCAGGATTTGTATATCTGCTCGTGAGAAAGATAATCACTTGGCATATACCAGTAGCTTATATCGGAACAGTATTTGTTCTTTCCCTTGTGTTCGCGGGAAGTCTGCCACCCCTTGAATTTGCGCTTTATGAGATATTCTCGGGTGCTGTTTTCCTGGGTGCAATATTTATGGCAACTGATTATGTTACTTCGCCCATCACAAGCCGCGGACGGATTATTTACGGTATAGGGTGCGGCGCCATTACCGTATTCATACGTTTCCTCGGAGTATATCCCGAGGGCGTATCCTTCGCTATACTGATAATGAACCTGCTTGTGTGGTATCTTGACAGTTACACAAAGCCTATACAATTCGGAGGTGCCAAAGTTGGGAAAAAAGCAAAATAATGTGAAATACGTAGTTGGCATAACTGCAAAGCTTCTTGTAATATGCACGATAACCGCTCTGCTTCTTTCTGTAGTCAACGCACTCACCGCGGAACGCATTATCGCCAACACTGAGGCGGAAAAGCGTGCTGCAATATCAAGTATCTTCGGTAATTCCATTGATACCCAGCTTTACCCTGCAGAGCTTGACGGCATTTCAGAGCTTTACCTTGTAACCGTGGACGGAAGTCCCCTCGGATACGTCGCTCAAGTTGCGCCAAAAGGCTTCGGTGGTGAAATGATTATTATGGTAGGAGTGTCGGTTGACGGTACAATCAAGGGAGTAAAGCTGGTCTCTCATTCAGAAACCCCCGGTCTTGGAAACAGGGTTGGTGAGGATTTCCACACTTCAAAGTACATCGGTCAGCGCGCTGACACTCTCTCAGTAGATGCCATTACAGGTTCAACAGTGTCCTCAACGGCACTCAAAAGTGGAGTTGAAACAGCGCTTTCGGTATTCAATATTATTTTTAGAGTTTCTGACGGAGGTATACAATGAGCGAAAAATATTCTCTTAAAACCTTCGCACGGCAGATGCTTGACGGGCTTTTCTATAAGAACCCTGTATTTATGCAGCTTCTTGGTATGTGTGCAACACTTGCAGTAACCACATCCGTGTCAAATGCTCTCGGTATGGGACTTGCTACCACTGCAGTGCTTGTCTCTTCTAACGTCTTCATCTCCATGCTTCGCAATTTTATTCCGAAGCAAATAAGAATAGCATCCTATATCGTTATTGTATCCGGTTTCGTTACTGCAGTACAGCTGCTTATTAAAGCCTTTCTGCCGGCCCTTGACAAGTCGCTGGGACTCTTTATCCCGCTTATCGTCGTAAACTGTATCATTCTTGCCAGAGCCGAATCCTTCGCATCAAAAAATATGCTTCTTCCGTCTTTTGTGGATGGACTGGCAATGGGTCTCGGCTTTACATTCGCGCTTACACTCCTCGCATCGGTCCGCGAAATTCTGGGTGCCGGCACCTTTCTCGGTTTTAATATCCCATTGGTTTCAAGCGTCTATGAGCCTGCGGTATTCTTTATACTCCCCTCCGGTGCTTTTATCTCTCTTGCCTGCCTTATTGCAGTTATGAACAAAATAACGATGATAATAAAAACGAGACATCAGAAAAAGGAACTTGAACTGTCTCGTTCAGCAAAATCCGAGGAGCTAAGAGAATCCATCGAAACAGTTGCCGCTGTGATTATAGGCAGTGCAAATGACATAAAGGAGGACACGTAATATGGACGGTTTAATAGAAATATTACTCCTCATGCTCTCCGCGGTGCTTGTTGAAAACTACATCTTTGCTAAGTTCCTTGGAATATGCCCCTTCATGGGCGTATCCGAAAAGCCGGACACAGCTCTCGGCATGGGCTTTGCGGTTATGTTTGTAATGACTCTTTCAAGTGCTGCAACATGGCTTGTGTACCACCTGGTTCTTGTGCCATTCGAGCTTGAGTATCTTGAAACCATTGCTTTTATACTCATAATCGCCTCTCTTGTACAGCTTATCGAAATGTTCCTTCGCAAGTTTGTTCCCGCGCTATATGGTGCACTCGGAATTTATCTCCCGCTTATCACCACAAACTGCGCAGTGCTTGGTTCGGCTCTAATAAATATTCAGAACGAATATTCCTTTATTGAATCTCTCGCCTACGGCTTTGCTTCAGCGGCAGGATTCACATTGGCGATAGTCATTTTTGCTGGTGTGCGCATAAGAATATCTTTCGCAGAACCGCCGAAAAGCTTTTCAGGCACCCCAATCGCACTTGTAGCCGCAGGACTTATCGCAATGGCGTTCTCTGGCTTTACGGGAATGAAGTTTTAACGGAAAGGGTGTGCCAACATGAATAATGTTCAAAATATACTCTACGCCGTCATGTGGTTCGCTATTTTAGGTAGCGTCATGGGCGTACTGCTTGCCGTAGCTTCAAAGCTATTCCACGTTAAAATTGACGAAAGGGTTTCAGAAATTGCAGACTCCCTGCCCGGTGCAAACTGCGGTGGGTGCGGCTATACAGGTTGTCAGGCACTTGCTGAGGCAATAGTCAAAGGGGAGGCAAAAACCTCCGCTTGTGTTGCGGGCGATGCTGTTCTGGCAAAGAGGATAGCCGATATAATGGGAGTTGAAGCAGAAATTCCTATCAGAATGAGAGCGCAGGTTATGTGCTCCGGTGCTAAAGAATATGCAAAGAAAAAGTATGTTTATGAAGGGGTTCACGATTGCTTTGCAGCCTCTAAAATAGGCGGCGGCGACAAAATCTGCCCTAACGGATGCATTGGACTTGGCACCTGCGTTTCCTCCTGCCGCTTTGATGCTATCAGCATTGAAAATGGCATTGCGGTAATTAATTACGAGAACTGCTCTGCATGCGGACGCTGCGTCGAAGCTTGTCCCAAGCACATAATAAAGCTTATTCCCTACGACTCTACTCACTGGGTCGGATGCATGTCCGTTGATAACGCCGCAAAGACAAGGTCTTACTGCGAGGTTGGATGTATAAGCTGTCGATTGTGCGAAAAGGCGTGCGAGCACGATGCCATTCATGTTAACGAATTTGTCGCGGCTATAGACTACTCGAAATGCGTTCAATGCGGCAAATGCGTTGACAAATGTCCCAGAAAGATAATCTGGTCAGATAAATCACAACGAATCAGAATAAAAGAAGATGGAGGCATCTGACTAATGCCCAGATGTTTTTACCGCTATAGCGGGGTTTTTAGTATATGTTAAAACTATATTTCGGTGAATGTACCAAGGATACAGAGCATATCGTCGCGAGAGATCTTGCCGAGCGTGGATTTTGTGAGATATACAGGCGAGATGCTGTCCTTGGCCACAACAGCCGCGGCAAGCCCTATTTCATTGGCGAGGACAAGGTGTATGTCAGTATATCTCACTCAAACGAACGTTGTATTGCTGTCATCTCCGATTCGGAGGTGGGAGCTGACATTGAGTATATGAATGGCGGCACAGACCGTCTTGTACGTATAGCCGACCGCTATTTTTGCACCGATGAAACAGCATATGTACGTTTCGATCCTGAATATCGCTTCTATGAAATATGGTGCAAGAAAGAGAGCTACCTTAAGATGACGGGTGAGGGCTTTTCACGAAATCTGAATTCCTTCTCTGTTTTTAAAACGGATGAGGCGAAGTTCACGTTTGAGGTCCGCGACGGTTACGGAATTGCGGTGTGCACAAGGGTCTGAAATGTTTAAGCCACAGATAAAGTTATAAATCTTCAACTATAAAAAAGGTAATATATGCGAACACTTTACATTAAAGAAAATGACGCCGGGCAGAGACTTGATAAGTTTCTTTCCAAGGCTGTGAAGGCGATGCCAAAGTCGCTTATGTACAAATCCATACGCACAAAAAAGATAAAGGTCAACAGAAAGCGTACTGACATAGGTTATATGCTTTCGGAGGGCGATACCGTAGAGCTTTTTATCGCCGAGGAATTTTTTTCTGAAAGTGCCTCCGACGAAGCATTTATGAAGCTTACTCCTCACCTTGACATAATATATGAAGACGACAATATTATGCTTCTTGACAAGCAGCCCGGTCTTATTGTTCATTCGGACGATGAGGAGGACGTGAACACGCTTATTTCTCATATAAAGGCGTACCTTTACCGAAAGGGTGAATATAAACCATCCGAAGAACAATCCTTTGCGCCTGCACTATGCAATCGTATAGACCGTAATACGGGCGGCATTGTCATAGCAGCCAAAACCGCAGATGCTCTTCGAGTTATGAACGAAAAAATCAAGAATAGTGAGATTTCAAAATTCTATCTTGCCGCTGTTCACGGTGTTCCAAAGCGCAAATCCGACACCCTCAAAGGGTACCTTAAAAAGGACAGCAAAAATAATATGGTAGATGTAATCACTACTCCAAGGCAAGGTTATAAGGAGATAATCACAAAATACCGCGTGCTTGAATCAAAACGTAATCTGTCTCTTGTCGAGATAGAGCTCGTAACCGGCAGAACACATCAGATACGCGCACATTTTTCCTCCTTGGGACACCCTCTGCTGGGCGACGGCAAATACGGAGTCAACCGTAATGACAGGCACAGAGGCTATAAATTCCAAGCATTGTACGCCTTCAGAATAGTATTCAACTTCAAGGAGAGGGGCACCGTCCTCGATTACCTTGACGGCAGAGCCTTCGAGGCAAACCGCGACAAAATCTGGTTTTTGAACGAATTTTGATATAGGATTCAGCCATATGTTTGCATATTATAGTACACCGCGAACCCCACACGGTTCGCGTTGTACTTTTTGAGATGGTGTGTTTTTGGTAAATGAAACGCTCACATACATTATACTACGCTCCGTCCCTAACACATTTGCGTACACGAAGCACTGCCGAGGGTGACACCGACAGCTCATCTATCCCCATTTCAATAAATCTGTGAGTAAGACCGGTATCAGCGGCAAGCTCACCGCATATTCCAATCCATGCACCATGCTTATGGGCTGATTTCGCCGCATATTCAATGAGCCGCAGTACTGACGCATGGTGTGGGTCACAAAACCTGTCCAAAGCAGGATTCTGTCGGTCGCAGGCAAGCGTATATTGAGTCAGATCATTGGTGCCAACACTGAAAAAGTCCACCATGGGGGCAAGTATGTCCGAGATTACGGCGGCAGCTGGGGTTTCAATCATTATCCCAAGCTCAACCTCGTCCGAATAAGGAATTCCTTCGTTGGTCAGCTCGTGGCGAACATTTTTGCAGAATTCCAGCACCTGCGCCACCTCATCTGCGGAGGAAATCATGGGAAACATGATTGAGAGCCGTCCAAATACCGACGCACGGTAAAGTGCGCGCAGCTGCGTTCTGAATATTTCCGGTCGTGTTAGGCATATGCGTATGGCACGCATACCAAGAGCAGGATTCTCCTCTTTTGGCAAATTGAAATACGCCACCTGTTTGTCAGCACCAATGTCAAGTGTTCTTATTATGACTTTTCGCCCAGCCATGCTTTCAAGCACACGTCTGTAAACGGAAAACTGATCTTCCTCGGTTGGGAAATCCTCCTTCCCAAGATAAAGGAATTCGCTTCTGAAAAGTCCGATGCCTCCCGCATCAGACAGCAGTACAGCACCAAGATCGGCAACGGTACCGATGTTAGCGAATATGTCAATTCGTTTTCCGTCGGGCGTAATATTATCCTTGCCGCAGAGATCTTCCAATAGCTTTTTAGATTCCGCCTCAGCCTGTACACGTTCTTTTGCAGATTTAATTGCTTCTTCATCCGGTGAAATAGTAATTTCGCCCGTAACACCGTTTACTATGGCAACCTGACCGTTTTTTATATAAGTGAGAAAACCATCTCCCACTCCTATTATTGCAGGGATATTCATGCTTCGTGACAATATCGCCGTATGGGAGTTTACCGAACCGTGAGCCGTAACAAAGGCAAGAACACGGTCTTTATTCAGAGTAACGGTTTCACTGGGAGCTAAGTCATCGGCACAAACAATAAGAGCGTCGCCGTCCTCTCCATTGTCATCCTTATCATCCCCAGAAAGTATGCGTATAAGACGGTCGGAAACATCGTGTACATCGGCGGCACGAGCTTTCATATAGCTATCCTCCATCGCGGTAAAAATAGCTTCGAAATTGTCACATGTCAACGCGACGGCGTATTCCGCATTTACCTCCTGCCTCTCTATCATACCTCGTACTGAATCATTATAGTCTTCGTCACTGAGCATCATTCGATGTATCTCGAATATTTGCGCCCCTGCCTCTCCCACCTCGGGAAGTGCTTTTTCGTATAAATACAGAAGCTCTCGATCCGCATCGGCTCTTGCACCTTCGTATCTCTCAAGCTCGGCAGCGATGTCGTCAACATGAATTCTTGTAACCTTAGCCTCTGTGTGTTTTATAATGGAAATCCTGCCAATGGCTATACCCGGGCAGACTCCCTTTCCCAGAAAAGTTCGCATTTGTATCCTTTCTGTGGGCGGATCCCACTGCTTTGGACGCTTACAGATTTTCCTTCAAAAAGCTTTCCAAAAGATGACTTTGTTCCTCGCTCCCGTCCACTTCAACAGTAACAGTATCCCCGTATTTAAGGCCCATTGCCATTACTGAAAACAGTCGTGAAGCATCTGCTCCCTTATCCCCCGACAGGAGCTTTACGGGACATCCCAGTTCTTTAACTTTATTTACAATCAGCCCCGCAGGACGTGCGTGTATTCCCAATTTATCGCGGATAGTATAGGTGAAGGTTGGCATTAAACAAGTCTCCTTTTCAATTAAGTTTTTCAAATGTTTTCTTTCAGGGTTTCAGACGAATCAGTTTGGCTCCTGCTTTCACCTCGCCCTTGGCGATAACTTCAAGAGCAGAATAATCAGCGCTGTTTGCCGTTATTATCGGAGATACCAAATCATATCCCTCGCGGCGGATGCCGTTCATATCAAACGACAGAAGCAAATCTCCGCGTTTTACCTGCTGATTATTTACAACATGAACAGAGAAATATTTGCCGTCAAGCTTAACAGTGTCGATACCTACATGAAGCAGTATTTCCGCACCGTCATCACTGATAAGATTAACCGCGTGTTTAGTTTTTGTGATGTCCGACACAGTACCGTCGCAGGGAGAATACAGCTTACCGTCCGTAGGAGCTATGGCAATACCGTCACCAAGCAGTTTACCCCTAAAAACATCGTCCGGTACCTCGGAGATAGGGACCACCTTTCCCGTAAGCGGGGCATATAGAGTGATTTCTGCTTTTGCCTCCGGTGAATTTTGATTTTCTGGTTCTTTTTTTTCTCCGTAAGCGATTATCTCGTCTGTGCTGTTTGCCTCTGGAGAATCCATGAAATCCTCTAAATTAGATTTAACCACCGACACACGAGGCCCATAGATTACCTGAACGCCTTCCCCTTTTTTTATAACGCCGGATGCGCCGCTTTTTTTCAACATAAACTCGTTCACATGAGCAGGATTTTTAACCGTTACCCGAAGCCTGGTGGCACAGCAGTCAAGGTCCGCAATATTGGATTTTCCCCCAAGCCCTTGAAGGATGAGGGCGCTTGTGACGTCACCCGATGCCTTGGCAGATTTTCTGGCTTCAACATCCTTTCGCGTATAAAGCTTGGTTTCCTCGCCATCATCCTCGCGGCCGGGAGTTTTGAGATTCAGCTTCTTTATCATGAAGTAGAAAAGCACAAAGTATATAACAGCGTAGAACACACCAACAATAGGCACAAAGATCCAATTCGTTTTGGCGTTGCCCTGTAGTATACCGAAAAGCGTCAGGTCAATAAGACCGCCCGAGAAGGTCATTCCAACGCCAACATTGAAAATATGCATAAGCATAAAGGAAAGCCCCGCAAGAATACAGTGCACACCGTAGAGAATAGGGGAAACAAATAAAAAGGTGAATTCAATCGGTTCGGTGATGCCTGTAAGAACTGCGGTAAGTGCAGCGGACAGAAGAAGTCCTCCCACTATCTTCTTTTTTTCGGGTTTTGCAGCCTTGTACATTGCAAAAGCTGCCGCCGGAAGTCCAAAAATCATGAATGGAAATTTACCCGACATAAATCTTGTAGCCGACACCGAAAACACCTCTGTGGACTTTGAGGCAAGCTCTGCAAAGTAGATATTCTGCGCGCCCTGAACAAGTACACCGTCGATAATAGCTGAGCCGCCCACGGACGTCTGCCAGAAGGGCATATAGAATACATGGTGCAAACCAAAGGGAATAAGTGCACGTTCAATTATACCGTAGATCCATGTTCCGGCATAGCCCGATGCCAGTACAAGATCCCCGAGTCTTGCTATAAATCCTTGTACAACAGGCCATACGAAAAACATTAAAATACCCACAAGCAGGTATACAAGGGACGAAATGATAGGGACAAAGCGCGTACCTCCGAAGAATGACAGCACCTGCGGCAGTTCAATTTTATAGAAACGGTTATGGAGTGCTGCCACACCAAGTCCAACGATGATACCCCCGAAAACACCCATTTGCAGTGTAGTGATACCAAGAGTGGTTGCAGTAGAATTTTCAGCCATTGCTTCCACACCGCCTCTTGAATGGATAAGAGCGCTTATGGCGGCGTTCATCACAAGATACGCAACCGCACCGGAAAGTGCTGCTACCTCTTTTTCACGTTTTGCCATACCTATGGCTACACCCATTGCAAAAAGCAACGCCAGATTATCAAAAATTACACTTCCTGTTTTTGCCATAATGTCAAGAATTGTGTATAATATGCCGCCTTCGTAAATAATGCTTCCGAGTCCATAGGTTTCGAGGGTAGTAGCATTGGTAAAAGAACTTCCCACACCCAGAAGGAGTCCGGCAACGGGCAAAAGTGCAATAGGGAGCATAAACGAGCGTCCAACCCTTTGCAGTACTCCGAAAATTTTAGATTTCATATAATTCGATCCTTTCGATACGATGTATTTCGGAGATATTGTTTCCAGTGTGGACTGGATTTATACAAAAGCACGGTCTTTAATTGGAAACGGAATTTAAACATACAATTATTTTAAATACACATAAAACCAACAAATAAAAATTCCCACGGCAAGTCCGCCGTGGGATAATACAACTAAATTATTCTTCTTTATCGCCATCTTCCTCAGAAAATATAACTGTAACTTTAACTTCATCCGCAAGTCTGTCGTCAGCCTTTGTTACCTCAAAGTGCAGGCTCATAAAGTCACATTCAACACCCACCTCAGGGAATTCACCCAGGCACATTGTCACAAGACCGCTGACGGTTTGCGGAAGCTCTTCCTCATCATCGGGAGTAAGCCCGAATCGCTCGAAGAGTTCGGATGTTCGCATATCACCGGGAAGAAGAATTGTACCGTCGGAATTTTCAGTTATCTGCTCGGTCTCAACCTCGTCATGCTCATCGTAAATATCACCCACAAGCTCCTCGAGAACATCTTCCAAAGTTACGATACCCATCGTTCCCCCATAATCGTCCAGCACTATTGCCATATGAGTCTTTTGCTGCTGAAACTGTGTAAGCAGACGGGAAATTTTTACATGAGAGGTTATCATGTAAGGCTTCTTCAATAGTTTCCTGATGTCAACATCACCGTGGGGAAGCTCATAGTAAAAGTCTTTTTCATAAAGCACTCCGACTATGTTGTCAACAGTCTCCTCATATACGGGTAATCTGGAAAATCCAGTTTCGTAAAACACGGAAGCGATTTCATCTGTTGGCGTATCAACGTCAAGTGCCACTACATCAACACGGGGAGTTATTATTGTTTCCACATCACAATCTGTAAATTCTATTGCCGAGCGAATAAGCTCTCCCTCCTGCTCGCCGATGCCTCCGTCCTGCTGAGCTTCATCAACTATTGTAATGAGCTCATCCTCGGTTATGGTCTGTGATTCACCACTTCCAAACAGCTTTGAAAGAATTTTCTTCCAAACGCGAAAAAAAATATTTATAGGGTAAAACATGACTGCAAGTGTGCCTATGAAGGGAGCGATTGCCATTGCGTATCCGTCAGGCTTTTCCTTTGCGATGCCTTTAGGGGATATTTCACCAAAAATAAGTACAAGTACAGTAGTCACAAGAGTAGATATGGCAGGACCTCTTCCTTCGCCAAGCCATCTGACAAATAACACCGTAGCCAGGGCGGTGAGAGCGATGTTTACTATATTGTTTCCGATAAGAATGGTAGAGAGAAGCGAATCATAGTTTTCGGAAAGCTTTAACACCCGCTCGGCCTTTTTATTGCCGTCTGCCGCAAGGTTTTTCATTCTCACGCGGTTGAAGGTGTTGAACGCGGTTTCCGTCGCCGAAAATATCGCAGATAGGGCGATAAGGATAACGATTGCTATTATCATGTATGTACCACTCATACCACACACCTCCTTATATTGTTAAGCTCAAGAGAGGTGTTACGCACCGGGGTGTTCCGCCATCGTCGGGCGGGTATCGGATTATCACTCATAATGGTTACTTTTACTCCTTTAAATCAATAATTAATACTATTATACAATAACGTTTTCTGCTTTGCAACCTTTTCTGAAAAACCTGCATGTCGCCGATTCACACATTATTTGAAAAAGTTTCCGAGTCCAAGTCTTGCACGAAGCTTTACAAAATACAGAGTAATAAGGGTTGTTAATGCTATGTCGTAAAGAACGAATGCGAGATTTCCAACAAGATAAAGGGTCACCGTAAAACCTATTTCCGTGTAGGGCAGCTTCAGAATTACCGTAGATACGACAATTAATACGGTCAGCATGGTGTTGAAGGCACTTAATTTCAGTATCCACGACACAACGTAGTGAAGTCGCTCGAATATCTCCTTTTGTATCGGATATATTCCACCAAAAGCAAGGTAGGCGACAGCTCCGAATTTATCAGGAAGAAGGAGCACCGCAAGAATACCTGTAACAAGCCAGATAAGATACGGATACACTCCCCTTAGCTCAATAACCGCCATTATTACGAGAAAGGATGCCAGTGCAACAGCTGTCAGATCAAGTACGGTGATCACAGACCCCAGAAGCAAAATTACAAAGCCCAGTGCCGACATTATTGCCGCAGCGGCAAGCTTTTTTGTTCTTTTCATTGTATCTTTCAAACAGATACACGCCCCTCTCACTAGCAGCACGAAATGAGGTCGCCGCCGCAGCATTCACACAAGCAGTCAGCGCAGATAAGTCCCGTACATATGTCACACGGAGAAGCTCCGCTGTTCCTTGAAGTACGATAGGCGGTTTGATAGCCTCCCGTATTCTTTTTTATGCGTTCAAGTGCAGCACGGTACTCATGGTTGTGCGGGTCAAGGTAACAGGCGGTCTCAAGATATTTCTGTGCGTCGTAATACCAGCCTCGCTTTATGAGAACACATCCCTTGAGGAAATTCCATTCCGCGTTTCGCTCGCCTTGACTTACAGCGTCGAGAATCAGCTCAGCATCGGCGAAACGATTCTCATTTATAAGCACTCTGACTTTTGTATAGTCGCTGCTTGTGCCGGAGGAGTAACCGCCGCTTGTTCTTGAAAAACTCGACTGCCCTGCGGCACGCTCCTTTTGTATCTGATCGTATGCCTCGTTGACCTCTTTCATCTTTTCTTCGACCAAATCGGACAAGGGATTACCCGCATAATTGTCGGGATGATACTTCCTTGCAAGCTCGCGGTATGCCTTTTTTATTTCGTCATCCGATGCGTCTCTTGAGACGCCGAGTACTTTGTATGGGTCGTTCATTTCTTGTTTTCTCCATTATCCGCATCAGCGGTGTATTTACGTATAAGCTGTGAAGCTTTCTCCGGAAGCCCAAAGTAGAGGATATTCTTTATGATATTCACATATTCCGGCACAATTTTGTCATCTATAAGTTCCACGGCAGCAGATGCACCCGTAAGCTCCATCATAAGGGAAGTTTTTATTCTCTCTCCGCCATCCGAGAACACAGCCATGGGGTCGTCGCAGTTCATTATTACAAATGGGTTGTATGAACCCGACTTCATGTCCGAGGCAAGATCGTCCACCGCATCTGCAATGTAGATAAAGCGCCCTATGTGCCGCCCTATTTCTCTGGCTATGCGGTATCGGGAAGTGCTGTTTTCGTAACCGTATGACGCTATAAACGCCATCAACTCTCCGAAAGGCTCGGCGGCGCGGTCGATCGAGTCACATTTCATTTTTTCAAGAAGCGATGTCTCGCCAAGCTTTGACCTAATAAATTCCTCAGCCTCCGATGAGAGATTTGCCCTTCGCCTCATTCGTGAGGCCTCAGGCAGCATAAAGTACGCCGGTAGCTTCTTTATACCCCTTTTATCGGTTATGTCATCCTTAATTTTATAGTATGTCAACACAGCCGACATTTTTGCCGAATAGTCAATACTTTCCGCTCCCGTAAGAACACTTCGTTTCTTGGTGGGGTGGGCAACACAACGCTTTTTTTCAATCTTTCCCGTTTCTTCCGACAAAGCCATGCGCACAAGAGCGAGAAATACAAAATCATAGGACAGCACAAGCCTTGAAGTACAGGAAATTTTCTTACCGAGAGATGCGCAGAGACCGCAGTATACCGAGCGATAAAGCTCGTACTCCTTAACGAGCAGCTCACTATGCATGGGTTTTATATACCCAAACAAATTATCACCTCCGAAAGAATTCAATTGTTATTTTACATCAAACAATTATATTACTGCTTACGAGGGATTAAACTTTTTGTAAATCTTTTATATTTTTTCCGTGAAACAGCGTTTTCCGGGCTGTCAATAACACTTTGGGCTGAATTACAACTGTAATTTTAATAGATTTTGGGGGTTGTACCTGTTATCTTGCTTGGAAAAGTATTCTTTTTATGTAATATTACAATTAAAAAAGCGCTAAATCTATTGACATTACTGAAAAAATATGATATAATGAATAGCCGCTTGATTTTTGAGGTTTAAATTTCTGAGTAAAAACACAGAATACCCACATCAGCGAGTTCATGGCTAAAAGCCATTCAGAAAGTGAGGTGCTTTTCGTGTTTGCTATTATTGCTACAGGCGGAAAGCAGTACAAGGTTAACGAAGGCGATGTTATCTTCATCGAGAAGCTCGATGTTGATGCCGGAGAAAAGGTTACTTTTGACAAGGTGCTTGCTCTCTCCACTGACAACGGCTTCACCGCAGGTGCTCCCTATGTTTCAGGCGCATCCGTTGAAGCAAGCGTTGTAAAGAACGGCAAGGGTCCCAAGATCCATATTCTTAAGTACAAGCCCAAGAAGGACAGCAAGAAGAAGATCGGTCACAGACAGCCCTACACCAAGGTTCAGATCGAAAAGATCGTCGGCTAAGCCCCTTATGACAAAGATTGTTTTTCATAAGTGGAATAACGTCTTTTACGGCTTTTCAGAGCATGGGCATACGGGCTACGGCGAGTCAGGGAATGATGTCCTATGCGCAGCCCTTTCTGCAATGACCATGCTGATAATCAACACAATTGAGGTTTCTTATGCCACGGATGTTGATTACACCATTGACGAAAAGACCACCGACATTAGTGTTATCTGCCGTGCTGCTCTTCCGGAGTTTTCCGAAGACGAGCGTAAGCAGTATGCCGTGTCGGGACTTATTCAGGCTTACTATTACCAATTAAACGACATGGTTGAGGAGTATTATGATTTCCTCGATGTTGAAGTGGTAGAAGAACTAATCTGACTTATCAAGGTCGAACATTTCTCAAATTAGATAACGGAGGTAAGTTAACAATGTTAAAGCTCAGCTTACAGTTTTTCGCTCATAAGAAGGGCGTCGGCTCCACCAAAAACGGCAGAGACAGCGAAGCAAAGCGTCTTGGCGTAAAGAAGTACGACGGCCAGACTGTTAAGGCAGGCAATATCATCATTCGCCAGAGAGGTACTTCTGTACATCCCGGCAACAATGTCGGCATAGGCAAAGATGACACCCTGTTTGCTCTCATTGACGGCAAGGTCAAGTTTGAGCACATCGCGGGCGGCAAGAAGTCCGTTTCCGTATACGGTGCGTAAATTAACGAGAAGCTAAAATCCGGCACCCTGTACTTAAAGTATAGGGTGCCGGATTTTTTATTTTTGTTATCAGCAACCGCCTGTGCAGCATTGCATGGACACATTCATAACCATGTGAGTGCTGTTCGGAATATCTGTACACTCAAAACTTATGCAAACACCCGGCCGCACCGCAAAAGCGACGCAGAAATAGCAAGGCAAACACGCTTTTCGCAGGAGCAGCGTCTAGTTATGTTTGCCTTACCTCACTTGATTCATGAAAAATCAATTCTTTGCAAGTGTCTTAGCAACGTCCATAAGGTCAGCGAGAATACCTGCTTTTTCAACACAGCGCGCCTTCATACAATCTATTTGCTCGGGGGTGAACTTGTCAAGATCGCCATCCTTCAGCTTGTTCTTATACATACGGTCCAGTATAAGTGCATAACTTATGTCCGTTTCGATAAGTTCATCCTTGTTCATGCACACAACAAGATCAGACTTACCGGCGAGAATGAGATCAACAGCGTAGTCTCCCATTCGGGTAGCAGTGACACGGTCACGGAGAGTTGGTGCGCCTCCGCGAACCATATGTGCAAGTCTAATGAAACGGGTGTCGATGTCAAGCTTATTTAGACGTTCAGTCAAAGCCTCACCGAAGCCCTTAGGCATGCCCTCAGAGTGCATCACAATGAAGCTTCTCTGACCCTTTTCGCGCAGCTCCAGAATCTTTGCAACAGCTGCATCCTCATCAAATGGAAGTTCCTTGATAGCAACAGCAACAGCACCGCAGGAAATTCCGCATTCCAAGGCGATATAACCGGCGTCGCGTCCCATAACCTCAATAACCTCGCAGCGAGCATGGGATTCACAGGTGTCACGCAAACAGTCGGCTGCCTTGAGAACTGTATTCATAGCGGTATCAAAGCCAATTGAATAATCGGTGGATGTGATGTCGTTATCTATTGTTGCGGGAATACCGATGGTGGGAATACCACGTTGAGAAAGGTCGGTAGCACCGCGGAAGGTTCCGTCTCCGCCGATGGCAACGATACCGTCGATGTTGTTTGCTTTGCAGGTAGCGATAGCCTTTGCCATGCCCTCCTCTGTCTTAAACTCATCACAACGGTCGGAATAAAGCATGGTTCCGCCGAGACCGACAATGTTCGCAACATCAGAGGATGTGATAGTCTTTATTTCTCCGGTTATAAGGCCTGTGTACCCCTTGTAGATACCAACAACCTCAACGCCGCGGGCCAAGGCAGAACGTACAACAGCACGCACAGCCGCATTCATGCCCGGAGCATCTCCGCCAGAGGTGAGTACACCTATTTTCCTGAAAGTAGCCATATTATTTATCTTCCTTTTCTTAATAAGATTTTATTTAATCAGTGTCAAATTATTCCAAATTGTGACAAAAATATCTATTGTATATTGTAATACATTTTCCCCCGAAAATCAAGTGCTTAATCACATTTTTAAAGTTTGTTAACATTTTAGCTTGCCGTCCTTTTGACAATCGAATTATAGAAACTATACTTATTAAGGTCTCCCGAAAAGCGAAAGTCACTATTTCGATGTAATTCGACAAACCTATGTCAAAATCCCACAAAAATAACTGTCATAATTTGGAAATTTGCATATATGAAAAGTATTGCATTTTCTGTAAATATATGGTAAAATATAAATGCAAATAAAAACACCGCGAAACAAGCAGAAAAATATTACTTAAAGGAGCGATGCAAGTTATGATAACGGAAAAGAAAAGCAGGGTTTTGGTTGCCGCCGAGGATTCAGCATTAAGGCTTGAGGTGCGAAGCGTCTTCGGACAGATTGGCTTTGCCGCAGTTGATGAGGCGGTTTCAGCCGCACAAGCAGAGGCACTTATTGCTGAACGGCCCTACGCTATCGCAGTATGTGACGGTTCTTCTTCAACAGCAGAGGCAATGCAGCTTGCCTATTCTGTGATGAGTCGGAGAGTAACTGCAGATTCACAGACCGTGCTTCTGATAATCGGAGAGGCTTCCTGCCGCGAGCTTCTCTCTGAGGTTTGCCGCTCAACCGGAGCAGGACTAATCATGAAGCCGTTTACCGCACCCGAACTTTGCACAATGGCGATGGGGCTGCTTTCGTCGAGAGACAAGCTCTCACAGGATACATCGTTATCGGGACCACCTTGTGTTCCGGATGACGACCTCGATATTGAAATTACCGAAATTCTTCACAGTCTTGGAATTCCCGCGCACATAAAGGGCTTTTCATATATACGATGCGCCATAGGAATGGCGGTTGCCGACCCGGACGTCATAAATTACGTTACAAAGCTTATTTATCCGGGAGTTGCGCGTACATTTGATACCACCACATCAAGAGTGGAACGCGCTATACGCCATGCCATAGAGGTTGCATGGGACAGAGGTGATGTTGATACACTTAACAGCTACTTCGGTTACACCATCAGCCGTCAGCGCGGCAAACCCACAAATTCCGAATTTATCGCTATGATCTCAGATAAACTGAGGTTAAAAGCAAGGAGATAAGCAGCTCGCGGAAATATTTTGAGAATGACCATCACATACCGCGAAGCATGCGCCACTCCCGGTTTGCCATATACAGCATATGAAAATCGCGTCAGGCGGGTCACACCGCCTGACGTTAAGCTTTATATTCCAAAAACACCGCTTCTTCTCATAGCATCAGATACTGCCGCCGCTACAACATCTCGGTTTCGTATCGAGCGTTGTGGGAAACAGGAATATCACATATTCCTTTAAGTTTTCTTTTATGTTACAAGCATCCGAAGCGGGCACAAAGTATGATGCATCCCTTGAAATATTGCAGTATCGCAATATGCACTACCGTGAATAAACTAATTTGTATAAACCGACGAAAAAGAAATATTGTTTCGTCGAGTATTGACATAAGCTACAATATATGGTATCATTGTATCGCACACCATACAATATCTTGTGGTAAACCGCCATTTCTGGCTAGGAGAACGGAGAAGGATAATGAAAATAATAAAGAGAAACGGCTCCGAAGCGGAGTTTGATAAAAACAAGATTGCCGTAGCTATTACAAAAGCCAATAACGCGGTAGACGAGGCTGTACGTATAACACTTCTGCAAATAGACCGTATCGTTGAGAGCGTGGTCATATCCTGCGAGTCACTTGGACGTTCCCCCGGAGTTGAAGAAGTGCAGGATATGGTTGAGCATCAGCTTATGGCACACGGCGCGTTTGAGGTTGCAAAAATTTACATAACGTACCGCTACACAAGAAGTCTGGTCAGACAGTCCAATACCACCGATGACAAGATTCTGACCCTCATCGAGTGCAACAACGAGGAGGCAAAGCAGGAAAATTCAAACAAAAATCCTGTGATCAACTCCACCCAGCGCGACTATATGGCGGGCGAGGTATCCCGTGACATTACAAACCGCATACTGTTGCCCGAGGATATTGTAAAGGCACACAACGAGGGTATCATACACTTCCACGACGCTGACTATTTCGCACAGCATATGCATAACTGTGACCTCGTAAATCTTGAAGATATGCTTCAGAATGGCACGGTTATTACGGGAACACTGATCGAACGCCCACACAGTTTTTCCACCGCCTGCAATATAGCCACCCAAATTATCGCCCAGGTAGCGTCAAACCAGTACGGCGGTCAGTCAATTTCCCTTACCCATTTAGCACCTTTTGTACAAGTCAGCCGAGAAAAAATCACCCGCGATGTAAAGTCGGAGTTTGAAAATATCGGATGCGGGCTTGATGACGATAAAATCAGCTACATTGTAGAAAACCGCCTTCGCGAGGAGATTCGCCGCGGTGTTCAGACAATACAGTATCAGGTAGTGACCCTGCTTACAACAAACGGACAAGCACCTTTTGTCACAGTGTTCATGTACCTGGGTGAAACAAAGAATCCCACCGAAAAACGCGACCTTGCGATGATAATAGAAGAAGTTCTCGATCAGCGCATCATTGGCGTAAAAAATGAGAAAGGAGTATGGGTAACTCCTGCATTCCCGAAGCTTGTGTACGTTCTTGAGGAAGACAATATGAACGAGGATGCACCCTACTATTATCTAACAAAGCTGGCAGCAAAATGCACTGCTAAGCGAATGGTGCCCGACTACATTTCCGAAAAGAAGATGTTGGAGCTGAAAATTGACAAAAACGGCGAAGGACACTGTTATACCTGCATGGGCTGCCGCTCCTTCTTGACACCGTATGTTGACGAAAACGGCAAACCGAAATATTACGGCAGATTCAATCAGGGCGTGGTAACTTTAAACCTTGTTGACATCGCCCTATCCTCAGAGCGTGACCGCGATGTCTTCTATAAGATATTCGACGAGCGTCTTGAGCTTTGCCACCGTGCTCTCATGTGCCGTCATAACAGACTTAAAGGCACCCTCTCCGATGCCGCACCTATTCTGTGGCAGTACGGAGCTCTTGCAAGGCTCGAAAAGGGGGAACCCATTGACAAGCTGCTGTACGGCGGTTATTCTACCATCTCTCTTGGCTATGCAGGGCTTTATGAGTGCGTGCGCTATATGACCGGCAAGTCCCACACAGACCCTGAGGCAACACCGTTTGCTCTTGAGATTATGGAATACCTGAATGCCGCCTGCCGCAAGTGGAAGGCCGAGCACAATATCGATTTCTCACTCTACGGCACCCCTCTTGAATCTACCACCTACAAATTCGCGAAGTGCTTGCAAAAGCGTTTCGGAATTGTAAAGGGTGTTACGGATAAATCATACATCACAAATTCCTACCATGTTCACGTAACAGAGCAGATAAACGCCTTTGACAAGCTTATATTTGAAGCTAAATTCCAGGCACTTTCTCCCGGCGGAGCAATAAGCTATGTGGAAGTACCCAATATGCAGAACAATCTTGAGGCTGTTATGCAGGTTATACGCTGCATTTACGACAATATTATGTACGCCGAGCTTAACACTAAATCCGACTACTGCCAGGTATGCGGCTTTGACGGAGAGATTGAAATCAAGGACGATGGAGGTAAGCTTGTATGGACATGTCCGCAGTGCGGTAATAACGACCAGGACAAAATGAATGTGGCGCGCCGGACCTGCGGATATATCGGAACGCAGTATTGGAATCAGGGCAGGACTCAGGAAATAAAGGAAAGAGTGCTGCATCTGTAATGAACTACGCTAACATTAAAAACTGTGACGTTGCCAACGGCGAGGGAGTTCGTGTGACCTTGTTCGTATCTGGCTGCACCAACCACTGTGAGCACTGCTTTCAGCCCGAAACGTGGGATTTTGGATTTGGAGAGCCTTTTACAAAAGAGGTAGAGGACAAAATAATTACTTTACTGTCCCCTGCCTACATAAACGGTCTCACGCTCCTTGGCGGTGAGCCTTTTGAGCCGTCAAATCAACGCGTGCTTCTCCCATTTGTGAAACGTGTGCGTTCGGCGTATCCCGAAAAGAACATATGGGCGTTTTCGGGCTTCACCTATGAGGAACTGAAGCGTGACGGCAGTCACCCACGATGCGAGGTCACGGATGAGCTTCTTAAAAAAATAGATGTGCTTGTTGACGGACGCTACATTCACGAAAAGCGTAATCTTTCACTTAAATTCCGAGGCTCGTCAAATCAGCGGCTTATCGACCTTCGCCGCACGCAGGAGTGTGGCGAGGTAATTGTTCTCAAAGACTAAAAAGCAGGTCTGCTTTAGCAGACCTGCTTTACTGTTTATTCCGCCATAATTGCGGCTTCTACGTTAACTGTACCGTCAGTCCTCACTGTGCGGAAATAATAGGTTCCGTCAGACTCGGCCGTATATACTTTCAGATTTTCTCCCCTCTTTGCCTCTGCGGCAAAGGTGATAGCAACTGAGAGAATCTGCTTTCTTTCTACTTCTGGAATGAATTCACACAGCATATCCGGGTAATTGGTATTGTTCATATGTCGGTTCTTATCAATATCGCCGTACACCACCGTCCACTCCCCTACAAGTGCCATGTTAAGCTCACGCGGAGTCCGCACCCTTTTCGGGAAATCAAGCTCCAGGGGATCGTCTGTATCGAAGGGCAGCTCAATATCCTCTACCTTGTATATCTTACGCTCGGAAATCCCGATAAGCCCCCACACCGTGGCAGCTTCGGCAACGAGTTCGCCATCTCTTCGAATTTCATAGCATCGGTTAAATGTGACACCGCGGCTTTCACACGCCCACGAGGAAACACATATCTCCTCGTATGCATGAAGCGTCGCGTACAAGCTCATATTGAGCCTGCTTAATATAAACGCTCTGTCAGAAGCAATAAGCTCTGCCTCGGTTGGTCCAAGTGTGTGAAGCTGGAGATTAGCCGTCTCCTGCATATACCGAAGCACAGCCGAGGGACGAACTCTGCCTCTTTCGTCGCAGTCATGAGAATTTACGCGATAGTTTTCTGTCCATTTCATATGGTTATACCTTTCCATAGGCAATCAAAACCCGATTTTGCTAAAAAACGGTGCCGCAGCACTGCTTTGGCACCGTTGTCAACTATATTAGAGAGTATTTGCAGAACCGAGAACGTCCTTAATCTTGTGAGCCACAGTCTTCTTAACTTCTGCACGAGCTACAGAGAGATAAGCTCTGGGGTCGAACACTGAGGGGTCTTCGGTGAGAATACGCCTGATACCTGCGGTCATTGCAAGACGAATATCAGAGTCGATGTTAATCTTACATACTGCGAGAGATGCAGCCTTGCGGAGCTGCTCTTCGGGAATACCAACTGCATCGGGAAGCTTGCCGCCGATAGCGTTGATTTCCTGAACATATTCCTGGGGCACGGAGGATGCACCGTGAAGAACTATTGGGAATCCCGGAATTCTTCTTCCGATTTCCTCGAGAATGTCAAAACGAAGCGGAGGGGGAACAAGAATGCCCTCCTCGTTCCTGGTGCACTGTGCAGGAGTAAACTTGTATGCACCGTGAGAAGTACCGATAGAGATAGCAAGGGAGTCAACGCCGGTACGGCTTACGAACTCCTCAACCTCTTCGGGACGGGTATAAGAGGACTGTTCAGCCACAACGTCATCTTCAACGCCTGCAAGAACGCCAAGCTCACCCTCGACAACTACACCGCGCTCGTGAGCATACTCAACAACTTTTTTGGTAACTGCAATGTTATCCTCGAAAGAATGATGCGATCCGTCAATCATAACGGACGTAAAGCCGCCATCGATACACGCCTTGCAGATTTCGAAATCTGCACCGTGGTCAAGATGAAGTGCCAGGTCCACATCAGCATCTGCAATAGCAGCCTTTGCAAGAGCCATAAGATACTCCTGCTTTGCATACTTTCTTGCGCCTGCCGATACCTGAAGTATAACGGGGGAACGAAGCTCGCCCGCTGCTTCGGTAATCGCCTGGACGATTTCCATGTTGTTAATGTTGAAAGCACCGATAGCGTAACCGCCTTCATATGCTTTCTTAAACATTTCTTTTGTTGTTACAAGTGCCATGTTATTTCACGCTCCTATCGAATTTTAATCACTCATGATTATTATATCTCATTTTCATATTTAAATCAAGGGATTTGGAAAAATATATATGTTAATTTTTCTTGTCATCTGTGGTGATGACCCGGGCGAACACCGCGGGATGAAGATTTCCCCTCGGGAACAATATCGCCTGCCTTTGTAAGAGCTATTTTTGTAAACAGGGGACCCACAAGCTCAAGCACCAGCACCGAAAACAGCACAATGTTGCGTATAAGTGCCCCCTCCGAAAGATCTCCGACAAGAAGTGACATACCAAGTGCCACGCCTGCCTGGGGTAAAAGCGTGATTCCGAGATATTTGCAGACGTTTGGCGAGCATTTCATTATCTTTGCGCTTATGCCTGCCCCACCCCATTTTCCAAGAGCGCGAAAAGCAAGAAAAGTAACGCCGATAAGCACTACCATAATGTTTCCAAAAACAGAGATGTCAAGCTCTGCACCCGAAAGCACGAAAAAGAGAATAAACAGGGGAGTAGTCCAGCCGTCAACACGGTCCATCAGCTCTTCGGAGTAGTCACATAGGTTGCAGAACACGGTTCCCATCATCATACACACAAGCAGAGAAGAAAAACCAAGCTCAACCGTCCCGAATGTGAAATCAAGCTCTGCTAAAGCAACTGTAAGGAAAACGAACGCAATAGCCATAGACATACGCTTGGAACGGGAGTGGAAGAAACGCTCAATAAGTGTAAGAAGCGCACCCATTACCGCGCCGAGTACCAGAGATGCCACAATTTCGATAAGGGGATTTACAATAATGGAAACAACGTCAATAGTCCCATGCTCCAAAGCACGCGCAACTCCAAGAGAAACCGCAAAAACCACAAGTCCCACAGCGTCGTCAATTGCGACGATAGGCAGGAGCAGGTCAGTAAGCTCCCCCTTTGCCTTGTACTGACGTACAACCATAAGAGTAGCTGCAGGTGCAGTTGCAGTAGCTATTGCTCCTAGGACCACAGCAGTGGATACGCTCAACGTATCGGTAAATACGCTTAAAAGTATCAGGGCGATGTCAACCACTATAGCAGCGGCAACAGCCTGAAATATCCCGATAAAAGCAGCCGCTTTACCCGTCTTTTTAAGCTGTGACAGACGGAATTCATTACCTATCGAGAAAGCGATGAAGCCAAGAGCGGCTGTAGAAATTATTGAAAGGCCCTCAAGAGAATCGAGAGAGGTAAATCCCAGCCCCTCAACGCCAAGCCTTCCAATAACAAACGGACCTACGACAATTCCCGCCACAAGATAGGCGGTTACTGCAGGCAGTGAAATCAGCTTAGCGGCTCTTGAGAGAATAAGTCCCGCAAGCATTGCAAAAGAAATAGTAAGAAGCAGTGTCATTATTAAATACTTCCATTCAAAAGATATTAGCCCTGCCTTTTGCAAGACCTATAATATATTAGTACTGTTTCAAGTTTTTGTCAATTGGCATTGTGTACAAATTTGCTTGATCTAAGTCGTGATTCATTTCGCCTTGCTTTTAATTATAACATCATCTGCCGCGGCTTCATCGTAATGGTTAGGACTTTTTTCGTTTTCACCACTGCAGTTGAGCTTAAAAAATCAATATCTCGTCTTAACGACAACCGTCTCGGAATTGTAGTATCGAAGAACTTTCAAGGTCTTTTCGGTCGCCTCAAAGAAAACCACACATTCGTCATCTCCGTCATTGAATATAGCATAGTATATGTCAGAAGCGTCCATAGATGACACCGCTTCAATGCGGCGTTCCTTTGGCACAGCGTCCGCGTCAGACGCGTACTCGTCACGGTAGGGCGCAATTCTTTTCATAGCAGAAACCCTTGTACAGCAGAGCTCACGCATCTGTTTTGATCCATAAATTTTTATCATCCTGAATTCGCCGTCAAGAATTATGTACTCGTATTCGATTTGAACATAACGCCAAGTAAAAAACACTATTATGGCTGTGAAAACAACAACAAAAGCAAACAGTGGAGGAATTTTCACAGGAAGAATAATTCCAAAACAAAACGCCGCAAAAAAGCTCACAAAAACAAGATAACCGATAATAAGCAAAATTTTCCTGAAAAGCAATCCGCCGTCGGTCTTTTTCCTTACACCGTAATTCACAAAATTAGAGGATGCGTTTGCGCCCATATCAGCGGCACGCACATACTTATGAAGCTTTGTTTTTTTCATTTCAAACACCTTACTAATGATACCCTTCTATAGTTTTATGTGGTAAATCATCCTACGGGCTAAATTATATCACAAAATTCGCTCTTATGCAACCTTTTTTTGTATTTTACTTTACAATCTGAGCTTTGTATGGTATAATTACTTCAAGTATTAACACCATTATCAACTGCGTGAAGCTTTTTAACAACCTCTGTTTTAGCTTTCGCTGACCCGCCGCGGATATTTTGTTTGAAATACTACCCTAATTTTCTAAAAGAAGGAAACTTTCGATGACACGAAAGCTACGGTAACTAAAATGGCATATAAGCTTGCGATATTCGATCTTGACGGAACACTTCTCGATACACTTGATGATCTTGCCTGCTCCGTCAATTTCGCCCTTACTCAGAACGGCTTTGAAACAAGAAATCAGGATGAAATACGCTCATTTGTAGGCTACGGTGCCAGAAATCTCTGCGCCAGTGCTCTGCCGGAGGGCTGTGACGGTAATATAGTTGACAAAGTGCTGACAGACTACAAAAATTATTACAGGGATAACAGCACCAAGAATACAAAACCTTATAACGGCATACACGAAATGCTTGCTGAGCTTCAGCACATGGGAATCAAGACGGCAGTATTGTCAAACAAGCCTAATCCGGCAACAAAACCGCTTTGCGATTACTATTTCCCCAATCTTATCGATCTTGCGTGTGGTGAGACGCCCGAGATTCCGAGGAAGCCTGCACCCAACGGCGTGTATGCTATTCTTGAAGAGTTCGGTATAGAAAAAAGCGAAGCCGTATTCGTGGGCGACTCCGAAACCGACGTTGAGACAGCCAAAAATGCCGGGCTTGACGTAATTGCAGTCACATGGGGATTTCGTAGCACTGCCTGCCTCAAAGATGCCGGTGCAAAACTGCTCGCAGATGATGCAGACACACTTCTGTCAATGATAATGTCAGGCGGAAAATCTCGCAAACCTCTTGACAAAATTCCGTCACAGGTGTATAATGAAATCTGTAAAGGCTGAACGGAATGTCTGTACGGTATGTTTTCAGAGAGAGCCCCGTTGCTGTGAGGGGCTTAGCGTATTTTGCAGACGGTAAACCGCCGTTCGCGTCGCCGCTTGAAGTTGGCGACAAGCTCTGCGCAGGAAATGGCGCGGCGGATGACACCGTTAAAAGGTCAGGCGGTAAATGCCGCAGGCAAGAGTTAAAAAATCGGGTGGAACCGTGAAGAAAATCTTCACCCCGAAGGTATGATTTTATTATTATGCCTCGGGGTGTTTTTGTATCCCCAGGAAAACGAAAGGAATGGTATTTACTATGTTCAAAATCAAATTTGACAGCATGGAAGCAACAAACTACGATGCTCCAATTACGGTTTACGAAGCGGCAAAAGCTCTTGAGCTTACAGACCGCTCATCCCTTGCGGCTCTCGTTAACGGAAATGTTGTAGCTCTCTCCTATGAGCTTACCGAGGACGCTGACGTTAAAATTCTCACCTTTAACGACCCAGAGGGCAAGCACGTTTTCTGGCACACTGCATCCCACATTCTCGCGCAGGCGGTAAAACGCCTCTATCCCACCGCAAAGCTGACCATCGGTCCGGCTATTGAAACGGGCTTCTACTACGATATTGACAGCGAGGTTGCCTTTACCCCTGATATTCTTGCAAATATCGAAGCTGAAATGCAGAAAATCGTTAAGGAAAATCTCATTATAGAGCGTTTTGCTCTCCCCCGTGACGAGGCAATAAAGCATATGCGTGAGAAGGATGAGCCTTATAAGGTTCAGCTTATCGAGGAGCTTCCAGAGGGCGAGGAGATTTCTTTCTACCGTCAGGGCGAGTTCACTGATCTTTGCGCCGGCCCTCACATTTTCTCCACCGGTGCCATAAAAGCTCTGAAGCTCATTCAGTGTACCGGCGCATATTGGAAGGGCGATCAGGCAAACAAGCAGCTTCAACGTATTTACGGCGTGGCGTTTCCCTCAAAGGATCTCCTTAAAGAGCATCTTGCTCAGGTGGAGGAAGCTAAAAAGCGCGATCACAACAAGCTTGGCCGTGAGCTTGAGCTGTTCACCACCGTTGATTCCATCGGTCAGGGACTTCCCATAATGCTTCCAAAGGGCGCACGCATTATTCAGCTTCTCCAGAGATGGATCGAGGACGAGGAGCAGAAGCGCGGCTACCTGCTTACAAAGACTCCTTTAATGGCGAAATCCGACCTTTACAAGATCTCCGGTCACTGGGGTCACTACAAAGAGGGTATGTTCGTCCTCGGCGATGAGGAGAAGGACAAGGAAGTGTTTGCCCTCCGTCCCATGACCTGCCCCTTCCAGTATCAAGTGTTCTTAAACCGTCAGCGCTCATACCGTGACCTGCCTATGCGTCTCGGTGAAACCTCTACTCTGTTCAGAAATGAAGACAGTGGCGAGATGCACGGTCTTATCAGAGTCCGTCAATTCACCATCTCCGAGGGACATCTTATTCTCCGTCCCGAGCAACTTGAAGAAGAATTCAAGGGATGCGTTGAGCTTGCAAAATACACCCTCGATACTCTCGGACTTGGCGAGGATGTTACCTACCGCTTCTCCCAGTGTGATCCGGACAACCGCGACAAGTACGAGGGTACTGACGAGCAGTGGGCGGAGGCTCAGGGAGCAATGAAGAAGATCCTCGATAACATTGGTATCGAATACTCAATCGGTGTCGGCGAGGCGGCATTCTATGGTCCGAAGCTTGACATCCAGATAAAGAATGTACACGGCAAGGAAGATACACTTATCACCATTCAGATTGACCAGCTCCTTGCTGAAAAATTTGGCATGGAATATATTGATGTTGACGGTCAGAAGCGCCGTCCATACATCATTCACAGAACCTCCGTTGGCTGCTACGAGCGCACTCTCGCTCTGCTTATCGAAAAGTACGCAGGCGCATTCCCCGCATGGCTCGCTCCAACTCAGGTTGCAATTCTCCCCATCGGCTTCGACCAACACGAGTATGCTGAAGCACTTAATGCAAAGTTTGAAGCGGTGGGCGTGCGCACATTCCTCGATGAGCGCAACGAAAAAATTGGATATAAGATTCGCTCGGCACAGCTTGAAAAGATACCCTATATGCTTGTTATAGGCGATAACGAAAAGAACGCAGGCACCGTTGCGGTACGTTCACGCAAAGAGGGTGACCTTGGAGTTATGAGCATTGATGAGTTCCTTGGAAAGCTCTTAACCGAAATTGCTGGCAAGGCAAGATAAATAGATGGTTTTACTCATTTGACGTATGGTTTTCATAATACAAAAAGACCGCCTGAGGCGGTCTTTTTGTACTGTTATATTTAAAGTATGCGCATAGCAGTAAACTTCTCACTTACCGTAATTCCTATATCCAGGAGGCTGACCTCATCGGTTATAACCGCATAGCAGTCCTCGCTGTCCTCAAGCTCCGTAATTCCGAGAGAACAAAGACAATGACCGGGCTTCTTGTCAAAACGTAAGTACCATCTTGATTTCATTCTATCCGCTGACAGTATATCATTGTCACTAAGGCGCTCCCAGACCTTTACGACATGATTGGGGTGATCAAGGAAGGTCGCTATCTCGATAATATCAGACACAACTGCGCTGGCAGTAGGAAGCTTGCCTGCACCTCTGCCGTAGAACATTACATCTCCGATAGCATTTCCGTTAACAAGCACGCCGTTGTAAACATCGTTTATATTTGCAAGAGGATTTGTGTATCTCACAAGGGTTGGTCCCACGCAAGCGCAAACCTTTCCGTCAACCTTCACTGACCTGCCAATAAGCTTAATTGATGCCCCGAATTTTGCCGCATTCTTCACGTCACGCAAAGTAACGCCTCTGATGCCCTCGGTTTTCACCTTTTCCGGCGGAATCAGCTCTCCAAAGGCGATGGCTGTGAGAATAGATATTTTTCTGCAGGTATCAATGCCATCAACATCTGCAGAGGGGTCACGTTCAGCATACCCCTTTTCCTGTGCCTCTGCGAGAGCACTCTCAAAGTCTTTGTTCTCTGTAATCATTTGGGTTAAAATATAGTTGGTGGTACCGTTAAGGATACCGTCAACCTCGGAAATATCGTTCGCCGTGAGGCAGGAACCCATGGGATGAATTACAGGGATACCGCCGCCGACACTTGCCTCAAAGAGGTAGCGAACGCCGTTTTCCGACGCTATTTTAAGAAGCTCCGGCCCAAAGGTTGCAACTACTTCCTTGTTAGAAGTAACCACACTCTTGCCGGCTCTCATTGCCGCTGCAGAAAACTCAAACGCAGGGTGAGAGCCGCCCATAAGCTCTGCGCATATCTTTACCTCCGGATCGTTTATAATAATGTCTATGTCATGGACTATTTTATCTGAGAAAGGACTGTCGGGAAAGTCTCTGAGGTCAAGAATATATTTAATATTAATGTCATCTCCGACACGCTCGGATATGAGTCTCGCATTTTGAGTCAGAACCTCAGCTGTAGCGCTTCCGACTACTCCAAATCCGAATATTGCTATATTTATCATTGTTTTTCCTTTATCTTAACTGTATTTTAAATTCTTTTCCGCAAAATCAGCGTTCGGACGCTGTCAGGTGAAATAGCGGAGAAGTAGTTTCGCAAAGCTGTAAATATCGTCGTAAGGCGGATAGCGAAGCTTGTTTAAGTCAATACTTGATGATGAACGGAGTATGGATGACTCCACACTGAATGTATCAAATCCCGCTTTTCCGCGGTATCTGCCCATTCCGCTCTCACCAACTCCTCCGAAGGGAAGGTTGGGGTTGGCCATCTGCATTATTGTATCGTTTACACATCCGCATCCAAAGTCAAGAGAGCCGAGAATGTGCTTTGCCACAGACCTGCTCTTTGTGAAAAGGTAGAGTGCAAGCGGCTTAGGGCGTTTCCTCAAGGTATTAATGACAACATTTATATCGTTGTACTCGAAAATCGGCAGTATAGGGCCAAAAATCTCGTCTGTGAGAAGTTTGCTTTCCCTATCTATGTTTTCCATGAGCGTAAGTGCAATTCTACCGTTTGCAACATTGGAAGTGCCGCCCATGAGAACATCTCCGTCCGAAAGATAGCTTTTGAGTCTGTCAAAATGCATACGATTGACTATCTTCGGATAGAACTGATTATCACAGGGGTTCTCTCCGAGGAATTTATCGTGATATTCCTTGATATAAGAAACAAGCTCATCCTTGACCGAGCTCTCGACGAAAATGTAATCAGGCGCAACGCAGGTCTGACCGGCATTTACTATCTTTCCGCTGACAATACGACGGGCCGCGAGACGCAGATTTGCAGTCTTGTCAACTATGCAGGGACTCTTTCCGCCAAGCTCGAGAACCACAGGGGTAAGCTGCGCCGCTGCCGCCTTTGATACTATACGTGCAACAGCAGGACCACCCGTATAGAAGACCATTCCGAGAGGCTCTCGCCTTATTGCCTTTACAGCCTCAAAGCTGTCGGTGTAAGCCGCTATATATTCACGATCAAAATATCTGTCGATAAGCTCACAAAGCAGTCTGCTTGTGTTTGGCGAATGCTCGGAAAGCTTCAGAATTGTACAGTTTCCTGCCGCGATAGATGAGATAAGAGGTATAAGTGCAAGCTGGAACGGATAATTCCATGGGGTAAATACCATAACCACACCGCGAGGATGAGGCATTCGACTGCTCACAGACGGAAACAGATAAAAAGGAGTGGGAACTGTTTTGGGAGAGTTCCATGAACGTAGATGTCTTAAGGTATGGTTTATTTCCTGCTCCACGAGTCCTATTTCAGTAAGATACCCTTCTCTGTATGACTTACCAAGATCCGCACGAAGTGCTTCAAGTATCAAAGACTCGTTATCACGAATCATTATTTTAAGATTTATAAGAAGCTGACGTCGGAAACCTATATCCCTCGTCTTTCCCGTCGCAAAAAACTCTCGCTGTGCGCCGATTATATCAGCAAGCTCAGGTGCAATATCGTTTACGTCGGATATATTGCCTTTTTTGTTTTTGTAACTGCTCATTTTGCTCCTCCGATAAAATTGGATAGGTACACATATATATTATATACTAAAATACAACCAAAAATCAATACTAAATTAAATATTTGTTATGAAGATGTTGTAAAAGTTTCACGCAAAGTGTATTTACAAGCAAACGGGATGCGCCAAGGCGCATCCCAACGAAACATTTACTTAAAGTACTTAATACCGGACTCAAAGAGCTTCTGATCCTTGTCGCCCTCGATATTGACAGCAACATTTCTGCCAATACGCTCGCTGTGACCCATTTTACCTAGAATACGTCCGTCGGGGCTGATAATGCCCTCAATAGCGTAGGTAGAACCGTTGGGATTGTAGCGAATATCCATAGTGGGATTGCCGTCCATATCAACATACTGGGTTGCAATCTGACCGTTAGCCGCAAGGCTTCTTATAAGCTCCTCGCTCGCAAAGAAACGACCTTCGCCGTGAGATATGGGAATTGAGTGAATGTCGCCTGCATTCACTTCCATAAGCCAAGGAGATTTAGTAGTAGCAATACGGGTGCGAACCATCATGGACTGGTGGCGGCCGATAGTATTAAAGGTAAGAGTTGGGCAATCGGGGCGCATTTCGTCCATTATCTCACCGTAAGGGAGAAGTCCCGATTTAACAAGCGCTTGGAAGCCGTTGCATATGCCAAGAGCAAGACCGTCACGCTGGTTAAGCAGCCTCGTAACTGCGTCCTTGACCTTGGGATTACGGAGAACGGCAGTTATAAACTTACCGGAGCCGTCAGGCTCGTCACCGCCGGAGAAACCGCCGGGAATCATCATAATCTGTGCCTTATCAAGAAGTGCCACAAACTCGTCAACCGCCGATTCAAGTGCTGCAGCATCAAGATTGCGGAGAACGAAGATGTCAGCGTGTGCGCCTGCCTTAACAAAACGGCGCATAGTGTCGTATTCGCAGTTTGTACCGGGGAATACGGGGATAACCACACGGGGCTTTGCAAAGGTATCAATGTGGTGAGCCTTGGAACGCTCGGCGCAGGTGAACTTCTCGCATACCTCGGGCTTGATTTCACTTACCTTGGTGGGGAATACCTTTTCAAGTGTTCCTTCCCATGCGTCGGACAGCTCACATACGGATACGGAAGCCTTGCCTATGGTAATCTTGCCGTCGTCGGTGGTGCAGCCGAGAAGTACGCCGTCAAGCTCGTCCTCGGTTTCGATTATAAACGCGCCGTAATAGGACTTGTAAAGGGTGTCGGCGTCAATGCCCTCGGACTTGAAGCCGATGCGGTTACCGAAGCTCATCTTCATAAG
>JAZNFI010000029.1:0-27621 GCA_045589075.1 Candidatus Flemingiibacterium sp.
GCCGCCTGCGGGCATTGCAGGTTCGGGTTCCTTGATATCAGCAACAACTGCCTCGGTAGTGAGAACGGTTGCCGCAACGCTTGCTGCGTTCTGAAGCGCGGATCTTGTAACCTTAGTGGGGTCAACAATACCGGTTTCCATCATATCAACATACTTTTCGTTGTATGCGTCGAAGCCATAGCCCTTCTTACCGCTGTTCATGATCTTGTCAACGATGATAGAGCCTTCGAAGCCTGCGTTTTCAGCAATCTGACGCACAGGAGCTTCGAGAGCCTTGAGAACGATGCTAACACCGGTCTTTTCGTCGCCTTCAACGGTTTCGAGAAGTGCCTTAACGTCAACAATCACGTTGAGGTAAGCTGTTCCGCCGCCTGCAACGATTCCCTCCTCAACTGCTGCCTTGGTAGCGTTGAGAGCGTCCTCGATGCGGAGCTTCTTTTCCTTCATTTCGGTTTCGGTAGCCGCGCCAACCTTGATAACAGCTACGCCACCGGAAAGCTTTGCAAGTCTTTCCTGAAGCTTTTCGCGGTCGAAATCGGATGTGGTGGTTTCAATAGAAGTCTTAAGCTGACCGATTCTGCTCTTAATATCATCAGAAGATCCCGCACCGCCAACGATAATGGTATTTTCCTTGTTAACCTTAACCTGTCTTGCGCGGCCAAGCTGAGTAAGCTGTGTATCCTTAAGCTCGAGGCCAAGCTCATCGGAGATAACTTCGCCTCCGGTAAGGATAGCGATGTCACGAAGCATTTCTTTTCTTCTGTCACCAAAGCCGGGAGCCTTAACCGCTACGCACATGAAGGTTCCGCGGAGCTTGTTAAGCACGAGAGTTGTAAGAGCCTCACCTTCAACATCCTCCGCAATGATAAGAAGCTTCTTGCCTGCCTGAACGATCTGCTCAAGGAGGGGAAGAATTTCCTGAATATTGGAGATCTTCTTTTCGGTGATAAGAATGAGCGCATCGTCAATAACAGCCTCCATCTTATCTGTATCGGTAGCCATATAGGGGGAGAGATAACCGCGGTCAAACTGCATACCCTCAACGACCTCGCAGTAGGTTTCTGCGGATTTGCTTTCCTCAACGGTGATAACGCCGTCGGATGTAACCTTTTCCATAGCATCTGCGATAAGATTACCGATAATTTCATCTCCTGCGGAAATAGTACCAACACGAGCAATGTCTGCGGTACCGTTTACTTTCTTTGAGTTAGCAGTGAGAGCAGCAACAGCAGTGTCAACAGCCTTCTGGATACCCTTGCGGATAACGATGGGGTTAGCACCTGCGGTAACATTCTTCATGCCTTCAGTAATAAGAGCCTGCGCGAGAAGGGTTGCGGTAGTTGTACCGTCGCCTGCTGCGTCGTTGGTCTTGGTAGAAACCTCACGAACAAGCTGTGCGCCCATATTCTCTGCCGCATCCTCAAGCTCGATCTCCTTTGCGATAGTAACACCGTCGTTGGTTATCAGGGGAGTTCCGAACTTCTTGTCGAGAACTACGTTTCTGCCCTTAGGACCAAGGGTAATCTTAACAGTATTCGCAAGCTTATCAACTCCTGCAAGAAGTGCGTTTCTTGCTTCAATTCCGTAAATAATGTTCTTTGCCATATTAATACACTATCCTTTCAAGAAAATTATTCTACAACTGCGAGAATGTCGGACTGACGAACAATGATGTATTCAGTACCGTCACACTTAACCTCGGTACCCGAATACTTGCTGGTGATAACCTTCTCACCAACCTTAACGGTCATCACGACCTCCTTGCCGTCAACAAGTCCGCCGGGACCTACAGCCACAATCTCTGCGACCTGGGGCTTCTCTTTAGCCGCACCTGCAAGAATGATTCCACTCTTTGTGGTTTCCTCTGCTTCTACCATCTTAACGACAACTCTGTCAGAAAGCGGTTTGATAGTCATAATTCTGTTCCTCCTATAAATCTTGCCCACCCTTTTCGGGAGGCTATTTTTTCTGTGCTTTTAGCACTCAAGCGTATCGAGTGCTAACGTACGATACTATTGTACACCCGAAATTTTTAAAAATCAAGCTTTTTTTTCATAGTTTACAGTTATTTAACAACTTATTTCCAACCTATATAATAATGCACAAGCACGACAGCTTTTGTACAAATTATCACGAAGAGATTTCGAGTGCTAAACAAATTTATCGTTAATTCTTTTCCACATTTTTATTTAAATCACGGTACAATGTCAGTAATAAGAAGCCATACTTCACAGTCAGCCTTAAGGTTCAGTAATTACTGCCGTTTAAAACGCATAATATGTACAAATACACAAGTCTGAAAGCCATGGTGATAAGTCTGAAAATAAAATTTTCAGACTGTGTTTTGCAGAAAGGAAGCTTTCGCTTCTGAAAGCTATGATAATAATTATGCTTGATTTTATTAATACATATGTTTTCGGTCCTGGACTATGCGTGTCTGTTCTAGGCGTGGGATTTCTTTTCATAGTTTGGCTTAAAGGTTTCTTCATTGTAAAGCCTCTCAAGGTTGTCTCAGCAATAAAAAACAGCGGAAAATCCGGATTTTCTCCAATAAAGGCAATGATTGTCGCGCTTTCAGGCACACTCGGGGTTGGAAATATCGTAGGTATTGCCTCCGCCATTACTACCGGCGGTGCAGGATCTGTTTTCTGGATGCTCATAAGCACCCTTGCCGCACTTCCCATCAAATATGCCGAAACCGTGCTGGCGGTCAGACATTCAAGATGCGACAAGAATGGGAAGTTCCATGGAGGCGCTTGGTTCTATCTATCCGATCTCAATTCCCGAATTTCAAAATTACTTGCTGTTCTGTTCGCGATTCTCTGCCTGGCTACATCCGCCACCATGGGGTGCATGGTTCAGGCTAACGCCATAGCCGTGTCCCTTAGTGATACATTTGCCATACCGCCGCTTGCTCTGGGTCTTATTTTGACATTATTAACCTTGTATGCTGCCTCGGGGGGAATAAAACGAATCTCTAAAATCACCGGCAAGCTGATTCCCACAATGAGTGCTGTATACATCGCAATGTCGTTGTTTATAATATTTACAAATCTCACCATGCTTGACGAGGTAATAAAGGAGATAATTCATGACACCTTCTCAACGCAAGCTGTAGGGGGCGGCATTGTGGGATTTGTTACTTGCCGTGCTGTGCGTATAGGTATTACAAGAGGTATTGTTTCAAATGAAGCCGGATGCGGAACAGCTCCAATAGCCCACGCCGGAGCAGAAGGAACAACACCCGTGGTGCAAGGTGTTTTCGGTATGCTCGAGGTGTTCATCGACACAGTTGTAATCTGTACACTCACAGCACTGTCCGTCCTTATCGCAAGGCGGCACGGGGTCACGCTCGTTGCAGATGGAATGACATGCGTTAACGCCGCATACGGACGCTTTATTCCGCTGGCGGGTACGATACTCGCTGCAGCAATATTTGTATTTGCTTTCTGCACCATTATATGTTGGTTTTTTTATGGAACGGAAAGTCTGTCTTATCTCACAAAAAGCAAAAAAGCTCAAACATTTTACCTGATTTCATATTCACTTTTTGCACTTTTCGGAGCAGTATGTGCGGAGAAAACAGTATGGAGCCTATCTGACATGACCGTAAGCATCATGACTGCAATAAACATTTGTGTACTTGTACTTTACAGAAAGGAGATAAAAAACGAAACCGACATATATTTCTTTCCCGTTAAGCAGCGAAAAGCAAAAACCGTTAAATAATAGGTTAGGTTGCCGATGGGGTGATTGTGATTTTTTGATTTTGAGAAGCTCTGCAATTTTCATCCGGGCATGGCGATATATGGCCCTCGCACATCATTAACAATTCGATAAATTATTGACAATTAAAATCTCTTTCCTACTTGACAGTCTTCGTTATTTTTGCTAGAATATATTATGAGATAGTATTATAATCTCGCTATTTCCAACGAAAAAGAGGTTTCTAAAATGGCAGAAGAATTAAAAAATGCAGAAAAAGGCGGCATTTCCGTTGAAATTGAACATATTTTTCCCATTATAAAAAAATGGCTTTACTCCGAAAAAGAAATATTCTTACGCGAAATCGTCTCAAACGCCTGTGACGCAGTCACAAAATTAAAGAGACTGACATCCCTCGGAGAGGCAAATATTGATAACCCTGAATATAAGATAACCGTTACTCTTGACAAAGCTGCACGCACCCTTACTGTTTCCGACAACGGTATAGGCATGACGGAAAACGAGGTGCGCCGTTATATCTGTCAAATCGCACTTTCGGGAGCACTTGAGTTTATTGAAAAGTACGAAGGAAGCGACCGCAAAGACGGTGCCGCTGACGGTATCATAGGCCACTTCGGTCTCGGATTTTATTCCGCCTTCATGGTAAGCTCCACCGTCGATGTTATCACTCGCTCCTATAATGCGGATACAGCTGTCAAGTGGGTCTGCACCGAGGCAGGTGAATACGAAATCACATCGGATTATTTCCGCGAGGAACGTGGCACCGATGTTGTGATGCATATAACCGAAGAAGAATCTGAATTTTTGGAGGAAGCACGCATTCGCACCATACTTGACAAATACTGCTCCTTCATGCCGACTCCGATTTATCTCAACGTTAAAGAAGAAAACGAAAAATCCGATGACTCCGCGCCGGAGCACGAAGCAACACCCGTCAACGATATAAATCCTCTCTGGCAGAAAAACCCCTCGGAATGTACTGCCGAGGAATATGATAAATTCTATAACAAAGTATTCTCCGATTTCCGCGAGCCTCTTTTCCATATTCATCTTAATGCTGATTACCCACTCAATTTCAAGGGTATACTCTACTTTCCCAAGATAGCACATGAATATGACAGCCTTGAAGGGCAGGTAAAGCTCTATTACAATCAGGTATTTGTTGCTGATAACATTAAGGAAGTGATACCCGAATTCCTTCTTATGCTCAAGGGCGTGCTGGATTGTCCCGAGCTTCCCCTCAATGTTTCGAGAAGCTATCTCCAGAATTCGGGGTATGTGTCAAAAATTTCAGCTCATATTGTAAAAAAGGTTGCAGACAAGCTAACTTCCATGTTCAATCTTGAACGTGAAAGCTACGAAAAGCTTTGGGAGGATATAAAGACCTTCGTTGAATACGGCTGTATGCGTGACCGTAAGTTCTACGATCGTGTAAAATCCGCTGTTATATACAAAACAACCGACGGAGGATATGTGACTCTGGACGAGTATCTCGAAAAAGCCAAGGACAAGCACGACAAAACCATATATTACGCCGCAGACATAACAGCACAAGCGCAGTATATTTCAATGTTTGCCGATGAGGACATTGACGTGATCGTGCTTGACAAAATGATCGACACACAGTTTATAAGCGTCATTGAGCAGGAAAATGATGGCATAAAATTTGTTCGTATTGACGCAGATGTTGCGGGAGCACTCAAAGCTGAGGGTACCGCTGCAGAAAATGAAAAGCTGACAGAGCTCTTTAAGGAAGTAAGCGGAAACAGTGAGCTTAAAGTTTCCTTTGAGCTTTTAAAGAATGAAAAAATCCCCACCGTCCTCAACATTTCCGAGGAAACCCGCCGTATGGAGGACATGATGAAGATGTACCGTATGTACGGAAACGACATGGATGAGGAAAAGTTCCCGGCGGACATGACCCTTGTTATAAACAGCGCAAACAAGCTTATCACACATCTTTCGGATACCGCCGAGACGGCGCCAGACAAGGCAAAGAAGCTGGCAAAGCATATATACACACTCTCTCTTCTTTCCCAGCGCCAGTTAAATGCTGATGAGCTGAAGGCGTTCCTTGCCGACAGCTTCGATATGCTTGAAAACTTCTGATTTACAAAAAAGGAATGAGTGAATAAGATGGCATCTGTATATGGCACAAAGCTTAAACTGTCAGTATTCGGAGAATCCCACGGCGACGCCATCGGCGTTGTTATTGATGGGTTCCCGGTGGGACTCAAACTTGACACCGACTATATAACCGCATTTATGAAACGCCGTGCTCCGGGAGGAAATTTCTCAACCAAACGGCGTGAACCCGACGTTCCACGCATCCTGAGCGGTGTGTCGGGGGGCTTTACAAACGGTTTCCCAATATGCGCAGTGATAGAAAACACAAATCAGCACTCCGCTTCTTACCAAGATAAAATGACCGTTCCGCGCCCCAGCCACGCAGATTATGCTGCCGCCATAAAGTATGGTGAGCACACGGAGCTTCACGGCGGCGGACACTTCTCCGGAAGGCTTACAGCGCCGCTTGTGTTTGGCGGTGCCCTCTGCTCACTTTTTCTTAAAGAATACAAAATCGAGATAGGTGCACATATAAAGCAAATACTTGATGTTAATGATGCTTCCTTCTCAAACGATGTTACAGCCGGCGACCTTATTTCGCTTAAAGCTAATGACTTCCCGGCTATAGACCCTACAGCGGCGACAGCCTTTGCAAAAATTATAAATGAGGCAGCAGACAGCGGCGATTCTGTTGGTGCAAAGATAGAATGTGCCGTTGTAGGTGCTCCCGAGGCTATAGGTGAGCATATGTTTGGAAGCGTAGAAAGCGAAATTTCAAGAATGATGTTCGCTGTCCCTGCTGTCAAGGGCGTGGAATTCGGACTTGGCTTCCGATTTGCGCAAGCTTACGGCTCAGAGGTCAATGATGAATATCGATATGTCAACGGCAAGGTCGTTACGTCCACCAACAACTGCGGAGGAATTGTTGGCGGCATGAGCACAGGTATGCCAATCATATTTTCCGTTGCCTTGAAGCCCACACCATCAATATTTAAGGAACAGAAATCCGTGGACCTTGAAAAAGGTATCGACACCACGCTCACGATTCAAGGACGGCATGACCCGTGTATCGCGGTCCGTGCTGTACCAGTAATTGAGGCTTGTACAGCTATAGCTGTTACAGAGCTTATTTTGACATCAACCGGGAGGAAGCTTTAATGAACACAAAAAACAGCGCCATTTCCGTAATAGAAGGTAATCTGTCGCTGCTTTCAAAGGATTCTGTCTCTGCCGCAGAACGACGCTCGGTTCAACTTCGCGACCTGGCCGTTCAATTAATGCGGGATCCTGCCATATTATTAGGTGAGAATCGAATCAATGAGTTTGAAAAAATGTTCGTTTTCCAAAATCCCGACGCGGATGTTCCGGATGAAATTAAAGATTACGTAATTTTCGAGAACAAAGCCCAAGTCTTTTCCGACAAGCTCACTGTGTGTGCCTGTCTGGCAGACGAATTTTCCGCAAGGGGAATTGACATCAGTGCCAAGCTGCTTGGGCCCGCCACATATACAGGGCCATCCAAGATTGCATACTTCCGTAACGCATACGCAGATGCGGCATTTCGTATATTCAGTGAGGTTATAGAAAAGCCGTCGGTCATCTACTCCTCCGATTTTTCCTCGGTATGCGAGGAGGTGTATTATGGCAGGGCAGATATGTGCATGCTCCCCCTTGACAGTTCGAGAGATGCGAAGTTAATAAGCTTCTACCGTCTTACGGACAAATATGAGTTAAACCCCATATATTCCTGCGATGTCACCACTCCCGACGGAAGTGTGACCACAAGATACGCACTGCTTAAGCGAGGCATATCCGTACCGAACGATTCCCATCTCAATATGTCCGGAACCTGCTTCTTTGAGTTCAATCTTCTGCTTGATTCAAGCCCCGCATTTGAAGATGTTTTGACAGCGGCAAAAAAATTTGGTCTTTCCCTATATAAAGCTGATTCCATGCCGCTTACATACAGTGACAGCGAGTTTGCCTGCGATATAATCTTCAAGGTGGGAAGCGCTAAAGGACTTAACGCCTTTATCCTGTATTTGAGTCTGGCTGTGCCGCAATATGCACCTTTTGGAATTTATCCGCATATCAATACGAAAAAGTAATAACAAATCTGAATACTGTGAGCTTTTGCATATTCTTTGAAGAGAAAAACCTTCTCTTTTTGAAAACAATACTCTGAATGCCAATGAAAATATCTTGCGTTCATATCAGCATTTGGTGTGTCGAACCGCTTCAGCAGATATTAAAAATAAAATAACGCTAATAATCCGAAAGGAAACCGCATAAAATGAAAAAGACACTTTCCTATACCACAAAAGGAACCTGCTCACGTCAGATTGACATTGTAACCGACGGTGGCAGAATCGAATCCGTAAAATTCGTCGGAGGATGCTCGGGTAACACCCAAGGAGTTGCCGCCCTGGTGAGCGGAATGTCTATTGACGAAGCTATTGAACGACTCAAGGGTATCAGATGCGGCTTCAAGACCACTTCCTGCCCTGATCAGCTAGCCCTTGCACTGGAAGCAATAAATGAGAAGTAATTTTATAACACCCGTCGGCAAGGAATTACACAAGAGTGTGAAGCGGTGTATAATTATATTTTCACATCAGGCTTTGTACTATTGAATCACACATAACTCCACAGTCCAAGAAAGGAAGCTTTCGCATAAGCGAAAGTATGGTAATTAATATGTCCTACAGAAAAAACTACGAGCGTTGGCTCACCTCGGACAAGGTTGATGAAAACACCAAAGCTGAGCTTCGAGCCATCACGGACGACGAGGAGATAAAGCTCCGTTTCGTTAGATCGCTCGAATTTGGTACCGCCGGCCTGCGAGGCACAATGATGGCAGGAATCAACGCAATGAACATTTACACCGTTGCCCATGCAACCCAAGGACTTGCAGACCTTATAAATAAGCTTGGAAAGTCAGAGCGAGGTGTTGCAATAGCTTACGATTCGAGAAACAATTCCGAGCTTTTTGCCAAAACCGCCGCAGGTACCCTTGCCGCAAATGGCATTAAGGTGTATATTTTCGACAGTCTGAGACCCACACCTGTTCTTTCCTTCGCCGTACGTGAGCTTCACACCATTGCAGGAATAAACATCACGGCGTCTCACAATCCCGGTCAGTACAACGGCTATAAAGCTTATTGGGAGGACGGTGCTCAGCTCCCCCCCGATCACGCCGCTACGGTCACTGAATTTATTAATGCCGCCGATATTTTTGATGATGTGCGTACGATGGATTTTGATAAGGCTGTATCAGACGGCATCGTTGAATTCATCCCCACCTCTCTTGATGAAAAATATCTTCAAAACGTGTTGGCAGAGGCAGTCAATCCCGATGTTGTTAAAAAGGTTGCCGACGAGCTTGAAATAGTGTACACACCTCTTCACGGTGCGGGCTACAAAATGGTGCCGGAAATTATGCGCCGCATAGGTGTTAAGCACATTGAAACGGTTGATGAACAGATGGTGCTTGACGGGAACTTCCCCACCATCGGATACCCAAACCCCGAATTTCCCGAGGCATTTGAGTTTGGAATAAAGCTGGCTGAAAAAGTTAAGAGCGACCTTATAATAGCCACCGATCCAGATGCTGACCGAGTCGGTGTAATGTCAAGGGATAAGTCAGGCAAATTCATCCGCCTTACCGGGAACCAGGTGGGAGCACTCCTTCTTGACTATATTATCACCGCATACGAGAAAAAAGGTATGCCCGAAAACCCTTATGCTATCAAGACCATAGTAACAACCGATATAGTTACAAAAATATGTGAGGCGCACGGTGTCAGACTTCACAATGTGCTTACCGGCTTCAAGTTCATCGGCGAGGTCATCAAAACCTACGAGTGTACCGGTCATGATAACTATATTTTCGGTTTTGAGGAAAGCTACGGTTATCTTAAAGGCACCTACGCACGCGACAAAGACGCAGTAGTTGCAACCATGCTTATCTGTGAAATGGCTGCATACTACAGCACAAAGAGAATGACGCTTTGTGACGCAGTACAGGCACTTTATGAGCGTTACGGTTACTATGACGAGGGACTTGCAAATATCTATATGGAGGGGCTTGATGGCCTTGAATGTATTAAAAAGCTTATGGATAATCTCAGAAGCAACCCTCCCACAGAGCTGGCAGGCAGACGCATAATCGAACGCCGAGACTATCTAAACGATACAGTGCTCGACGTTGACACGGGAAAGGTAACCTCCACAGGTCTTCCGTCATCCAACGTGCTTTACTACGTTACCGACTGCCGGGATGTCATTGTAATTCGTCCCTCAGGCACAGAGCCGAAGATAAAAATCTATATCCTTGCCCATCATGACGATCCTGCGTTACTAAAAGAAAAAATTGAGGCATACAAAAAAGTAACAGACACCTGGGTAGATTGAATTGTTTAAAGCAGTCCTTCGGGGCTGCTTTCGCTATACTTCAGGCTATAATGTTTGCAAATTTGTATTTACAATTCCTTCATACTGTGATATAATACTGTGTGATATAATGTCTGTAAATAAACTATCCTGCATGGCTGCGGCTTATATTGCCAAATAGATAATATTTTTATGCACAAGCCCCCAAAACCCCCATGTGATAAAGAACACTGGTCGGAAAAAACTTTAGTGACTAACGCTCCTTATTGCATCGAAAACCGTGGTCAAAATGACCGAGAAAGGTGTAAGTCATGTCAAAACTTACTGAATTCAAAGAATATATACGAGGAAAGAATGTAACCGTGGTGGGTATCGGTGTATCAAACACGCCCACGATAGATTTTCTGATTTCCTGCGGTGCCATAGTCAGTGCAAGAGACATAAAGCCCCGTGAAAAGCTTTCAGAACTGGCGGAAAGCCTTGAAAACAAAGGCGTTTTGCTGCTACTCGGCGAAAAATATCTTGACAACATCACCGAGGACGTAATATTCAAAGCTCCCGGTATACGCGGTGATCTTCCGCAGTTTGTAAACGCAGTTTCGAGAGGCGCTGTGATTACTAGTGAAATGGAGGTATTCTTCGAGCTGTGCCCTTGTAAAATATTCGGTATCACGGGTAGCGACGGTAAAACAACTACAACCACGCTTACCTACAAAATGCTGGAACTCGAGGTAAAAAAGCTTGGTTTAGACTCAAAGGTGTGGGTTGGCGGAAATATAGGTAAGCCCTTACTTCCGGAAATCGAAAACATCCGTGAAAATGATATTGCTGTAGTAGAGCTTTCAAGCTTTCAGCTTCACTTAATGAAAAGATCCCCATTCGCGGCAGCTATTACAAACGTGTCACCGAACCACCTTAATTGGCACACGGACATGGAAGAGTATACCATCTCCAAGAAAAACATCTTCACAAATCCCGGATGCCGCCATGCGGTACTTAACTACGGATGTGAGACTACTAGGAAAATGGCTTACGAAATCGACGTCCCCGTGACATTCTTCTCGGCTAAATGTCTCCCCAAGATAGGTGCGGCGGTATTCGAGCATGATGGTAAAATAGTATACCGTGATGAGCTGGGAAATACGGAGACGATTACCAGAGTATCCGACATAAAACTTCCCGGACGCCACAACGTGGAAAATTACATGACCGCAATTGCACTTACCCACGGCTTTGTCAGTCCTGAAACCGTGACGGAAATTGCTCACACTTTTGGAGGTGTAGAACACCGCTGTGAGTTTGTCCGTGAATTTGAGGGAGTAAAATATTACAACAGCTCCATAGATTCAAGTCCTGCCCGTACTGAAGCGGCTTTGGGAGCCTTCAGCGAAAAACTTATCGTCATCTGTGGTGGGTATGATAAAAATATTCCATACGAGCCTCTCGCCAAACCCCTGTGTAAAAGTGCCAAAAAAATCGTCCTTGTTGGTGCGACTGCACCAAAGATAAAATCGGCACTTCTAAATTACGACGGTTATACCGGAATTCCTGAAATTTTTGAAGCAAATACCTTTGAAGATGCTGTCAACATGGCAAGGCATATTGCTGTAGACGGTGACACAGTGATTCTCTCCCCTGCTTCCGCCAGCTTCGATATGTTCAAGAATTTCGAGGAACGCGGAAATGTATTCAAGGACATAGTGAATAAATTTTGAAAACCGCCATTGAAAGGATACTTAAAAATGAAAAACATAGATCTCGCTTCGATTACCGCTAAGGCAGAGGCAGAGCTGGCGCCGATATTTTCGGATATTGACCGCATTGCTTTCGAAAATACCAAGCGTGTTATGTACGCGTTTAAAAATAACCGTGTTGATGAAACCTGCTTCGCCGGGACCAGTGGTTACGGTTACGATGACAAAGGACGCGAGACCCTTGACAAGATATACGCAGATGTTTTCGGTGCAGAGGCGGCGTTTGTGCGCCATAGCATTGTAAACGGCACTCAAGCAATAGCGATAGCGCTTTACGGTCTGCTTCGTCCAAATGATATTATGCTGTCCATTACCGGTAAGCCATATGACACTCTCGAGGAGGTAATAGGTATATCGGGAGAATCCGGAAACGGTTCTCTCGCCGATTTCGGAGTAGAATACAGGCAGGTTGACCTTTGTGGGGACGGTATCAATTTTGACTCTGTTGAAAAAGCCCTCAAGGATGGCACAGAACGAGTCAAGGTGGTATTCCTCCAGCGTTCAAAGGGATACATGAACCGACCTACGCTCACCGTTGACCAGATAGGAGAGGCGGTGCGATTTGTCAAGGCTCGTTCCAATGCATATGTAGTAGTTGACAACTGTTACGGCGAGTTTACCGAGACAAAGGAACCCTGCGCCGTAGGAGCGGATCTTATAATGGGTTCTCTTATTAAAAACCCGGGCGGAGGAATAGCGGAATCGGGAGGATATATCGCAGGAAGTGCAAAGGCGGTGGAGCTTGCCTCCTACCGTCTCACAACTGTAGGTGTTGGACTTGAATGCGGTGCTACTCTCGGAAACAGCAAGAATCTTTTCAAAGGCTTTTTTCTTGCTCCTCATGTAACCGCACAGGCACTTAAAACAGCACACTTTGCCGCGTATATTTTCGAGGCACTCGGATTCTCTGTGAATCCTCGGTGGAATGAACACCGCGCCGACATCATACAAGCTATCATTCTCGGCAAGCCCGAGCGACTTATCGCCTTCTGCCAAGGAATACAGTCAGGCTCCCCTGTGGATTCCTATGTGTCTCCCATGCCTTGGGCGATGCCGGGATATTCTGACGAGGTAATAATGGCAGCAGGCGCGTTTACTCAAGGCTCATCCATAGAGCTTTCCGCAGACGGACCTATGCGAGAGCCGTACATTGCGTATATGCAAGGGGGACTTACCTACGAAAGCGGTAAACTTGGAATCCTTGCGGCAGCAGAAAAAATAGCAGAATTAGAGGACTAATCCGCGCGGCACCAAAATGTGTGGTTGATCCGAAAACACCACTCACTTAAAAATAATTATTGTGAGGCGAATTTTGTGAACCTTAAGCTTTTATCTTTGTTTGTAAAAAATCACACAAAAACGGATGATCCCACGGTCCGAGATGCCTGCGCATCAACGGCAAGTGTGCTAGGTATTCTGACGAATGTGCTGTTGTCCGTATTGAAGGTAATCATAGGAATCGCGGCAGGTAGTATTGCCGTAATTGCCGATGCCGTCAACAACATTGCTGACGCGGCTTCCTCCATAATTACCTTGGTAGGCTTCAAGCTTGCCGCAAAGCCCGCCGACCAAAAGCATCCCTTCGGGCACCAGCGAATAGAATATATCACAGGACTTCTTATATCAATGGCAATATGCGTCTTGGGAATTGAATTTTTTATAAACTCCATAGACGCGATAATTAATCCTCAGAATACCGATTATTCTGTTATATCTCTCACCATCCTTGGAGTATCCGTTGTAATCAAGCTGTGGCAGAGTTTGTTTTACCGTTCTGTCGGCATACATATTCATTCTACAACGCTTATGGCAGCGTCCACGGACAGCAGAAACGACGTGATTTCAACCGTAGCAGTACTTTTAGGTGCGCTGGCATCCAGATTAAGCAACATCAATCTTGATGGATGGCTTGGAATGGCAGTCGCCTGCTTTATTATTAAATCGGGCGTCGGACTTATTATCGAGACCTCTGACCCTCTGCTCGGAACACGCCCCTCAAAGGAATTTGTTTTGGCACTCGCCAAAAAAATAACGTCATATGAGGGAGTTCTCGGATTTCACGACCTGACGGTACACAGCTACGGACATGATCGTACATTTGCATCAGTCCATGTTGAGGTAGATTCAGAAACAGACATTCTTTTAAGCCACGACCTCATTGACAACATTGAAAATGATTTTAAGAGTGATGGAATTGATCTTGTTATTCATCTTGACCCCGTAGTAACAAACGATGAAGAACTGAAAGAACTGCGTCGTGAAACTGAAGCCATTCTTCTTTTGGTTTCAGCAGAGATTAACTGTACGTTATCCATGCACGACTTCAGAATGGTACGGGGTGTGACCCACACCAATATAATTTTCGACGTAGTGGCACCTTTTGAATGCAAACTTTGCGACAGCAAGCTTTCGCAAATTATTTCCGAAAAAATCAGAACTCTTTCTGACACATACAACGCAGTCATCAAAGTAGACCGCAGCTATGTGTAGACTTATCAAAAACCCCTTTTGTCAATGTAAGACAAAAGGGGTTTTCCCTGTTTTTTCTCTATAAAAATTATACCTTAAGCTCTGCAAGACCACCCTGTGCAGTCTCCTTATATTGATTTCTGATGTCAAGTCCCGTCTTGTGCATCACCTTTATTACCTTATCAAGAGATATTTTTCTGGAATCTGATAAAAAATTCGCAAGACTGACAGCATTGATAGCCCTCATCGCCGCCACAGCATTTCGCTCTATACACGGTATTTGTACAAGACCGCATATAGGGTCGCAGGTTAGACCAAGATGATGCTCAATGGCAATTTCCGCTGCGTACTCAATCTTATCAAGCTCGAGACCAAATAGCTCACCCAGAGCTGCCGCCGCCATTGCGCAGGCACTTCCGATCTCTGCCTGACATCCACACTCACTTCCCGATATAGAGGCATTGGTCTTTATAAGATTACCCACAAGTCCGCCTGCTGCAAGCGCGTGTATAATATCCGTGTCGGAATAGTTGCGGCGTTTTTGTTCGTAAAAGAGCACAGCCGGAAGAACTCCGGATGCCCCGCAGGTAGGCGCAGTAACTATGTGTTCAGCACAAGCATTCTGCTCACTGACTGCAAAAGCGTATGCGCATACTAACCTGTTTTCGCGAGTTTCTGCGGATTCATCTATATGGCGGCTGTTATATAGCTGCTTGGCGCGCTTCTGTACAGACAGTCCGCCCGGAAGAACCCCCTCATCAGCCAGTCCGCAGGCTATACTTTTCTTCATCTGTTCCCACACAAGAGCAAGATGATCTAGCAGCTCATCGCCTTCAAAGCGATGTGCATACTGCCAAAGACGTATATCGTCGCGTCTGCATACCTCTGCAATAGCTTCAAAGGAGGAAACGGGGTAAACATCATCCCCTTCACCGTATTCTACACCATCAACGACTATCTTTCCTCCCCCCACACTTGCAACGCGGCTTCTCCCAAGCTCATAACCCTTTTCATATGCAATAATATCCATCGTATTGGGATGCGGAAGCTCATTTAAAGTCCTATTAAATCTGATGTCGCATGGAATCGGGTAAAAGGTTGACTTTATTACACGGTCGGTTCCGTGACCAACCCCCGTTTTGGCAAGAGAACCGTAAAGTATTGCCGTAAAGCTGTCCGCCCGTGGGTAGGATTTTTTAATCATCTCGCAGGCGCGTTCGGGACCTATTGTATGAGAGCTTGAGGGACCTCTGCCAATGCGGTAAATTGCTCGCAGTGATTTCATTCCCTCAGCCGGCAGTTCCGGTTTAATCTCGGTATGCACCTCGCATGAAAAGAAGAAGTCAACATTGACTCCGAATATTTTCGAGAGCTTGTAGATGTTATCCATTGTGGGAAAAGCAAGACCGTTTTCCCATTTTGACACGGCTCTGTTACTGACTCCCATCATCTTGCCGATCTTTTCCTGGGTATATCCGTTTTTCTTTCTGAGAAAAGAAAATCTCTTTGAGAAAATGTTATCGTTCATAATACAAAATCCCTTCGGCTAAATAGTTGTTTTCAAGCTTATCATTCCCCATATATGACAGATGCAAGCACCTTGCCCGAGGATGACACCCACTCCACTTCAAGAGGTGTGTAGTCAAAGAATACATTTTCAACTCTTATTGTGTTGCTGTCCACCAGCGTTGTTTCGTAGCGCATCCCACCGACCTTGACCTCTGTATATTCTGTAAAACCTACACCCCTAATTTCAAGAGCATTACCGTTAGGCACGCAGGAATCAACCGAGAGCGTACGGGTACCGAAACGTATGTTTGTACGTGTATATTCGGATTCACTTTTATCGTAAAGCTGTTTGTATTCTAATTTTTCAAGCAGTGCGCTCTTATCTTCGCCTGCTTCAAGCTCGTATTGGTGGAGAGCTGTAATACTTCCCACCGAAAATCCGCAGAGCATTTGTATGTATGCGGAAAGATGTGTGCTTTCAATATCCAGATCAAGCGTATTCGGATCTTCACCTTCTGCTAAATTACCAAGAGTAATATTTGAAGCTATAGCATACTCTGACTTGTAGAGATCACCACTTTTAAGATCTGATTCATCTATCGGAAGCGCGGGTAGATGGTCGCCGTAAAAAACAGCCACATAAGGCTCACCACGCTTTTCAAGTGAATCTATGATTTCACCGATAAAAATATCTATTTCGTTTATTTGACTGATATAATACTCAAACTGACCCAAAATACTGCTGTCCGCGATGCCGCTTATTCCGAAGTCAGCATTTGATTCTGTGCGCAGCTCTGAATCAACAACAAATCCGCCGACTGCTGTATCAATGGGTTCTTCGGGGTATTTACCGTGTCCCTGAACTCCTACCGCAAATACAACGTCAGGAGACTCCGTTGAGTCAAGGGCGGACACTATCTCCGAGGTCATAACCTCATCCTTCGCCCATCCCAGAGGATTTTTCGTTACATCGAACATCATTTCAATAGGCGTAAAGGTGTCAAAGCCAAGGCTGGCATATGCAAGGTCGCGGTCATAGAAGCTTGCAATATGGTTGTGCATAGCGTGGGCGGTATAACCCAAAGTCTTCATATTGAACGCAAGCGATTCACACGCCGTGCTCTTAAGGACGGTAGTAAACGGAAATTCGCCGAAACCAAAATGGTCAAGGTTCATACCTGTAAGAACCTCGAATTCAATATTTGCCGTTCCGCCTCCCACATGGGGCACCCTCAAATACCCCGATATTCCTTCATTTTTAAGCCTTGTGAAGTTGGGAGTGGGGTCGGAGGTGATTTTTATTCCCTTTATTTGCGAAATATCCATGAAGGATTCAAGCTGAACTACAATAATATTGGGCAGAATATGTGTACCTTTGGTAATTTCACTGACATCCACATATTCGTGAGTTTCGGTGGAAAGCGACTCCACCATCTCATCCGCTGCAGCAGGATCATAGTCAATCGGACGGTCAACACCCTGTGAAACCAGACTTTTCAAAAAGCAATATGAAAAGCCGTAATCTGAATATGCAAGCTCAAGTTGCCCAGCCTCATATACTGTCATATCGGCATCAACAACATAAACACTAAGAACAGTTAAAGATAAAAGCACAAAAGCGGTACTTATTGCAGCGTATTTATAATTTACTGAAAAGCGCGGGCACTTTATTGTCATAAATACCGTAGCCGTGATAACCGCCACTACACCAATGACAATAAGTATGAGTTGCAGCACCGTAAAATATATCGTCGCCATGTTGAACATGGACTTTATCACAAGGAAATCAATCGCTGAAAGTGGGTTTGCACGATATATAAGGACAATTCCATTGGATATTCCCAGAACTAGCCACAGAATTGTTACCACAAAGGTATACGGCAGCCTTCTTTTTATAAAGAGTGACGGCATAAAGCTAAAAATTATAATTCCGTAGTTTGTTAAGAACACAAACGGATGTGAAAAAATATGGATTACAGTGTTTGTGAGCGTACCCCTGCTGGCTATTTCCAGCACAAAATACAGTACAGCACAAACAACTGCAATCAATATAAACCACCAGTAAAACGGCGCACTCGGAAGGCGCCTGAAAAAGGCTTTGATTTTTTTGAATGCTTCCTTCATCATATCTCCTTAACTATAAGCGGCACAGACACACATCTTTTGCTGAGGTTTCAAGCAATTTTAGTGATAAGAACAGCCTTATCGAAAAATATCATTTTTATATATGAAAGGTACTCTCTGACCATACTCACATAGAAATGTGCAGGACTTGGTGAGGGTGACGAGCATATATCCATGGGTAGGCTGTAACGCTTCGATAAAATTTTGATTCTTTGAAGATGAAAGGCAGTGGAAACACCGATTATTTTCTTGTATTCCATACCGGTTGATTCTATAAGTGCCTTTGTGAGCCTGATATTTTCGCTTGTGGAATGAGAGTACGACTCCTTAATTATCCGTTCTTTTTCGATTCCGAGTCCTACAAGATACGCCTCCATTGCATCAGCCTCCGGCACGGTTTCGTTGGAACCTTGACCGCCGCTGACGATGCATACGGCATCGGGAAGGGCTTTGAGCAGACTGTACGCTTCATCAAGCCTCAGCTTTAACGTAAGACTTGGAGAATAACCGTGAGTTCGGCATCCAAACACCATAACTACTGTGCCCTCTCCGAAATCATCGGATGCCTTATACCTCTCAATCACTGAATCTGCGGTCTGTCCTGCTCCCATAAGGATATGACACCACAGCACCGTAACGCTCACAATGCAGACACACATACACACAGCAAAGAAAATGTGAAAAACCAAAAAAGCTTTTCCGAGAATACGGCGAAGCCTGTCCCTAAAAATAACAGGAAGCGATACGAGCGCCATTACGATCAGCGAAAATATACCCATCATAACAGAGTCAAAGCCTAAAAGGCACAGACATAGATGGAAAAAGTGATATACAAATAATATTGATGAACAAACAACGGTAAATATCGAAAAAAATGACACTATTTTTTTATTTTTCATTTTCACAAATAAGCAGGTCGAGATACGGCTTTATCCCAAGTCCTTGACAAACGCGCCTGTATTCAGAGAGAGCTTTATCCTTGAAGGTCTTTGACAATCTTCTGTTCCTTACCGCACGTATCATCAGATTTTTCGGTGTTTCGTCCGGGTCGATAAGTTCAAGCGTCGTGACAGAATACCCCATAGATTCCAGCCGCTTTGCCCTGAGTGCGTCCGTCATCGCATCGCACAGCTTCTGCCTTAGAATCGGGTGTTCGAGAATGACTGAAAGCTCACCGCGAAGCGACGCCGCCCCTACACCGCCCGACAGCTGCATCGACATTTCGTGGTGACAGCAAGGCGTTGAAAGAATTATTCCCGCCCCCCACTTGACAGCGTTGGCAAGCACTATATCAGTGGCAATATCGCAGGCATGGAGTGAAATAACCATATCGGGGGGTTCAGGCGGAGCATATTCATTAATATTTCCGTATGTGAAGCTTAGATTGTCAAAACCAACACGCTTTGCAACTTCATTACAGTATTTTATTACATCTTCCTTGAGGTCTACGCCGTACATTTTCACCTCACGTCCTTTTATTTTCGTAAAGTAATAATAAACGGCAAAAGTCAGATAACTTTTACCACAGCAAAGGTCGTAAATAACCGCCGGGCGATCACAGGGTAGTCTGTCTTCCACATCCCTGACTAACTCGAGGAAACGGTTAATCTGTCTGAACTTAGCCTGCTTCTTGTCGTGAACCCTCCCGTTTTGATCGGTTATATCCAGTTCGTGCAGAAACGCGGTATCACGTGAAGCATCGAGAATATACCTTTTTGTATCAGAGGAAATCTCCGCTTTTTGCGATGTGTCCGAAAGCCTTCCCGAAATATGCACCGTTCCGGATTTGGAACGCTTTATCTCTATATCACCTGCCGTTGTCATTATGTTGAGTTGACGAAAATCCTCATTTATCATTTTCTCAAGCTCTTGTACCGCTACACATGTATCAGGAGAAAGAGTCCTGTGAAAAGCCTTATTGTCCTTCGTCAGCCGTTCCACCGATGCAAACACATTTCCCTTCTTTTCCTTGAGAGAAACAGTATCACGTATGACAGACTTATCCTCGGATTTTGAAAAAACAGCTTTTTTCAGTATCCTTTTATCGAGTATTTCCAAAAACAGCTCATTTACATTGCCCTTAGCCATAAGATACCTCACATCTGAAGTTAAGTGTGGAAACATTATACCACAAAAGCCATTATATTTGCAATTCAATATTGTAAATTTTCATCACAGACAATTATTCACAAATTTAAGCTTTATTTTTTGTTTTTTCTGATATATACTTATGCTGTACGGTATTATTTACTCTAAGGAAGGAGTTTTTCAATGAAATTCGGAAGAGCGATCAGAGGCTTCGGGCTTGCCATGCTGTATTACGGAGTATATATAGTCTGGCAGATTGTTCTCATGTTCGTTACGGCATTTGGGGTGTCTTTTTACGTTAGCGTCACCTCAGATATGAGCTTTATCACGCAAAATGCCGCAGATATGACAAAGGAAGCTTACCTCGGTTTCATAAACTCCTATGCCATTAATGCTCAGGAGATATACATTGATTTTATTAGCAAATATGCCATTCACATCACCGCTATTGCAGCCTTGCTCACCACTATAACATATTTTATAATCTTCAAAGTGAGAAAAAAGAATCTTCTCCGCGAGGTCGGTCTTACAAAGCTTCCCATACCCGATGTAATCACTCTTATTATTTTCGGTGGGGCTCTTAATGTGTTTGTAAGTCTTGTTTTGTCAATGATTCCCTTCCCAACCGAATGGCTTGAAAGCTATGCCGATGCCTCCTCCATTATAGCTGACACCACATCAGTGATTGCAATTCTGTTTACAGTTGTCGGCGCTCCCATAATCGAGGAGATTGTTTTCAGAGGACTTTGCTATACAAGTCTCAAGCAGGGCATACCTATGCTCGCCGCAATGATAATATCATCATGGGGCTTTGGAATGTCTCACGGCAGCGTACTTTGGGTTATCTACGCATCAATTCTCGGTTTCTTGCTCGTTTTCATGAGAGAAAAGTACCGCTCGCTGACGGCATCCCTTTTGATCCATTTCGGGTTCAATCTCATGGGTGTGCTTCTGAATTATATAGGTGAAATGTCTAGCACAGTGTACATTATTCTTACCGTTGTCTCGGGGCTTGTATCAGTCGGGTTTATAACACATGTAATACGCACTTCAAAATACCGGATAGAGCTTGTAATGCCCGAAATGAACTCTGATGCCGACAATACCATTCGGTAATCCGTGGAGCATCAATAATTTATCTCCAATTTTAAAAATAACTCTTGCAATTTACCATTATATGAGATATAATATACCTAGCTATTAAATTTTGGAGGTTAACATGTTAAACTTATTTCTTGAAGCTGCTCCCACATCTGCTGAAGCGGCAGGAGGACTTTTCGGACAGGGTGCTATGAGCATCGTCATGATTATTGCTATGGTGGCTGTATTCTACTTCTTTATGTACAGACCCCAAAAGAAGCAAGAGCGTGAGACCAACGCCATGCGCGATGGGCTCAGCGTTGGTGACGAAATTACCACAATCGGTGGTATTATAGGAAAAATAGTCAGCATCAAAGAGGAGACCGTGCTTATCGAAACAGGTCGTGACGGAACAAAAATCCGCATACTGAAAAATGCGGTTAAAAACGTGGACGTAAAAGCAGAGGATTGCTGACATAAATAACGCCTTCTCCGCATAGTGATAAGTAAGCTTATCATATCGGGAGGAAGGTTTATGAATTTAAAGAAGCAAGAGGACGAATCACGAATAATGCCGCAAACGGTTACGGCGGCACTCAAAGGCACAGCAATAGGTATGGCCGCGGCATTGGCGTCGGTGCTTATTTTCTGTGCCGTACTTCTTCGTTTTTCTGATCCTATGGCAGCAATCGGTATTTTTGCGCTTGCCGCACTGTATGTCGGCGCGCTGGCAACATCCCTTGCCGCATCGCTTTTAAACCGGGACAATTCTATTTCAACCTCAATTCTCGGCTGTGCGCTTTACTGCACCTTGGTATTTGTGGCATCCTTGTTTGCCAAAAACGGAGACAGCATTATAACCGGCTGGAGCACGCTAACAGGATATGGAGGCTGTGCACTGCTGTCTTTATTTTCGGGAATCATATCCCGCCCCCGTGCCGTCATGGTACGCAATGGAAAAAAGAGTCCTGCAGCTATCGCAAGGGAAAGACACGGCCGCCGTCACAAGTGAGAGCATCCTCCCACATTGTGTGGGAGGATATTATTTGTCGTAATAAGGATGTACAATTCCCGTGCCGCCCACAAACTGCTTCACAATATAAACCTCAACGCAAGTGTTGAGTTGCCATGTAAAAAGGTACGTGAACATCAAAATAACAATGACTTACAGCCGCCCTAACGGGCGGTGATTTTTATTGTCACAATTTTAAGGCTGCAGTCATTTTCACAGTTGCTTGTCCGTATATATAGAGTATAACAGACAAAAAGGTGATGATGTTAAAATGGATAATATACTGCCATCAATTGTGTCACAATGTCTTCCCGTAAAGGTTAATAAGATAATTAACAAGCTTGCAGCAGAGGAGCGAATTTGGGAATCTGAGCTTACAGAAATACGCCTTCGCCAAAATGCACTCGCTTCACTTACACATATGGGTAAAAACATTTGTCTCTTTGAAAAAATGACGGCAGAGGAAATGAATCGGTGCGCCGCAAGGTTCTGTCAAGGCTCAATTTATGCCCACGAGGACACCATAAAAGAGGGATACATTTCCGTGGATGGCGGTATACGCGTGGGGGTATGCGGAACACTGGCGCCCGACGGCAGAGGAGTTCGCGAATTCACCTCACTGAATATTAGATTGCCCCATTTAGTGCGAGGGGTGTGCGAGCCTGTGATCGAACGCTGTTTCAGTACGGGAAAGCCTGTTTCAATACTGATTTATTCTATCCCCGGAGGCGGAAAGACCACTCTGCTTCGTGACCTTGCCATTACAGTTGGCTCAGGTACAAAGCCAATTCGTACAGCCGTTGTTGACAGCCGACGGGAGCTTTATATGCCAGGAATATTCGAGAACACTATATGTGATATATTATCAGGGTATCCCAAGGCAATGGGTATAGAGCTTGCTGTAAGAACACTTTCCCCCGAGCTAATCATCTGCGATGAGCTTGGCGGCGAGACGGAAACCACTGCAATTCTAGGCACACAGAACAGCGGCATACCTTTAATTGCTACAGCCCACGCATCATCTCTTGGGAAGCTTTTGTCAAAACCCAACATACGTCTGCTTCATGAACATAGAGTATTCGATTTCTATGCAGGAATATATCGAACCTGCGGAATAGACGGTACACTGTCTCGTCAATACGCCTGGGAATTTACTTTTGTGGAGGATGTGATTTGATACGTTTTGCCGGAGCAGCATTAATAATTATGTCCTGCGCTTATTTCGGAATAATGACCTCACGTTTTTTTACAGCAAGAGCCGAAATACTCGAGGCATTCGTGAAGCTGGTAAGCTATATAGATACTGAAATCGGGGGATTTCTGATACCCCTCAACAAGATATTTTCTTCATTCCGTTCTCCCATACTCGAAAAAACGGGTTTTTGCGATGTGTTAATTAAAAAGGGCGGCATAGCAGCCGTTGAAGAATGCAAGTGCAGTCTGTGCCTTTTTGAACCGGAGAGGGCTCTCATCAAAGAGTTTTTTAAAGAGCTTGGGCATCATGACGCTGAAGGAGAAGCCAGATACTGTGACTACTATAAAACAAAGCTTACCGAGCTTGCAGTAGCGGCACGAAGTAACGCCACTTCAAAAAAACAGTTGTATACCTCACTGTTTTTACTTTTTGGAATAATGTTGTCTGTAATATTGATTTAACGGAGAAGCATATGGATGTTAGTCTTATATTAAAAGTAGCAGGAATAGGTCTTACGGTTAGTATAACCTATCAGCTGCTTTCAAAATACGGAAGAGATGAACAAGCTGTACTTGTCTCTCTTACAGGAATAATAATTGTCATGCTGATGCTCACAGAAAAGCTAGGAACGCTGTTCACAAGTGTTCGGAACATATTCGGTTTTTAGAAGCAAATGTTAAAATACTGTGCCTTAGCTCTGCTCGCGCTTTTCTGTGTACTTATAATGCGCTCAAGCAAGAGTGAATTTGCGGGATTTGCATCCCTGGCGTCATCTATAATTCTTATGGGTGCTGCACTTGCAAGCTTTTCTCCCATCCTTGAATACTTGAATACGCTCTCCTGCAGCACCCCCTTTTCCGAATATAACACCATTCTTTTAAAGGCTATGGGAATTACGCTCGCGGTGCAATTTGCCGCAGAAATTTGCCGTGATTCGGGCGAGAGTGCTCTCGCCTCAAAGCTTGAACTAATAGGGAAAGCTGAAATACTGCTTCTCTGCCTGCCGCTTGCTAAGGAACTCGTATCCCTTGCCATGAAAATTACGGAAGCCTGAAAATTTCAAGGCAGGCATTGCGGCTTTAATGCCTTTCGGGCAATATTTTGATATACAAACCCAAACAGAATCCCTCCCGGCATAACGCCCTAATAAAAAGGTTACATTTTGCAAAGGATGCACATCATCTCATCAAAGCCATGGTAAAAAATATGAAAGTAAAAGTTATAATAGCTGCTATATTGTCTCTATTTATGCTGTCCTTACAAATATTTGCCGCAGAATCATATGAGGATGAGCTTTATACACACTCAGAATTTGGTGCCAATTCGATTACCGATGCCCTTCCGGAGGAAATATTCGATAAGCTTCCCTCCGGTGATATTTTTTCGTCTGACGGCTTTCATGAGAGATTTTCTTTCGAATATTTCCGGGGACTTATAAAAGCCACCATTCTTGAGACTATGACGCCCGCATTCAGGAGCACTGTTGGGGTCATGTCCCTTGTTATTGTCGCGTCTGTATTATCAATGCTAAAAAAAACTGTTCGCGACGGTGGGGCAGCAACGGTATTCTCCTTTGCTTCGTCTCTGTGCATAATGCTCGCTCTGTACAACGAAGCAGTATCTTTGACAACGACAGTAAAGACATACATAACACAACTGTCTGCTGTAGTCACAGCCATGGTCCCTGTAACCGTTGCAATCAACGCGGCTGGGGGTAATCTTTCCTCTGCCTCCGTTTCTGCAAGCGGAATGATGATCGGTCTTGCTTTTGTCGAAAATTTGTCCTCGGCCGGACTTATGCCTGTGCTTCAATTGTGCTTTGGACTATCCATAGCTTCGGGAATTGGGGGAGGGGTAAACCTTTCGGGGATTTCAAAGCTTGTGAGAGGAGTTTTCACATGGATACTCGCCCTAAGCTCTGCTATCATATCTGCGGTAATGACATTTCAAAGCTCCATTGCCGTACATGCAGACACACTGTCCATGCGTGCCATAAAATTTGCGGCTTCCAATGCCGTCCCTGTTGTGGGGGGAATTGCAGGTGATGCTGTACGGGCAGTAGCCGGCAGCTTGTCCTTAATCAAAAGTACTGTGGGGTGGGTGGGAGTTATCCTCATAGCTGTAATGACTCTGCCTATTCTTGCCAGGGTCCTTCTTACACGTCTCGGTATTCGTATATGCGAGACGGCATCGGATATTATAGGACTTGAACGCGAGAAAAATTTACTTTCCGACATAGGCGGTCTGTATGGCTTCCTGGCTGCCGTTTGTGTGATTTCCGGCTTGATGTTCATATATGCAATGGCACTCTTCGCAAAGAGCTCCGTTGCCGCAATATAGGAGGCATTCCATGCTCAAAGGCTTTATAATAACACTTGTTATTGCCGCCGTAGCTTCGGCGATGATAGAGGGCTTTCTACCCGATACAGGCATGAAAAAATACATTAAATATCTTATATCGCTGATAATACTTGTCGTTCTCATTTCCCCTCTGCCGGAAATATTCAATAAGCTTGCACAATCCCCCGAAAGCGCCGATATGTTTTCTTATGACAGTGTCCAGGTGTATACAAAAGCTAACGCTATCGTGGCGATGAGAATTAAACGTTCGCTTTGCGAAAAATTCGAGCTTGACACTGATAATACAGAAGTAAAATACGAAAACGGCGGTATATATGTACTAACCCACAAAAGATTCGGACTGTTCGAAAGCGATATAAGTTTGTATATTAAAAACAATTTCGGAGTTGATGCGGAGGTGAGCTTTTTTGAGTGATGGAAAGAACATAGCCTTTTTAGGATACATAAAAAGCAAAAAAAGTCTCTTTCTCATAGTGACAGCACTCATTCTAGGATTAATTATGATGATTTTCGGCGACGGTTTCGGAAACAGCGAGGATGACAGCGGCCAAAACGAGGACATTACAGAGCTTGAGAAACGCGTGGAAGCCCTGTGTGAGCGCGTGGAAGGCGTGGGGAACGCAACGGTAATGATAACGCTTGATACTACCGGGGAGCAGGTCTATGCAAGAAACAGCAGGGTTTTCGGAAGCGGCGAAAGCTCGGAAAGTCTCCATGAATATGTAACCGCATCGGGGGGGCTTGTTCCCACCGAATCAAAGCTGTCACGGATTCGTGGGATCGCCGTTGTCTGTACAGGCGGAGGTGACGCTTTTGTAAGGCTTACTCTTACCGAATTGCTGTGTTCACTTTTTGATATATCTTCAGGTTCGGTGTACATTGCCTGTAGCAAATGAAAATAGATTTGCATATTTTTTCATTTCACGGCATATAAATTTAACACATATCTGTGAAAGGAGACAGAACGATGGAAGAAAAAAACGTAAATGAATCCCCGGAAAAAGCACTGCCGGAGCTTGTTGAATGCGAAAATAGGTCGAGATTCAATGAAGTCTGCGATTTCGTAAAGAGTGCCATTCAAAAAATCGGAACAAGAAACCTTGTGGTGGTGGCATCTCTTGTACTTATCGGAACTGCCGTAATACTTAATTTTGTAATGTTTGGTAATTCTGATCCTATAGTTACAGAGGGTGACATACTCGGCACCGGACTTGATGCCTATGAAGAAGAAACACCTGTCGATAACACATATTTCGCATCGGCACAGTTATCACGAAAGCAGGCAAGAGACCAAGCCCTCGCCGTTCTTCAGACGGTGGTTGACAGTACCTCTGCAGATGCCGTTTCAAGAGAACAGGCATCCACCGACATAAGCCGAATTGCTTCGGAAATACAAAGCGAGGCAAATATTGAAACACTTATAAAATCAAAGGGCTTTGAAGATTGCGTGGCAGTAATAGCCGACGGAAATGCCAGCGTAATAGTACGATCCGACGGGCTGCTCCCAAACGAGCTTTCCCAAATAAAGGAGATCGTGTATGAGCAGGCGGGCATAGACCCCGTGAGCATCAAAATAATCGAGCAAAGCGAAACATAAAAAACACGGCGAAAGCAGACACTGTGAAACTTTTGGTTTCATACAAGTAGAGGCTGCTTTCGCCGTTTTTGTATTTTATCTTTACTTTCCGCGATAGAGCTTGTTTACCTGATAGCGAGGCTCACAGGTCAGATTAATACCAAGCTTCTTTATGGTCTTTACGTCTATCTGTGACAGTATCACAGATGAATGAGCATCACAGCCCCGTAGATTGTCAAGCTGTTCAAGCGCCCTTGCTGCAAGGGGC
>JAZNFI010000030.1:0-13374 GCA_045589075.1 Candidatus Flemingiibacterium sp.
TCAAATTAATAATTTTAACACCAGGTCCTGCGAAGTTTATTACCGCTCCGATAATGTTTTTCGGTTCATACTTTCTTAAATAAATGTATGGGTAATCTTGTATCGCAAGGGCCGAAAATGTCTTACTATTAATAACCAACCTGTTCCCAGCAATCGAATGGAGCTGCAAGCTCTTCGCTTACATATACCTGAGTCTTCATGAGCTGAAGCATTGAGCTGGGTACAAGAGGTGTTACAGGACCGTGGAGAACAAGACGGGAGGTCATTCTCTGCCATGACGAGAAGGTGCAATTGGTAAGAAGTGCATGAACTTCAATTCTCTCACGTGCGTTCTTAACGTCGTAAGGACCAATTGTTGCTGCGCACGGCGGAACGTCTGCAATGTATCCGGACTGACCGAATACACCGTGGAGAGAGTTCTGTGCAACAGTAAGCGGATGGAGCTTAACGATCTTTGCCTTCTGATCGAAGTACGCATCATCAAGACCTGTGATAATTTCCTTACCCTGTGTAAACTCCTCAACGGGATCGATAAACGCCATATGACCTGTCCATCCGGGAGAAGAGCTGCAGATGTCTGCACCGCCCTCGCCGGTTTCGGTAATCATATCAGAGTAGCTTGCAATGTTCTTATTTGTAGGATAGTGAACATTCTCCATAGGCATGCGGAGCTTGGGGTCAATCTGATATACAAAATACTTGAGCATAGAGTGAGCAAAGCCCGCTTTGTAGGTTTCAGGAGCGATATTACCCTGATCGTCAGCCCATTCGTCCATTGCGAAAATGTGAAGCTTTGAACAGTCAACCTTAAAGTAGTTGATAAGCTGTGCAAGGGGAATATAGGTCTCAGGCTCAGGATTTCCAAGGATCATTGTGTACTTCTTGCCTGCCTCAGATGCAGCCTTAAGACGGGAAAAGAGGGTTGCGATAAGTATCGGATGAGGATTCTGGAGCACCTTAATATTGAAATCGGGATTAGCGTGCTTTTCAAGATCCTTACCGCTTATTTTGCGGAGTCTTTCGCATACTTCCCTGTCCTTGAAGGGCACATAATCGCCGGGGACAAAGTTAAAGCTTGTTGCGGGGTCAAAAATAATGTCTTTCATTGCTTTTCTCCTTTAATTAAAATTGTTGTAGGTTTCCCTTAAAAAAGACTTTCTGAATGTTGAAATCACCGTCCACAAAGACGAGATTTGCCAATTTTCCGCGTTCTATCGAGCCTCTGTCCGAAAGACCGAGAGCTCTTGCGGGGTTGAGTGACGCATATTTGAAGCAGGCTGGTACAGACGCACCGCCGTTATTCATCATATTACGGCAAGCAGCCTCCATCGTAAGGTTGGTACCTGCAATCTCACCCATAAGGTCAAAATTGATGTCGTCAGAGCCTTCGTATCCGGCAGGAATAGGGCCTTTTCCGATAAAAGCATCTGAAATAAGAATGATACGATCATCGCCTTTGATTTTTCTTACAAGACGGACCATATAAGGATCCACATGGATGCCCATTTTGTCGCAAATAAGCTCCGTATAGATGTCTCCGTTATACCAGGCAGCCTCGTCAACACAAACACCGCGGCATTCTGGGTATTTGTTGAGTGTACCCGTTGCATTTGTGTGGTGCGTGGCGATGCAGAGTCCGTAAGGGATAAGCTTTTCTACCTCCTGCGGAGTCGCCTCGCTGTGTCCGACAGCAAATCTTGCACGTGGATTCAGCGAAAGAACATCGCGGACGAAATCTTCAATTCCCTCCCTTTCAGGAGCAAGTGCCCAGACCTTTGCAACATCACGTCCGGCTTCAATAACGGGCATATACTTTTCTCTGTCAATCGGGCCAACCCAAGGATTGTTCGTGCGATCAGCACCAAACTTTGGATTCATGTATGGAGCTTCCATATATGTTCCTATGAGGTTCGGAGCCTTACCCGATTTCATTGCGTCCCCGATGATGCCGAGCTGCTCCACAAGCTCATCCGCCGTCTGGCTGAAGTACAGTGCAGCAAGACCATCGGTAACACCGTGCCGAAGCATTTCACGGGCAGCCTCGATGGGACTTTCGTATATAAGTGTACCCTTTATGGCATGGGTATGTATCTCCACAAAGCCGGGACCCACATAGGCACCGTCAGCGTCTATTATCTCCATGCCGCTTGTGTTCATATGCATAGCTCTGCCGTAATCCACGATACGTTCCCCGTCAACAACAAGTACGCCGTCGGGAATAATGTGATCCGGCATAACGAGCTTTGCGTTAATTATGGCTTTCATTTTTACAGCTATAACCTTCGCATCAGCGAAAGCTTCCTTTCTATGCAGTGCAACGCATGTCGTGGAATCCTGTGGGCTATTTGCAGTGCAGAACATTATCCGTTCATCAACGCAAAGCACATAACCCCATCTGAAAATAGTTTTTCAGACTCTTATCTCTCCTGCTGGAGAGTGTAGTGAACGTCGTAAGCCTTCTCCTCGTCAGTGAACTTGCGCAGAGTGTTGATAACCTCTCCGTTGTTCCACTTGCGATCCTCTACGTCGTCGGTAGTACCCATAACGGTAACATTGAGCTGACGACGGCGTGCACGAACGTGATCCCAGTCGATAAAGTAAATGTGAGCAAACTCACCGCCGTCAAGAACGCCGTCCTTGATGGTCATGGTCTCACTTCTGCCGAAGAATACGGAGCGGAGATGACCGTCGGTATTCATGGAGGTGAAGTCACCGGGCTCGTTTACATATCTGCCGAACTGAGCATGAATCGGTCCGGGATGACGGTAATCACCCTCATTAACATAGTCGGGAATCATCTTTCTCATAATGTCGAGAAGGTCATGCTGGAGGTACTCGAGATCGAAAGAATCAATATCGTGAGAGCACTCCTGAACCATTACAGAGCAGGTTGTATGATGGGAAGCGATACATACAGTACCGTTCTTAATACCGGATGCCTGTACAATCTCGACAATCTCCTTACTTACATCGTGAAAGGTAGGGATCCAGCCTCTTGACTGAAGCTCTAACTCTTTCTGAAAAACCTTGAATTCCATTTTTGCTTTCTCCTTTAAAATTATTTTTTATTAAGCCGCTTACCCACAGCACCGCCGGGGTGAATAACGGCAAATTTTTCGTTCTTGAAATCGGTGTACTCAAGCACCGCCGTCTGAAGCGCGTCAAAAATCGCGTTTGTAACAGCAAAGCTGGTGGTACCCTGACAGTTATACTTATCGCACTCACGAGTCACAGCCATAGCAAGCACGATGTCTGATTTTTCAGCAAGAGGAGAAGAAAGATTCTCTGTAACACCTATCACCACAGCGCCCTTGGAGCGACATATATCGGCAATAGGCATAAGCTCGTCGGTCTTACCGCCTCTTGACACAAGAAGAATAACATCTCCCTCTTTAATAAAGCCAGTAGCACCGTGCACTGCCTCCGCGGGGGAAATAAATCTCGCCGGACGCTCGATACAGCACATAAGATGCGCGAAATGCTGACAAGCGATACCCGAATGGCCGCAGCCTGCCGCACCGATACGGTCCGCCTTGGCAAGCGCCTCAACCGCTCTCGCGAATTCGTTCTCGTCAATAGCCTCCATAGTTTTTATTATGGATTCACTCTCAATTTTAAACGCGTTCATGGCGTTTTCCAAATATTCAGGTCTCATTTCCCGTGCACCTCATCCCATGTTTTGCGAAGTGCCCAAAGCATTTCCTCAGCCGCCGCCTCGGGGTCAGCCGCCTTGATTATACCGCTGGTACAGCCTGTAGCCTGTGCGCCCGCTCTTATTACATTGACAACATCGTCAGGACCGGAGATTCCCGCGCCCTGAAGCACCATAATATCGGGATTTATCTTGCGTACAGCCTCAATGGTATCGCGGACATATCCCATATCGCTGGCAACGCCTGTGCCGATAAGCTCCGTGGGCTCTGCAACGATAAGGTTTGGCGAAAGAAGTGCCACCTGGCGGATTTCTTCAACACTGTCAGCGCAAACGATGGTTGCAAGTCCAATCTCATCCGCACGCTCTATGGTGAGCTTTATTTCATCAAGTGTCAGCTTCTTTTCCGCATGATTGAGCATAACGCCCACAGCCCCCGCCTCTTTTAACGACTCAGGCAGTACTGCACCAAGTCCGCGTCCCGGACGGAGATAATCCATATGCTGTGCATATACATGTATGTATTCTGTGTTCTCCGCCAGCAATCTAATATCAGCATACTGGGGAGTCATGATAATATCAAGATCGTATTTGTGAGCTATTTTATCTACCGTTTTTGCAAGTTTAAGCATTCTCTCGCCCCACATGATACACTTGGGACCGATTTCAAAATACGGTGCTCTTATTTTGTAGTCAGCGTACATTTTCTTCTCCTTTTTAAAGTTGTGTTTAAGTTTTGTTTTTGCTTTTGTTTTTTCACTTGCGTTATTATCAATTTTACCATAAAGCGGAGTGAATGTCAAGGGGTTTTTAAGTTTTGCATGAATATATATGTATTATATCTCAGCCACAAAAAACAGTAGCCCTGCCGCCTTCTCGGTTATTATAAATCATAGGTGCATCATTCCTGTTTTTCCGTTTTTCTAAATATGGTAAGCACGCCCTTCAGCTCGTGAAAAGCCTCATAGCCGTTATCGGTGAGCACTGCACAAAAGGCGTCATATCCGCTCTTGTCTACTGTCTCAAACCTTTTGTATGAGCTTGTGGAATTATGAGCGAGCGCAACGTATTCACATTCGAGAATATGCTCGTCTGAGGAATGTTTTATATCGTAGAGTACCTCTCTATCGGAGAGATATGCGGTATAGTAGGTGGTCGCCGCCACAGAGGCACCGTCGGGTATCACGGAAAGGGCGTTTCTGATACCTCTGTAGTATTCTCCCTTTTCACAGCAGTTGGTTATGTAGGGCTCAGCCTTAGGAATTATTTGAACCGTAAAAAGCGACCCACCGACGATGCACGCTGCAATCAGCATCGAAACGCGTATCCTTGTTCCCTTTATATCCGACAGATTTACGGCGGTAAGATAAAAAAGGAACGCCGTTGAACCAAATGTATACTGAAAGAAAATATCGTGCTGATACTGATAGTCTGACATTAGATTAATGAGCAGGTATGGTATAATAAGAATGAACCTTTCGTACTTTCTGGTAATAAGCGGAAGACCCAAAAGCGGTATTGTTGTCAGCAGTATAAATGACAGCTTTTCTTTATCCACACACTCGAACACTGCCTTCATAGGGCTCATAATAACAGCTTTAACGACGGTCATAAGTGATGATGAACCATCGTACATAAAGTTTTTGTAGCGATAGCTCATAACGCCATCGCCTACATTTGAAAGATACCCCGTCACAGCTAAAAACCACACAATGGATACTGCTGTCACCGCAATGCCAGTAATGAGCATCCTTCTTTCTTTTTTCGCACCTCGGATAAGACTTGACACCATAATGTAAAGTCCTACCACAGCCGCGTAGACCGCCGCGTCCTCCTTAACGGTAAGCGTAAGAAAAGAAAAAACAGAGATGATTAAAATGTTTTTACGTTCAACTCCATAGAGCACCCACAAAATGAGGGGTGCAAGCAGGCAGTTTTCGTGAATGTCGTAGCTCGTTCCTCCCGAAAATGCGGGGTAAACAAGGAGCAGCGCACACAGAAGTGTACGCTGGAGCCCCGTCAGTCCGTGGCGTTTGCCAATCATGTACAGCGGTATTACCGATGAAGCCAGGACCGCCGCCTGAAGCACCTGAAGTGTCTCGGGCTTGGGGATTAGCATATAAAAAGGCAGAAGCAGGTAATAAGCTGGTGAAACATGAACATTAAAGTGGGAAAGGGCTCCGTCCCTCTCAAGGGTTGTTATGGGGAGTCCGCTTTCCTTCATATTGTAGAACATCTGAGAAAATATGCCGAAATCAAAGGTAGGTGTTGCGAAGCTGTACACCCTGCATACCGTCCAAAGGCTAACAAAAAGGAAAAACACAAGTGCAAGAACCGCAGCTGCAACAGCAAACGCCATATGCGCCGACTTTATTTTGCATACGGAATCAATGGTGTCCGAGCCGCGCAAAGTATACACTGCAAGTATAAAAATTAATATCAGGCATGCCGCGAGGAAAGCCACAGAGAAGGAGTCGCAAAGAGAGACGACCGAAAGCACTGAAAAAATCACCGTCACAGCAGCTCTTTCGTACTTTGACAGGTCATACCGTCTTGCAGCGGCAAAAAGCACCGCCGCAAGCGCAAATGTTCCTGCAAGGGTCCCTTGGAAGGACATTTCAGCAAGTGAATGAAGTCCCGAAAGACCTCGTATGTCAGAAGGGACAGTAATATACCCCACAAACGCCGACACAAGCCATCCCAGTAGCAAATGTCTGATAATTTCCGACGCGCAAACAGCTCTGCCATGCTTCATATTAGTCACCGCCTCCTCTTTAAGGTTATAATTCTGTGATTATTTTATCACAAATGTCCGGAATTTGCAAGCCATTTGTGCCTCCTTTGGGAAATTTTCCGTATCTTATCAAAGCATCAACAGACAACCCGATTTATACCATTTTCGCAACCATTCCATTTTACTGCAAAACTTTAACAAGCCATAACAAGCACGCAAATCAAAAAACGGTCGCATAATACGACCGTTCTTATGTTTTCTATAGATTTGCAGATGCAGACAACAAACGTGGGCATATAAGTTTTTCAGCGCAGCCACAAAAGCAATCAAGGCATTTATCCGGAAATTTTTGCGGTTCCGTTGAGTGTTGCCAAAATGAGTTTTCGGCTGTTTATTAAACCTTTCCCGCAAGACGGCGCAATCTATTCAGCATCCAACGCCAGATTCGCCGCGGCAGACGCGTATAGTGCCAAAACCTGCAATAGACCTTATACCGAAAGCACTCGGCAGAGTATACTTTTCCTTTACGGACATAATGCGTCATTACTGCGATCATCTGATCGTACTGCAGCCCCTTCTCCAGTGCAAACTGATTGTCGCCCACGCAAGTATAGCCATCCCTAACATTCACAATGCGGTGAAGGACATACTGACCGCTTCTCCGTTGATACAGAGGAAGGTCATATTTTTTGAGCTTATCCGGAAGCGGTGCCAGTATTACCTGATCCCGACCGTCCTTCAGCATGGGCAGCATGCTTGTTCCGTGAGGCGAAAAACGGACGGATTCGCCTGACGCCAACCGTTCGCGGATAAGGGGCATCAGATCATCCAGACGAATTGAATTGTCATGCAATGAAATCAAGCTCCTTTAGCCGCGTCACAAATGCGTCCACGCTCTTTTCGGCTCTTTCGCGGTCTACGTCATACTCTGAAAGCAATGCGTCCACCAGCTCGTCCCTTTCGGAACCGACCACAAGCTTTTCCCACAAAAATTTTGCGGTTTCATTCAGAGTGATCATCATATCCAGATTAGTTACACCGCCGGCGGGCAAAGCCACGGTTTCTCCGGCTACAGTACGCAGGATAAATCCTTCTTTTAATTTCATGGTTATTTACCTCCGAATCTCTCGTTTGCTTCCCTACTCATTGCCGCCTCTGAAACAAGTGCGGCTTCTTTGGTAGGGGTACAACGCAGTTTCCACACAGGAACGCTCGCCATCAAATCATCAATAAGCACAAGCAGCTCTCCCCTAACATCGGCATCCCGCGGACGAACCGTTTGATCCAGAAGTGCAAAAATCGCCGCCGCGCCGCCATATGGCACAATCTCATTTTGTTCTCCCCGAGCCAAAACACAGACTCCGCCAAGAGGAATACGCATATTTACATTCTGTGCTGTCTTTCCGCTCCACGGCGTTCCGTAGGCGTACCAACATCCCTCTTCCTTTTTAAGTGCCGGTTTATCGTCGTTAAGCATAAAAACCTCATCGCCGAACGCCGTCTTCCACATACTTGTATGTGTAGATTTTCCCGTTCCGCAGGGGGCAGAAAACAGATAAGCGTATCCATCCTTCACAACGGCGGATGCGTGAAGCATCAAGCCATTGTGAGAAAGAAGCTGGCGATAAAAGCTTCCGCCGGTACAAAGATACTCACAGTCGTCAAGGCTGAGATGCGGCTGCTGTTTTTTCAGTCGGTGAGGATCGCTTTCAATTATAATATCAGCTTCACCAACGGTTTCTGTTAAATACGGCTCTGCTTGACGAATGGTTCTGCCAAAGGAATCCATCCGAACCCGTAGTCCGGCAATGATGTAATCCTGTTTCATATATTCCTCCATTCGTTATTCCACGGTAAGCATACGGTTAAGATAACCGTCTTTTCTATCCAAAAGCTCCTGCATGGAGCCCTGTTCCGCTACCCGCCCGTCCTCAAGCACAACGGCGCGGTCGGCACCGCGAATGGTAGCAAGTCGGTGAGCAATAATAAGCACTGTGGTTTTGCCTTTCAATGCGCGGATCGTATCCCTGACAGCGCCTTCACTTTCGTAATCCAGCGCACTTGTGGCTTCGTCCAGAATAATAAGCTTTGGCTTACCAAGCAGGACTCTTGCCAGAACAATGCGTTGGCGCTGACCGCCCGACAGACGGATGCCCTTGTCGCCGATCACCGTATCAAGTCCATTTTCCAGCTTTTGTACGAAGTCCCATGCCTGCGCCTGTTTTAGTGCTTCCGTTATGTCCCCTTCTGTCGCTTCAGGGTGAAAACGCAAAAGATTTTCCCAAACCGATGCGTTGAATATCATTGGTTCCTGGGGTACGTAGCCGATTAATCGGTGCCAGGATGATATATTCTGCTCTGTCAGTGGAATACCGTCCACCAAAATCCTGCCGCTTTCCGGAGAGAGGAGCCCTAAAAGCAGATCTGCCGTAGTGCTTTTTCCCGCCCCGCTTCGGCCTACAAGTGCCGTAACAGAACCAAATGGCAATGTGAAACTTACATCATGCAACACCTCTTCCCTCCCGGTTTGGTAGGAAAATACCACATGATCAAATTCAAGCCCCCGTGTAAAGCTTACATTCTCCGTTTGTTCTATTTCAACATGTTCAGTATGCTCAAAATCCTTTAATATCCGATCGATTTTTTCGGCAGCAGGAAGATATGAGTGGATATTCTGAAGCTGACCCTGCCAGGACGAAAATACGGGCCAAAGCCGTGAAAAGATGTACACAAGCACCATCAACTGAGCCGTTCCGGTATCCATCACCAACACACTGAACACAAAAGCAAACGCAATCATCACCGCCGCTGCCACGGAATAGCAAAGCTGCGGCATCACGCGGAGTTGTGTCATTTTCAGGCTGGTATCATAATATGTACGGCTGATATTCTCAAACCGTTGTGCATGCGTATTTTCAACGCCGTACGCCCGAATCTCCTTAATGCCCGAAAGCTGGTCCTGAATCTCTCTGTGAAGACTTTTATTTACCTCAATAACCTTTTCTCCGTATGCTTTGGATTTCTTTTGCACCGGTCGAAATATTGCCAGAAAGCCGCATCCAATGCCGATTACCATTGCCGTCACCGGAAGGCTCATAAAACAAGCGATAATGAGCTGCATAACCGCCGTAACGGCAGAACCGATCAAAGCAATGGTCCAATTAAGGCAAAATCTCGCCTGTCGGCACTGCACGGTAAACATATTGATAAGGTCGGCGTACACAAAGCCGGACAGCTTTTTCCACGGGGTCTGTGACAATCCGTCATAAAGCTGGGAACGGAGAGACATTTCGTATTTTTCGAGCAATTTGTTCTGCTCCACCGTCGCAAGGCGGCTCAAAACGGAATGAAGAAGAATGAGAAGTACAAAAATGCTGATGATCAATCCCGCGCGCTGATTGTAGCCAAGCGACAAAAACGGACGCAGCAGCGCTTCAAAGGGACTGCCGCTTCCAAACCCTACATCAAGCAGGTCTAACATCGGAATCAGCATGACGATGCTTATACTGCTCATCAAACCTACCGCTATGTTAAGACATAAAACCAAAAGGAACGCTTTTTTATTCTGTTCACAGACTTTATGTATCAGTTGCCTCATATGCGCTCCTTTCTGTGCCGCACTATGCAGTCAAACAGATATATTATGACTGTCGCCAAAATAACGGCAGAAAAGTCCAGCCAAACATCCTTAACCTGAGACCCTCGCTCATAAAATATCTGTATGGTTTCATCCCCAAGTGCAATGCATAGCCCCATAAACAACGGCCATATAGACGGCATTTTCCACACCAAAAACAGCAGGCAAAGCTCTGTTCCCAAGGCGAAAAACTCCGTAAAATGTGCGAGCTTGCGGATCAAGTGATTGGTTGCGTTGCCTTCGCCGATAAAAAACTCCAAAGCAGGTGCCAATATCCGCAGTATTCCCTCGCTCTTCTCAGATGATTCTGAAATGGTTTCCATGGAATTAGAGAAAATAAAGAAAACTGTAGCAAAGACAAGCAGCAAAAGCAGTACCGTTTGGGTCGTTTTTTTCTTTGTCAGACCTTTCACATTTTCAACTCCAAGCGTTTCAGCAAATTTTTGGCAAGCGAATAATCGCCCGTCATCAATTTGCTTATTGTAAATGGCAGTAAGTGCCGATAGATTCGGCTACAAGCCGGTGCACGTCATCATCGCATCCATCATAAGCCATTTTCATCAGCGATTGCATTTGGCACAAGAACTTATCCGTATCAAACGGTATCGGACAGCCTATATGTATCAAATGGTTGGGAGTGGTTTTAAGACCTTCCTCCGACATAAGCTTTTCTTCATACAGTTTTTCACCTGCACGAAGCCCGGTATAAGATATTTTAATGTCCACATCCGGCACAAACCCCGAAAGACGTATCAAATTTCTTGCAAGGGTATCAATCTTTACGGGTTCACCCATATCAAGCACGAATATCTCACCGCCGTTTGCATATGTTCCTGCTTGCAATACAAGAGATGCCGCTTCGGGAATAGTCATGAAGTAGCGGATGATGTCCGGGTGCGTAACCGTTACCGGCCCCCCCTTGGCAATCTGCTCCTTAAACCTCGGAACAACAGAACCATTGCTTCCAAGCACATTTCCAAAACGTACCGCAACATATTCGGTTATAGGCTTTTCACCGGTGTTAGTTAATCCCAGCATAGTTCCGTCAGCGTCTTCGGTGTGAACGTGAAGAGGCGGTATTTCATGAGCTTTGCCTTCTCTGATCTTTTTATCAAATGACTGAATGATCATCTCGCAAAGACGTTTAGATGCTCCCATTATATTTGTGGGATTCACTGCCTTGTCTGTGGAGATCAGCACAAACCTCTTACATCCGTTTAACATGGCAGCATAAGCGGTCTTGTATGTACCGACAGCATTGTTCTTGATAGACTCGCAAGGACTGTCCTCCATCAGCGGAACGTGCTTATGAGCTGCCGCATGATACACCACATCCGGCTTGTATTTTTCAAACACCTGATTGATTCGTTTGCTGTCCCGTACTGATCCAATCAGCACCTCCAGATTAAGCTTTGGATATTTATCCTTCAATTCCAAGCCAATGTCATAGGCATTATTCTCATAAACGTCAAAAACAATCAGTTGTTTCGGATGATGTTTTGCAATCTGCCTGCACAGTTCACTTCCTATGGAACCGCCGCCGCCCGTAACCAAAATAACCTTGTCAGCAATAAAATCGTAGATTTCACCCATATTTACCTTGACAGGTTCACGGCCTAGCAGATCTTCCACAGCAACATCTCTCATTGAGCTTGCAGAAACAGTCTCCGAAACCATTTCAGCCACACCCGGAAGGCTTTTCAGATGGCAGCCTGTTTCCTTGCAAATATCCAGAATATCTCTGCGCTGTTCGTGAGTCGCGCTGGGCATAGTAAGATATATTTTATCAATCTTAAACTTTTCTGCATTCAGCAGAATATCTTCTTTGCCCCCAACGATCGGGACTCCGTCAAGATAACACCCATGCTTGCTTTCATCGTCATCAATAATACAGCATACGCGCTCATTTATATTTTGAACATTGTGCAAGTCTCTGAGGATCATATGACCTGCCGAACCGGCGCCGATCAACATTACACGACTAACAATTACATTCTGCGACAGCTTTGCATTCTTTCTCCGTTCCAATAATACGAAGCGATATGAAAAACGAACGACTGTGATCAGCAGAAACTGAATTGCAACACCAATGATATAATAAGAAACGGGCATCCGACAAAAGAAAAGCGTAATGACCGCAGTATGAATAGCTGCAAGCACTGCTGAAGCACAAATAATTCTTTGCAGTTCAACAAAGCTTGCAAATTCCCAGATGCTTTGGTACAAATGAAACAACCCGAAAACCACAACGCTGATAACAGCATAGATTGGCGCGAATTTCAGCCATGCACTTAAGTATTCACCGGGAATTTCTGTAAAGCGGCAGTCAAATCTGAACCACAGTGCGAAGAAAAACGCACCCGTAACTGCGGCAAGATCATAAATCATCAATAACATATCTTTTGTACGGAGTTGCCTAAACAGGGGTAATTTATATACTCCGTTATGTTTATTTTCCGGTTCAAAAGAATTCATTTCAGCAACTCCTTTCCTCTTTCTCTTTTACAGATGCAGTTTTACACCCGCATTAAGAGAAATACTTTTCTACTACCGCAAAAAACAAGATTTTCGCAGTTTACACATCCATTTCTATGTCTTTAAAATCCAAACACCCGTACACGTCCACCGTTTGACAACAAATTCATTGTCTATCATCATTCCGAGCTTATCGTGCACTGTTTCCTTATAATTAAATCTCGATACAAGGGATACTCCCGAAATCTGCTTCGGGAGTATCCCTCAGACCGAGGTCTGAGGGGAGGATTAAAATTCATCATCGGGTAAAATAGTACCACCGCCGACATCAGGTGTATCTATTTCAGGAGCGTCGGTTTCAGGAGCGTCGGTTTCGGGCGCATCGGTTTCGGGCGCATCGGTTTCAGGAGCGTCGGTTTCAGGAGCGTCGGTTTCAGGAGCGTCGGTCTCGGGTGCATCCGTTTCGGGTGTCGGGATCACAGGAATACCTACGTTTTCCTCACGACCGTTTTTCTGAATCGCTCTGGCTTCTGCAAGTTCACGGGCAGTAAAGACTTCCTGTTCAACCAGTCGCTCTGCCAGAGTTGTTGCGGAGTTGTGCAGTTTCGCATCCAGCGCATTCCAAAATACAGTGATTGCGTCTGCTCTTGTAAAATCATCATCTGATTCGGCAGTTTCGATCAGTTCAAGTTCAAGTGCTAATTTATAAGGATCATTCCAAACAAAGAGAGGATTCTCTCCCTTATCTGAATAATCCAATGCGCGGAGAACCAATGTAAGGAACATATAATCTGTCATTCCATCGTCCGGAGAAAAGGTGGTTGCTCCGGTTCCGTTGGTAATGCCATTTTCGAAGGCATATCCTATGTAGCTTTC
>JAZNFI010000031.1:0-2436 GCA_045589075.1 Candidatus Flemingiibacterium sp.
TGACGTGATGATTCAACGATAAAAAACCTGCCGAGAGTAACCGTAATTGGTCGCTCTCGGTGTTAACTGATAGTTGACAATATTTATCAACTATCTCTTGGCATTTGGGCTGTTCTGTGATATAATAAAAACAGTTCCGGAGCAATCTATATTTTGGAGGAAAAATGATATGGCAACTTTAAAAATAGGTGAAAAAATCAAAGCGAAAAGACGAGAGAGAGATCTAACACAAGAGGAGCTTGCCGGTATGCTCGCTGTAAGCAAAGCAGCAGTCAGCAAGTGGGAAAATGAAGAAAGCTATCCCGATATAACCATGCTTCCGCAAATAGCGAAACTATTCCATATAACGATGGATGAGCTTTTCGACTATACTTTGGAGTACAAACCGTTAGTTATCGTGAATGAATATCATTTTGGGCTGTCTCTTGACAACGTAGATAAGCGTGTTTTGGATCACGGAACCGTGAAATCTTGCGGTGTATATAAAACCGAACGCTTGGTTGGTGAGTATATCGAATCCACATGGGAAACGCGGGTTGAATTTATCTCCACGGAAGAGAATTTCCCGTATATACTTCAGCAATATATAAAACCCGGTTATCTGACAGATGGATACAGTATGAGACTCGCAGACGGTAAGATCATCGACGATGACAAACCGAATAAGCATTTTGTTTGTAAGGAGAAGGTGTGGGAGTACAGAACGACCGATCGGAAATATTTGCGTCAAATGCTGAAGGAACTGCGCGAAATGGGATTTTCGGATGAAGATGATGTGTAAAAACTTCTTAATTAGCCTCTGTTGGCTTTTAGGAAAACACTTCATGCCAAATCAAAAAAGAATGCCGCCGAAGGTAACCGTAATTGGTCGCCCTCGGCGGTGATTGTTTAACATGAGTAGTAACAAAGCTACGCTTTATGCAATTGAATACTTCTTGGCATATTCAAGAACAACGTTTCGAAAATGTTCATGCTTAAAGTTATGCCTGATATCCGTAATGTCTACATACATCCCCTGCATTAAACTCTGAATAATTGTTTCTGCCAAAAAAGCCTCAAAAATATAGTCATCCGTAAACGCTTGCTCAATATCAGTATTCATTCCGTTGTTAATACCTTCAATAGCATAACGATAGATTAAACTCTCCCGTCCCAATTTCTGCTCCATAATCTTCAAACAATTAAGGCCGTCAATAAGATCGGATATCTTGACTTTCCCCTTAAAAGATAGGGTGGACTCCCCACAGCGCAAAATATAATCAATAGTTGTTTCAAAAACATCGGCAAGTGTCGGCAAAATGGATATATCAGGCAAGGTTTCGCCCCGTTCCATGGAAAGGACAGAAAGGAGTCTCAAAAATGAACAGAGCGAGGTCGCGTGACCTCGCTCCGAAACAGCGTCAATATGATAGTTTAATAGTAAAAAACAAATCCGAACCAATTTCGATTTGCGAAATAGTTCGGATTTGTTACGTTTGGTGAGCCAACTTCAAACTAAATCGAATTTGATTTATACGCTTTCTACTGCATTGCTATCACTTTCTATTACCCTGCTCAATAGCAACACAACAAATAATATCAAGAAATTACAGCTGAAAAATTGACTTGCTTGTTTTGCTCTTTTCAAACACATGAGCTAAGAAATGCGGTAAGCACTGGGGGTATGTCCTGTCTGCGCCATAAACGCCTTGTAAAAGGAGCTACAGCTCTCAAAGCCGACCTCCGCGCTAATGTCTGACACCGAAAGCTCGGTCTCCTTAAGGAGGCGGCAAGCCTCGTTGATTTTAAGTCTACGCTGAATGGAGACGAAATTTGTTTGTGTCTGGGCTTTAATCAATCGGCTGACGTAGGACGGAGAATAATTGAATGCCTTGGCCACGCTCTGCAGGGTTGCCTCCTTATAGTGTTGCTTGAGGTAATTGAGTATGGAAGGAACCGCTGAATGCGGATAAAGGGGAAGGTTGTCCGAAGAGCTGTTCTGAGCCGCCGATCTTTCGGATAAAAGAGCGAAAAAGCTTTTCATCATCCAGACATAGGGCAGATCATCGGCATTGCAGTTTTTTTGACGGAGTTTTTCCAGTATCAGGAGCTGCAAGAGCTCGTGAGCCGCCTCGGGACAGTCGGTGTTCTTGATAAAATAGTACTTGGAAAGGTTGGAGCAGAAAAAGCTATGGTAAAGAAATGACACAAGAGGGGAGCTGTAATCATTCAGTAGGCTGCGATAGGTAACCTCAAAGGAGGAGGCCTTCAGCAGTATATTGAAGAGCAAGCCGTCACAACGACTCAGGCTGTGCTCGGTAAAGGGCGGGATAACACACACGTCCCCCGGATTCATAGCCAGCGCTTGTCCGTCAATGGTATGCTCTGCCCGACCGTCCAGCAGATAGGATATTTCGAAAAATTCATGGGAGTGAAGGAACGGCGGCATATAACGGA
>JAZNFI010000032.1:0-2410 GCA_045589075.1 Candidatus Flemingiibacterium sp.
CTCCTGCGGCACTTAAGTCAGCTATTACAGATAAAACAAAGCTTTTGATCATGCCATTTCCCAACAATCCCACGGGAGCTGTGCTTACGAGGGATGAACTTGAAGAAATTGCAGAGATACTCCGAGGCACTGATATTATGGTGCTTTCTGACGAGATTTACGGTGAGCTGACATACGGCTTTAAGCATACTCCAATTGCTGCACTTGACGGTATGTGGGAGCGTACCGTAACCATATCGGGCTTCTCCAAGGCGTTTGCAATGACGGGCTGGAGGCTGGGTTATCTTTGTGCACCGGCACCGCTTGTCAGTCAGATGCATAAGATTCATCAATACGCCATCATGTGCGCGCCCACCACCAGCCAGCTGGCGGCAATTGAGGCACTGAAAAACGGCGACTCCGACATAGAAATGATGGCGCGGGAGTATGACCGCCGCCGAAGATATGTTCTGAAAGGGCTGCGTGACGTTGGGGTTGAATGTTTCGAGGCGCGCGGCGCTTTCTATGTTTTTCCGAATATCGGAAAATTCGGTCTGACCTCAGACGAATTCTGTCAGAGACTCCTCGATGAAAAAGGTATTGCCATAGTGCCGGGCACGGCATTTGGAAGCTGTGGAGAGGGCTTTGCCAGGATTTCATACGCGTATTCCATCGACCATATTTCAAAAGCAATCACCGCCATCGGCGAATTTATTAAAAGTCTTTGACAAATGTTTCGGTTAACACACAATATCGAAAAGAAAAAGGCAGAGACTCTTGACATTCATATTAGTATATAGTATAATACTATAAAGTTTATAAAAAGAAAGTAGGTGAAAGTCCGGGTGGACGGAGGCCATAGTATCCCTCCTTTATGCACGGTAATGTTTCTTTCAAAAGTAAACCAAATTGCCGTATGGGTAACGCACGAGCGTAACCTTCCGAAGCGTGAATGATAAGCACGTTTTGCTCGATTATTACTCATTTAATGTATACTGGGAGGATTTTATTTTGGAAGGATATAAATGGCTTTTGCTGATACTGTTTCAGCTTATACTTATAGCACTTAACTCGATTTTCGCCTGTGCGGAGATCGCAGTCATCAGTACAAGCGAGGGCAAGCTTGAAAAAATCGCCGGTGATGGCGACAAGCGTGCTAAGAAATTACTTAAGCTTACAAAAGAGCCTGCAAAATTCCTTGCAACTATTCAGGTTGCCATAACTCTTGCAGGTTTTCTGGGAAGTGCGTTCGCCGCAGAAAACTTCGCAGAGCCTATAACTGAATTTGCGGCAGCTCACGGTTTAATTATTCCTGAAGCTGTTATTGTCGTTGCAATAACGCTGCTTCTTTCTTATTTCACGCTGGTTTTTGGGGAGTTGGTCCCGAAGCGTGTTGCCATGAGAAACCCCGAGTCTACGGCTCTCGGTCTCTCAAGACTTGTTTCACTTTTAGCCACGCTGTTTAAGCCGGTTGTGTGGTTTCTTACGGTTTCCACAAACATAGTACTGCGAATTCTCGGTATCGACCCTAACGCAAGCGACAATGACGTCAGCGAGGAGGACATCCGCGTTATGGTGGATTCTGCCGCGAAGAGCAGTCAGATTGACGATGATGAGCGAGACTTTATAGAAAACATATTCGAGTTCGACGATCTTAACGCAGGTGAGATAGCTACCCATAGAACTGATGTCACCATGCTGTGGCTCGACGAGTCGGACGATGAGTGGAATAATATCATTCATGAGAGATGTCATATGTACTATCCGGTGTGCGGAGAATCGGTTGACGATGTGGTGGGCGTTCTTTACCTTAAGGATTACTTCAGACTGAGCGAGCACGACCGTGTATCAGTAATGGATAGGGCTGTAAAGAAGCCGTACTTTGTTCCTGAAAGCGTTAAAGCTGATGTTCTTTTCCGCAACATGAAGAGTCAGGGCAAATCCTTTGCTATAGTACTTGACGAATACGGCGGAATGCTTGGTATCGTAACCATGAACGACCTTATTTCAAGACTGGTGGGCGAGCTTGGCAGTGAGGAGCCGTCGATGGCGAAGCCTGAGGCGGTGATTGAGCAGATCGGCGAGCTTACATGGTCAATCACGGGTAATGTTTCTATTGATGAAATCGGAGAAGCGACGGGCCTTGAAATGCCCGAGGACGATTTCGATACCTTCAGCGGTATGGTGTTCTCGGAATACGGCAGCATCCCTGATGACGGTGCTGTATTTGAGCTTGATGCCTTCGGTCTTCACATAAATGTTACTGAGGTCGTTGATCATATGATTGAGAAGGCGAAAATAACTCTAATCGATATACCTGAAGCTGAAAACAGCCAAAATGATGAATAGTTTGGGTTAGCCAACTGTTTGTGACGAAATTTAACAACAAATAAAGAAGCCCCCGACACGTCATGAAGTGAACCCAAAAGTT
>JAZNFI010000033.1:0-7047 GCA_045589075.1 Candidatus Flemingiibacterium sp.
ATAACTACAACACCCCCCGCGCTGCCGGCGCTAGAAAATTTTTTTATCCCTACATAATGCGACAGCTTATTTACCGCTTATGGTGTAAAATATATCCGTAAGTTATAAAAAAGGAGAATCTAATATGGAAACAAGCATCACAAGTGAGCTTTACGGCTCGGAGCTTAAAATTACCGTATCGGGCGAGATTGATCACCACAGTGCCCGTTCCTCTAGACAAAAAATTGACGAGCTGCTCTATTACTACCGCCCAAAAACAGTTGCGCTTGACCTATCTAAGATAACCTTTATGGACTCGTCCGGTCTGGGCCTTATATTGGGACGATTTACGCTTGCGAGAGAGCTTGGAGGCGTTATGCGTATAGTGGACCCCACAGACGAGGTCATGAAGATACTTGACCTTGCAGGCACGTCAAGACTCATCAGAATTGAAAAATCGCCATTGAAAGGAAGCATAAAATGAGGACACTTGTAAACAGCGTAAGTTGTAAATTTTTATCAGTCAGCGAAAACGAGAGCTTTGCAAGAAGTCTTGCTGTCAACTTTACAGCGCAAGCATCTCCCACGGTCACACAGCTTGCCGACATAAAGTGCGCGGTAAGCGAAGCTGTAACAAATTCAACAGTGCACGCCTATCCGGACAGCATAGGAATCATAACCCTTAATATGAAGCGGTATTCTGACGGACTCATAGTGATAACTGTAAAAGACAGCGGTATAGGTATCGCTGACGTTGAGGCGGCAAAAGAACCTCTGTTTACCACTGATACAACCGGTGAGCGAAGCGGTATGGGCTTTGCAATAATGGAAAGTATGACCGATTCCATGACAGTACGATCCACTCCCGGAAAAGGCACAACCGTAACTATGAAGATTAAGGTCAATACATATATGTAATGAACACCCAGAAAGGAAGCTTTCGCATTGCGAAAGACACGGTCATATAAATGCAAACCACCGATTATTCACGCAACGGTGAACTGCTTACAAGGATAAAAGCGGGTGATAAGGATGCTGAGGCAGAATTACTTGCTGTCAACACCGGTTTGATACGAAGTATTGCCATGCGCTTTAAGGACAGAGCCGCAGAAACACACGGATGTGAATTTGAGGATCTCATGCAGCTTGGTTCTATCGGCATGATAAAAGCCATGAAAAGCTACGATCCCACATTCGGCACAGCGTTTTCCACCTATGCCGTGCCGCTTATTATAGGAGAAATCAAACGGTTTCTTCGGGATGATGGTCCCGTAAAGGTGAGCCGCGGTGCCAAGCGTCTTGGAGCTGAGCTTATGCGCAAACGGGAAGAATTTATGCGTCAGGAAAACAGAGAGCCATCTATAGATGAGCTTGCGGTGATATGTTCAGTATCAAAAGAAGACGTGTGTACAGCTATATTTTCAATGAAGCCGCCAAGTTCATTTTCAGAATCTGTGGGAGAAGACGGTGCAGTGCTGGGTGATCTTCTTTCCTCGGATGTGGATGAGCTTGATGGACTTTGTGACAAGCTCGCATTGAAGGAAGCCATTTGCTCCCTTCCGCCGTTATGGCGAGAGATAATCACACTCAGATACTTTAAAGAGCTTTCCCAGCAAAAAACCGCCGAGCTTCTCGGACTTACGCAGGTAAAAATCTCCCGTGAGGAAAAGAAAATATTTAATAGGTTAAGAGCACTTTTATAAATTAAAAACGGCGGTAATACCGCCGTTTTTTGTTTTGCGTTTTTATGTAACATTTTTCTAAAATTCCGTACAACCGAAAAGCGCACATTAATTGACATGCTGTTTTTATAGGGGTATAATTTACCTGTAATAATTTTTTAGGAGGCTAGTATGAGTTACACAGAGCATTTGAGAGGTTTTTATCTGCGCAGACAGTTCAAATCCATTTCCTACAACGCACTGCTTTTATATTACATATTAACAGAGCAGTTCAACAGCCAAGGATTCCCCAGGACCATGCCTATACCTATTTCAAAGCTGTCACAGGAATCAGGAATGACAAGACGTCAGGTGCTGAAGGCGCGCCGTGATCTTATAAATAAAGGCTATCTTCAGATAGTGCCGGTTCCGAAATCGGCAGGTACAGCCTTTGAGCTTCCCTCACTTTCCGGTGGATACAGTACCAGTGACAAATATTATAATAGCATTTTAATTTTCAAACCGTTTGCAGAACCCAAATTGTTACCAGCGAAAGAGACGGAAAAAAATGAAAAATCATAAAAAATGTGATCCGCTTGTATACTTTGCCAGGTACAGATGGTATCTGAAAGCTCTGAATGCTAAAAAGGCAGAGTATAAAAAAATACTTGCTGACATCAATTCGGGAGAAATCAGCAGAGACACCCTTGATCCATTCTGGAAGGAAAACATTAAGAATGAAGTGAAATATTTAAGACGAAAGCTCAAAGACATAGAATTTACAGTTGCTTCCCTGCCGGATACGCCCGAGCTCATGCCTTGCAAGCTGTTTTTACGCCTATACTACATATCAGGAATGTCTATGACGATGACCGCTGAGAAGATGAATGTCAGTATATCCACCGCGAGAAGAATAAAGGAGCGTGCCGCGAAGCATTTTGACACCACACCAATGTAATAATATTACCCCGGCGTTATAGAGCCGGGGTAATATATTGTATTTGGAAAAGCAGATAAGTGTAATCAGGTGTTTCTGTCAACCTTTTTCATAACCTTGAGGTTGCCTATCTTTTTCGAACGCGTGTCAAGCTCTGATAGAACATCATCGAGAGAGAGACCTCTTTCGTTCATCATAACCATAAGATGATAAATAAGGTCTGAAATTTCGTTCTTTAATTCCTCGTTGTCGCCATTTTTGGCGGCGATGATGGTTTCGGCGCACTCCTCGCCAACCTTCTTTAAGATCTTGTCAAGTCCCTTCTCAAAAAGATAGCGGGTGTAGGAGCCTTCTTCAGGATTTTCACGTCTGCCCTCAATTACAGCTTCAAGGTCTTTAAGTACGTTATCGTTCATTTTATATTCTCCATTTCATTCATTGGTGTAAAGATTTCTGTAGAAGCAGGTGCGGTTTCCCGTGTGGCAAGCCGCCCCCGTCTGCTCTACAAGAACAAGCAAAGTGTCCTCGTCACAGTCGTACGAAAGCCGCTTCACACGCTGAACGTGCCCAGATGTTGCTCCCTTGTTCCAAAGCTCACCACGGGAGCGGCTCCAGAACCAGGTAAGACCCGTTTCAAGGGTTAATTTAAGGGACTGCTCATTCATGTAGGCAAGCATCAGCACTTCGCCGTTTTCGGCGTCCTGCACGATTGCCGGAATAAGCTGGGCTTTTTTAAAAAACACCTTTAGATCTACATTTTTGTCTATCATATGCAACCTCAAATTCTCACGGGAATACCGCAGGTTTTAAGATATTCTTTAACCTCGCGAACAGACAGCTCGCGGAAGTGAAAAAGGCTTGCCGCAAGAGCCGCATCACAGCCGGTTTTGTTGAACACGTCGGTGAAATGCTGCACGTTTCCGCCGCCGCCTGAAGCAATAACAGGGATGTTTACTTTATCTGTAATTGCCTTGGTAAGGTCGATGTCGAATCCGTTTTTGGTACCGTCGGTGTCCATAGAGGTAACGAGCAGTTCTCCTGCTCCAAGACGTTCCGCTTCTATTGCCCACTCCACAGCATCAATGCCCATATCCTTGCGTCCGCCGTTAATGTATACGGTGAAAGAGCCGTCAGCACGCCGCTTTGCATCAATGGCAAGCACAACGCACTGACTTCCAAACTTGTCAGCAGCGTCAGCAATTATACGAGGATTCAGCACAGCCGCAGAGTTTACGGCAACCTTATCGGCACCTGCAAGCAGTATCTCGCGGAAGTCCTCCACGGTGCGAATACCGCCGCCAACGGTAAGGGGCATAAACACCTCTCTCGCCGTTCTTTCAACTACGTCAACGATGGTTTTGCGTTTATCGCTTGAAGCGGTTATGTCGAGGAATGTGAGCTCGTCTGCGCCTGCTGTGTTATAGAATTTTGCGCTCTCAACGGGGTCGCCTGCATCGCGAAGCCCCACGAAATTTACGCCTTTGACTACCCTGCCGTCCTTAACGTCAAGGCAAGGGATTATTCTTTTTGATAACATACGGTGAATTTACCTTTCTAACGAATAATGTCGTGCGTTATTTCAAGGGGCGTTGCCCCTTACGCTCGCTATGCGAGCTATCCCCAGTCGGGGAGAAACCCTGCTCTCAAACGCCGATACGGTTTCTCCCCGACATCCCGTTTCCGCTCGGCTGCTGCCGTTCTAAATGTTGTTGGTCACGAATAGCAACCTATTACCTCGCCGTTTCTACGGCTTCTCGAAGTGAAAGTGAGCCGGAATATATGGATTTTCCGCATATTGCGCCGTAAAGCTTCATTGTGGCAAGGTCGCGAATATTTCCTATATCGCGAATACCTCCGCTCGCGATTACGTTCATACCGGTAGCCGAGGACAGCGCTGAAAGCTGGGTAAGATTGGGGCCCGAAAGGGTTCCGTCCTTTGAAATGTCGGTGAAAATAACATATTTCACTCCCATTTTCTCCATTTCGAGGGCAAGGTCGATGTAGTTGACGTTTGACTCCTCAAGCCAGCCTGCAGTCTTTACCATTCCGTCAAGAGCATCAATGCCAACGGCTATGCGCTCGCTGCCGTATTCTTTTACGGCAGCGCGTACAAGCTCGGGATTCTTAAGAGCGGCAGAGCCGATAATCACTCTGTCAATACCCTTGTTTATGTAATATTCAACGGTGTCCATGTCGCGAATACCGCCGCCCACCTCAATGGGTACGGGTACGGACTTTGCCACCTCAGTATAGATGTCGGAATTCACACGGCTTCCCTCTTTTGCTCCGTCAAGGTCAACCATATGGATATACTGCGCGCCGTCACGGACGAAGGAAAGCGCAGTTTCAATGGGGTCAGCGGCAACCTGCTCGGCAGTACCATATTCACCTTTTGTAAGACGGACGCATTTGCCGCCTAAAATGTCAATAGCAGGAAGAATTATCATAATAGAAGCTCCCAAAATTCACGCAGTATGGAAAGTCCCACCGATTCGCTCTTTTCGGGGTGGAACTGACAGCCGAAAACATTGCCGTGAGCCACCATAGCAGTAATTTCGTGGCCGTAATCGGTTACTGCAACAAGATCAGCTCTGTCACGGACGATAGCCTTGTAGGAGTGAACGAAATAAACCTGGGCACCGTCTTTAAGTGATATGGAAACGGGCGAGGGATTAACGACCTTCAGCTCGTTCCAACCCATATGAGGAACTTTAAGCCCCTCCTCCTCGATTTTAACAACCTCACCGCCGATAAGGGAAAGTCCCTCACATTCACGGAACTCGTAGCCCTTGTCAAAAAGCAGCTGCATACCAAGACAAATGCCAATAAGCGGTCTTGTTTTGACATATTCCTTAATAAAGATGTCAAGCCCCGTTTCGCGAAGTCTGTCCATGGCATCGGGAAATGCACCAACACCGGGGAGAATGAGACCGTCAGCCGTCGAAAGCTCTTCTTTATCGTCCGACACGAAATTTTCCGCACCGATAAAGTCAAGAGCGTTCTTTACACTGTGAAGATTGCCCATTCCGTAGTCTATAATTCCAATTTTTTTCATTGTATAGCCTTTCTTAAAGCGTGCCTTTAGCAGAGAGCACCGCCCCCGATTTCGGCGTTATTGCCTCGGAAAGAGCGTGTGCAAACGCCTTGAAAAGTGCCTCAACCATGTGGTGGTCGTTGTCGCCGTAAAGCACAGTTAGGTGAAGCGTAGCACCCATGTTAAACGCAACTGCGCGGAAGAATTCAACCACCATCTGGGTATCAAAATCCCCAATCATGGGAGCATTCGGAATATAGTGGCACACAAGATAGGGCCTTCCTGAAATATCAATAACGCATCTTGCAAGTGCCTCGTCCATAGGGATAAATGAAGTTCCGTAGCGCGCAAGAGGAGCGAGATTTGCCGCAATTTCAGAAAGGAGCTTACCGAGAACAATTCCCACGTCCTCGATAGTGTGGTGACAGTCAACCTCTAAATCGCCCGTCATGGTAAGCTCGATAATTGAGCCCGAATGGATAGCGAAGGAGTTCAGCATATGGTCAAAAAAGCCGATTCCACTGCTTCCGCGAAGCCCTAATTCACCTTCTGCGCCAACTGTAAGTGTCATTGATATTTTAGTTTCAAGAGTATTTCTTACAAGAGTAGCTTTTGCCGTTGTCATGCTAACACCTCTCTTATTTTTTCAATAAATGTGTCAATTTCTTCGCGAGTTCCTGCAGTGATGCGAAGTCTCGCACCCATACAGCGTATGGCAACGCCGCGCTCCATAAGAGCCGACTTAATTTTTTCGGCTTCTTCGATATTTACAATTTCTATAAACACGAAGTTTGCAGAGGAAACATAAATACGGCTGATTTTCTCGCTGTCTATCGCCGCAAGCTGGGCTTTAAGATAAGCAAGATTTGCCTTTATTTCGGCGGTTTTATTAAAGATTTCGTCAGCGTGGGAAAGGATAATCTTTCCGAACACCTGGGAAACCGTGTTTACGTTATAAGGGCTTTTAATCTTGTTTACAGCAAGGACAAAATCCGTATTTGCTACCATAAAGCCAAGACGGAGTGCCGCCGCACCAAACGCCTTTGACATGGTCTTTAAAACTATAAGATTGTCGTACCTATTTACAAGGTCCATAACGCTCTCGCTATCGGGTGCGAACTCCATATAAGCCTCGTCAACCACTACGATAGCATCGGTACGCTCTATAAATGAAACGATGTCACCGCGCTTTGCGCACCAGCCCGTGGGGTTGCAGGGGTTCGAAAACAGCACCATTTTAGAGCCCGACTCCTTTACGGTTGTCGCAAGACTGTCAAAATCAATCTCAAAAAGCTCGGTCTTTTCAAATCTTACATCTCTTGCACCTGCAAGATAAGAATAGAAAGCATACATGGAAAAATCGGGCATAGCGACAGTAACGCTGTCGCCCTCGGATAAAAGTCCGCTTACAATAATGCTAATAAGTTCGTCCGAGC
>JAZNFI010000034.1:0-5990 GCA_045589075.1 Candidatus Flemingiibacterium sp.
CTCGTTCACATCTCCAAGCTTGAAAACCGCCGTGTTGAAAAGGTTGAGGATGTATGCGCCGAAGGTGACACGATGCGCGTTAAGTTCCTCGGTACCGACGAAAAGGGCAGATGGAATCTCTCCCGCAAGGATGCACTTTAATTTTGTAATATGACTGACGAGGGAGAGTTTTATGACTCTCCCTCGTTGTACTATTTTTATAAATTGTTGGTGTAATATGAATAATAACAATAACAACCGTTACTTAAACAGAAATATTCCGGCGCAAAACGGTAGGGTGCAAAACGGGGCAAATAATGCGGGCAGATCCTCTGCATCAAATGCTCCTTATCTGAACGGTGTCGGCGCAAATGTACCAAACTCCAATACGCGAAGCGTCAATGGGGCGCAAAGACCACCTCAGAGCATAGGAGGGCAAAATAATAACGGCGCTTACCGTCAAATACCGGTGTCGCAGCAAGCTCGTCAGAAACAATACCCACCCGTAAGGCACGTTTCAAGGAAAGAGGCGAGAAAAAGAACTATTATTCTCGGTATCAGTGCCGTTGTTACGGTTCTGCTTCTTTTGTCCGTAATTATTTTCACGGCTCGCTGTGCTATGAATATTGCAGGCGGTATAGTTGTTTCTACCGAGACAGCGGATACGGTTGAAATAACCGAAGTTACCGAGCCTGCCATCATACCCGAAACAGAGCCGGCGGAAACAGAGCCGCCGCTTGATTCGAATTATGAATACATAGAAATATCGGCTGATGATGTACACACAGGCTATCAGATACTTATAAATTACGATAATCCTTATGTTTTCAGAGAATATTTCAATTTAAAAACTCTGTACAGTGCCAAGAACGGACTTTACAAGGTTACTAACGTCTCCGATTCCATTGACAGCCGTGCTCTTGATTCGTTTGTTTCTATGATGAGTGCTTTTGGAGATGCCACGGGCAACCGTGATATTATAGTTACCAGTGCTGATCGTACCTACGAGTTTCAAGAGCAGCTTTACGATGAAAGAGTGGAAATGTACGGTGAGGAATATGCTCGTCTTTACGTTGCCGAGCCCGGTCACAGTGAGCATCACACAGGTCTTGCTTTGGATCTTGCTATTTATACCGACGGCGGCAAGGGCTATACCTTTGACGACAAGCCCGAATACGGCGATTGGATGCGCGCAAATTCTTACAAATTCGGATTTATTGAACGTTATCAGGCGTCAAAGACACCTATCACCAAAATCGCCTATGAGAATTGGCACTACCGTTTTGTAGGGAAGCCTCATGCCTACTATATTAAAACAAACGATCTCTGTCTCGAAGAATACATCGACCTGCTTCGTACTCACGATTTTAAAAACAAGCTGACCTTTACAGACGACGAGGGAAGTGTGTGGGACATTTACTTCGTTCCTGCAGACGGTTTTGAAGCTGTAAAAATTCCTGTACCTAAATATTTCGGTTATGAAATATCGGGTAATAATGTTGACGGCTTTATTGTAACTGTGAGCTATAAGTCGGAATAAAAAATGCTGACACGATTTTCGTGTCAGCATTTCTTGTTACGCCATTGCCTTTTCAGCCGCTGCCAGCTTTACGCAGAGGCAGAGAATGTCGCAGGCTTTTTTCAGTTCCTCGGTTGAGGGGTATGTAGGAGCAATTCTGAGGTTTTCGTCTTTCGGGTCTTTTCCGTAGGGGAAGGTTGCACCTGCGCTCGTAAGCGTAAGTCCTGCTTCCTTGCAAAGTGTGTAAACACGCTTAGCGCATCCTTCTGGTACGTCAAGGCTTATGAAGTAACCGCCATTTGGCTTTGTCCAGCTTGCGATTCCCGTAAGCTCGCTCTCAAAAGCGTTAAGTACGATTTCAAACTTGGGGCGGAGAATTGCCGCGTGGAGCTTCATGTGTTCAAGCACACCGTTGGCGTCCTTAAAAAATTTCACATGGCGGAGCATATTCAATTTGTCGTGGCCGATGGTCTGAATGGTCATGACCGATTTTATCTGCTTGATGTTCGCGTCGCTTGCACCTAACACCGCAACACCTGCTCCGGGGAAGCTTATCTTGGACGTGGAAGCAAAATAGAGAACCATATCCTCATTTCCGTACTTCTTTGCCTCAACAAAAATGTCAAGAAGCTTATCGCTTTCACTGTAAAGATCATGGATAACGTATGCGTTATCCCACATTATTCTGAAATTCTTGGAAGCAGGCTTAAGTGCAGCAAGACGGCGTACAGTATCGTCGGAATATGTTATTCCGTGCGGATTTGAATACTTCGGTACGCACCAGATACCAACAACAGTCTCATCCGCAACGAGACGTTCAACCTCGTCCATATCGGGACCGTTCTCGGTCATCGGGACGTATAAAAGTTCAAAGCCAAGAGATTCTGTAACTGCGAAATGTCTGTCGTATCCGGGAGCGGGGCAGAGAAATTTAATACCTGCTTTTCGGCACAGAGGACCGTCACCGCCTGCAACTCCGTAAATGAGCGATCTTGCTACTGCATCATACATCAAATTAAGGCTTGAGTTGCCTGCTATTATAAGGTTTTTTTCGGGAATACCGAGAAGGTCAGAAAACAGCTTCTTTGCTTCGGGGATGCCGTCAAGTACGCCGTAATTGCGGCAGTCTACACCATCATCCGTGAAGCAGTCGGCGCTTGTTTCTACCTTGGACAGGAGCCCTTCGGTAATATTAAGCTGATCTGCGCCGGGTTTGCCCCTCGACATATCCAGGGACAGTCCGCTCGCCTTGAATTCTTCATATTTTTCTGTAAGCCTTGTAAGCTCTGCTGCGAGAGCGTCCTTTGAAAGTTCGTTGTAGTACATCTTGTGCTCCTTGTGAAATTTGCAAGATTGAAGGTTATAAAATTGCAAAATCATTCTGTATATCCAAATTATTATAGCATAACATAGGATGAAATGCAAGCGTTTTATTAAAAAACTTGCAAAAATCGTCGTTTTGCTAACAAAATTTTGCTATTTGGCAGCTGTATTGTAGTATATTACAGAAGTCGTGCACTTGTTATGCAGGATTTGTGGTGTGAATCCTGCAAAATATTGAAATTTGCAGTCAAAACACGGCGTATGAAGGATTGCATAAAAATATTTTCGGTTTGCTTTAAATTAAAGTAACAATTTTGTATTGAAAAAGTTTGGGCTATCTGCTATAATGGGTGTAATTAAGAGTTTAATATATGCAAAAAAGTTCTTATAACGAAAGGGTTTATATGTCCTACAAGCACGAATTTTTATATCCCGATTATTACCCCGAATTTGCCTGCAAATGCGGCGACTGCCGTGCCACCTGCTGTCACGGATGGGGAATTGCACTTTCTCGTGACGAGTATTTCAGGGTGATGAGCACCGACTGCTCTCCTGAGCTTCGAAGAAGGCTTGATGTGGCGTTCAGACCTGCTACTGATCCTGCACCCACTCCTGAAAGATACGTTTTAATATCCTACAACTGGCTTGGCAAATGTCCGATACAGACCGATGAGGGACTTTGTCTTCTTCACCGTGATATGGGTGAGGAGGCAATACCCGAAATCTGCCGCCGTTATCCCAGATGCCACCGTGTTTTGCCAATACACGAATGTTGTGCTTCGACTGCCTGCGAATACACCTTGGAGCTTTTGTGGCGTGACACCGAGCCTGTACGTTTTATTACGGGTGAAGTGGAGGTATACGATGAGGACTTCGATACCCCTGCGGCGGCTATATTTGATGCTTCTGAATACGAGCAGGTGAGAAAAATCGCCTTTGAGATAATCGCCGACCGAAGCATGAGCCTTGATGACCGAATTGCCGCTCTTGCAAGGCGGTTTGGAGCGGTGCTTCCGTACCTCGTCATGCCTGAGGAAAAGGCAGCGGAGCTGTTTATGAGGCTCACTAAAACAAGCGGTTCGCTTGAGGAGATTTCAGAAGAAGTTGAGGCTTATGTTAAAGCGGATTCCGAGCTTCCGAGATTCTGTCTTGACGGCGTGTCGGATATTGAGATTTACATTGAGAAGATGTTTGTGAACCACCTTTTCTACAAGGCGTTTCCGCGTTCGTTTCCAAATTCAACGCCAACTCATGAGATCGCCTCTCTTGTGGCTCTCCGCGGGCTTCACAGATTTGTGTCGGAAGCTTATCTTGCAGCTCATGGGTATACATTTGAGAATTTCGTTGATGTTACGGCAAAGATGTTCCGCATGGTCGAACATTCGCGCTTTGATGAGGCGGCGGCGCACTTTGTTCTGAAAGAATAACATATGCACCTTGCCGCATATACTGTGGCGAGGTGATTTTTATGCGTATTTGCAGTTTTACTGACATAAAAAATAAGGAAGTCATCAACGTATGCGACGGCTGCCGTCTTGGTTTTGTATGCGATGCGGAAATTGATCTTGAAACCGGGCGTATTATCTCATTGCTTCTGCCGCCCCGTGGTAAATTGTTCTCATTTTCAAAGTGCGACCCCATAAGGGTTTTATGGTGTGATATTGAGCGCATTGGCGATGATGTTATTCTTATAAAACGTGCCGAAATCGCCGACAGACGAGACAATGACTGCTGCTGTAAATAAAAGGGTTAGTGCGCTCGTTTTGGGCGCGGTAATTTTTGCACTTATCTTCTTTGCGGTGATGTTTTTGTGGTATAAACACACTGACAGCATTGAGGTGATCGTGCTGATGTACCACCACGTTTCCAATGTGGGTGATGATTCGGTCACGGTGTCGCAAAAGAAGCTGGAAGCGGATTTTTCATACATAGCCGCAAGCGGATATAACACAGTATCGGTAGGGGATCTGATTTCCTTTGTTGACGGGAAGTCGAGTCTTCCCGAAAGGGTTTTGTGCGTGGTTTTTGACGATGGTTACGAATCCAATTATACGCTGGCGTTTCCGCTACTACAAAAATACGGAATAAAGGCGGCGGTCAGCGTTATAGGAAGCTCTGTGGGGAAGTGTATAGGCGCGCTTCCTCATTTTAATTGGCAAAATGCGGCTGATATGGAGGCATCGGGGCTTGTTACTGTAATCAGCCACACATACGATATGCATATGGATTATGAAAACGGGATTCAGCCGTATCGCCCCACCGCCGTTCCTCTTATAGGGGAGAATCCTAAAGAATTTGCATCTGTTTTCCGTGCTGACTACAAGCAAATGACCGCTCTTATGCGGAGTCACCTCGGACACGCCCCAACGGCGTTTGCGTACCCTCACGGAGTGTGGAGCGAAACGTCAGAGGCGGTGCTTTCCGAACTTGAGGTACAAGTTACATTTATTTCCGAAGCAGGGATGAACACCGTTGTGAGAGGCGACCCCGAAACCCTGCGCCTCATGAAGCGGTATAATATAAACGAAACGGTTGATATAGCAGAGATACTTGGGTAGGAGGGAAAGTGGTGGCCATATCCCTCTCGGCTTCCAGCTTTGCCTCAGCTTCCGACTTCACACGCTTCAAATTCTCCACAGGGTAAGGCTTACGAATGGCAGGGTCACTGCTATCCGTATCGTCGGTGTCGTTGCGGAGTCGTCCTTTATCGTCTATAAAGAAACCCGTTTTCTCGTACACCTGCTTTGCACTGATACCCTCCTGAAGCATCTTTATCGCTTGCTTACGTAGCTGTTCATCGGTGGCGAAGGAAAATTCACTATTGACATCCGGATCAGTTTGTGGTATAATGGAATCGTAAAAAGGCGAATCGTTTAATACCGAAGGCACCATGCTGCCAGAAGTTCTTTGCGATCCGTCTTTTTGCTTGTCATAGACCACAACGTTATTTTTGTTGTTCAGCAGTTCCTGAAGTTTCCCAGGATTCGGATTAAAGTCGGATCGTAGCCATGTCGTTCTGTGAGCCAAGGAGTTGGGTCTAGTCATTGTCTCCTAAGACCGCTTGGCCTCCGACTTCATGCTGCCAGAAGTTCTTTGCGATCCGTCTTTTTGCTTGTCATAGACCACAACGTTATTTTTGTTGTTCAGCAGTTCCTGAAGTTTCCCAGGA
>JAZNFI010000035.1:0-20930 GCA_045589075.1 Candidatus Flemingiibacterium sp.
GACTCTCGCTGCATACGCCGCAGGGGTTAAGACGGTGCTGATACCGGAAGATAACACCGCCGACATTCTCGAATGTGCGGAGTGTGTTCGAAATAATGTTGAGTTTATTAAGGTTAAGACGGCGGATGAGGTGCTTTCTCATGCGCTCATAATGTAAGGAGATGCCATGCCTCTTAATTTAAACAACACCGAGCTTGTAATGACTGCCGGACTTGCTTGTCAGTTTCCAACGGACAAGCTTCCCCAAATAGCCCTGTCAGGACGTTCCAATGTGGGTAAAAGCTCGCTCCTTAACCGACTTGTAGGCAGAAAAAGTCTCGCCCGGGTGTCGGGCCAGCCGGGAAAGACCATAACTATAAACTTCTACCGTGTTGATAAAAAATTCTATATAGTCGACCTGCCCGGATACGGCTTCGCAAAGCGTGCGCCTGAAGATAAAGCCAAGTGGTCAAAGCTTACCGACTCATACTTTACGTCAGGCACAATGAATGCGGTAGCACAGCTTGTTGATTTAAAGGTAGGTCCCACTGCCGATGACGAAATGATGCTTGATTTCATGAATCAGAACGGTATTCCCTATTTTATAATAGCCACAAAGGCGGACAAGCTTAACGTCACAAACCGCAAGATGGCGCTAGAGGAACTTCGTTCTCACCCCCTGGTTCCGGCGGACTGTGAAATCGTACCATTTTCCGCTCTCGACGGTACAGGAAAAGATGAGGCGATGAGAGTTATACTCTCTCTTATCGGAGCTTAAAAATGTTTTTTGATATGATAGATACGGGGAATTTAGGGCTTAGCCTGCTTAACCTTGCCGAACGCCTTATTGTGGTGTTTATAGCTCTTACCTTTCACGAGGTAGCTCACGGATACACGGCTTACAAGCTTGGCGATGATACGGCAAAGCGTGTCGGACGGCTGTCCCTTAATCCATTTAAACATTTAAGTGTTTCAGGTTTTTTGTGTATGCTTATAGCCGGATTCGGCTGGGCGAAGCCCGTGCCCATAGATGCACGAAGATTCAGAAAACCTAAGCTTGGTATGGCGATTTCTGCTCTTGCAGGACCCGTTACCAATCTGCTGCTTGCGGTGTTTATTGTAATCCCATATGAGCTTATGTTTAAATTTTTGCCGGATGAAGTGGTTTTTGCATTGCTTTATGACGGTGTCAGAGTGCCGGCCGAGTATTTGTTTACATATAACCTGGCATCAGCTGCAATAGGCTTTATTTACACGTTCCATTTTCTCAATCTTTCACTGGCGGTGTTCAACTTTCTACCTATGCCGCCCCTTGACGGATCGCGTGTGATGTATTCTTTCCTTCCAAGCAAGCTGTATTTCGGTGTGATGAAATACGAAAGATATATTTCTCTTGCAATTATGCTTCTTTTGCTTTTTGGATTTCTTGATTTTCCCCTTTCATGGGCAGTATCAAAAATATCATACGGTATACAATGGCTTATACCGATAGTGTGAGGACTTCATGGAAAATTTAAACTACAAGCTCGAAGCCTTTGAAGGACCGTTGGACCTTCTTCTTAAGCTTATTGAAAAAAATAAGGTCCAAATAACCGATATACCAATATCTCTTATATTTGAACAGTATATGGAACACCTCGACCTCATGCACAGAATGGACATGGAGGTTGCAGGCGAGTTTGTCGTCATGGCCAGCGAGCTTATGCTCATAAAGAGCAAAATGCTTCTGCCAAAGCCCGAAGACGAGACCGAGGACCCCCGTGCCGCTCTTGCGGCGGCTCTGGCAGAATATCAGAAGATGAAGCAGGCAACGGTATATCTGGGTACACAATTCGGACAGTATTCCGGCAGAATGGTTAAGGATACAGATGAGGTAAAGCCTGATTCCGGAAAGCTTGAACCGCAACAGGCTGACGCTCTCAGACGTGTTATGCTGTCTATGCTTCGCTCAATGGACAAGCGTGCCATTGAAGCGGCTAACAGAGAAAATGCAGAACGTCCCTTTGAGCGAATACTCCGAACTCCCATCGTGCCCGTACAGGGAAAGATATTCGGCGTTATCCGTTATCTTGTGAAGAACGGGGAGGCACTCTATACATCCATACTTCTTACAGCCAAGACGAGAAGTGAGCTTATTGCCACATTTCTCGCTGTGCTTGAGCTTATTAAAAAGAATAGGGTTACCCTAAGACCCGTTGAACAAACAGATTTCGGAGAAATCACAGATTTCAGAGTAAACCTAAATCACGAAAAACTAACAGGCGGTGAAGAAAATGTCAGTGAAGCCTATACTTGAGGCTGTGCTTTTCGCGGCGGGTCATCCTCTTACGTATGAGGTACTTGCTAACGTGGTCGAATGTACCGAGGAAGAGCTTAAAGAGAACCTTTCGCAGATGGCAGCGGCGTATGCCGACAATGATAACGAACGCGGAATACAGCTTATTATGTTTAAGAATTCCTGCCAGCTTTGCACCAAGGAAGAATATATCGAAAAAGTCAGAACTGCCCTGGGAGTGCGTCAGGGCGGAAACCTTTCAAGAAGCTCCATGGAGACTCTTGCTATAGTTGCTTATCATCAGCCCGTCACACGTTCTTATATTGATTCCGTGCGGGGAATAGATTCAAACTATGCTGTCAATAATCTCACTGATAAGCATCTTATTGAGGAATGCGGCAGACTCGATGCCCCCGGCCGTCCTGCACTGTTTCGTACTACTGACGATTTTTTGCGGGTGTTCGGAATCAGCTCTGTTGAGGAGCTGCCGCCCGTTGAAATATTCGCCACAACCGAAATCAAGTCGGAGGATGCCGATGCCGGTGTAACCGAGGAATAGAAAAACAGTACCTGAAGGAGTGTTGATACTGTGGGTTTTCTTATCGCTCTTCTTGTAATACTATTTATCCTTTTTATAAGGGTTGGTGTGAGAGTCCGCACGTCGGGGGATCTGTCTCTTGCCGCAGATTTCGGTTTATTTAAAATTCCGATTTTTCCGGTTAAGGAAAAGGATATAAGACTGTCCGATTACAGAATTCAGAAATTCAGACGCAATTTACGCAAGGAACGCAAAAAGGCAGAGAAAAAAAGAGAAAAGCAGTTAAAGAAAAAATTAAAAAAAGAGTCCTTGTTGGCATCCGAAAATGCGGAGCAAGCGGGAGGTCGCCGGGATAAAATCAATGACAAAATAAACGACACAAGGCAGCTTGTCGGGCTTGTGACAGACCTTGCCAAAACATTTCTTTCAAGATTCGGACGTCACCTCCACATAAAGGTAAGGAAATTTGTGATTACGGTTGGGTCAGATGATGCTGCCACCACCGCGGTGATGTACGGTGGAATATGCGGTGCGGTTCAGTGCTTTATGGAGCTTCTTGACAATTGCTTCCATGTTAAATTTACGAAAACGTCGGAAATAAAGGTGATACCGGATTTTACATCTGAAAAAGTCGACGCAAGGATTGATATTACATTTTCCTTCTTCGTCTGGCAGATATTTGATATACTTATAAGAACTTTTATTTCGTATCTTAAAAGACTGTTAAGCGGGCATTAATTTAGGGATTATCTAAAATAAATATTTATTCAAGGATAGGAGAAACAATCATGGCAGAAACAAGAATTACCGGTATAATCGAAAGCTCTCTTGAGCAGATAAGAAACGTGGTGGATGCAAATACTATTATCGGAGATCCCATAAGCACTCCCAGCGCCACTATTATCCCAGTATCAAAGGTGATGATAGGCTTTGCATCTGGCGGTGTTGACTATCTCGGAAAGAATATGAAGCATATGGCTGACAACCAGCGTCCAACTGCTTTAACGACAAACTTTGGCGGAGGAGGAGGAACGGGTGTTACCGTTCAGCCCGTTGGATTTCTTGTGGTCTCAAACGACGGCAACGTTCAGATTCTGAACGTGGGCGCAGGCAGTGCAGGCTCGGGCGACAAGCTTGACACAATTGCGGGATTTATTGAGCGTTCCCCAGACCTTATTGCAAAAATCAAGGCTATATTTGAAAAAAAAGGCGATGACGAGTCGGAAAAGACTGTCGGAAAAGCAAAATAAAAGCTAGTCTGCAATGACTTGCATGGGATATTCTCCAAAAAGCAAGGAATGCTGTGAATGAGAACAATTCACGGAGGATACCTATGCGAAAAATACGAAAATCGGCTCTTTTTGCCGTTATTATCACTGTCTTTTCTTCATTTACAGTAAGAACCTCGGCGGTGTCCGCAAGCTCAGCCATAGTTATGGAGCCTTCCACCGGACAGGTCGTATTTGAAAAGGATGCAGACACTCGCCGTCCCATGGCAAGCACCACAAAGATAATGACGGGACTTCTTGCGGCTGAATCGGGTGAGCTGGAACAGGAGATTTCCGTTTCCGATGAAGCTGTCGGGGTAGAGGGATCTTCTATATATCTTAAATCCGGCGACAGGCTTACCCTTGAGGATTTAACCTATGCCCTGATGCTTGAAAGTGCCAACGATGCTGCGGCTGCCATTGCCTGTGCTTTGGCAGGATCTGTTGAGAGCTTTGCTGACATGATGAATGCCAAAGCCGCCCAAATCGGACTTAACGACACCCGTTTTGCAAACCCCCACGGTCTTTCTGCAGACGAACATTATACAACTGCCCGTGACCTTGCAAAACTTACAGCATACGCTATGGAAAACGAGACGTTCAAGAAAATTGTCTCAACAGAAACTCATATAATCGAATTTGGAGCAAAGAGCGTGTGCCTTAGGAATCACAACAAGCTTCTTCGCCTTTACGACGGTGCAATCGGAGTAAAGACCGGATTCACCAAATCAAGCGGAAGATGTCTTGTTTCGGCAGCTGAAAGAGATGGGCTGACACTTATTGCCGTGACGCTGAATGCCCCTGATGACTGGAACGATCACACGGAAATGCTGGATATGGGTTTTTCGGCTCTCGAGCGTGTTACTCTCATAAACGAGGGGGAGTCTGCGTTTATTGTACCTTGCATCGGCACAGAAAAAGGGGACATTGTTATAAAGAGCCGCGAAGGAATGTCACTGGTAATGCCAAAGGGTGAACACGATATAAAGCGCCGTGTTATACTTCCTCGTTACTTGTGGGCACCTCAAAAAAAGGACAGCGTTGTTGGAAGAATAGAATTTTATGAGGACGGTATCCTTTTGGGCTCGGTTGGGCTTTACTGTTCAGAGGACTGCGAGAGGGTACAGTATAAGCCATCATTATTTGAAAAGATAGTAGGATAGTGTGAAAAATAAATTTTCACGCTGGGGTTTTGTGGCTTTCGCTGTTAAAAACAGCGATTTTGCCCTGCAAAACCACCCACAAATTCCCGAAATAAGAAAACCTTTCGCAGGCGGTGCGTTGCATCGCGGCGAAAGCTATGGTAATTAAAATGACAGAACTGCGTTTACAGAAATATCTGGCGGACAAGGGACTTATGAGCCGACGTGCCGCCGAAAAGGAAATACTTCGCGGCGCTGTGCTGGTTAATGGTGAGCCTGCCGTGCTGGGGATGAAGATATGTCCCGAAACAGATGAAATAGTATATAACGGTCGGGCGGTAAAGCCCGACTTCAAGCGTTATGTATACATAATGCTCAATAAGCCCAGAGGATATGTAACCACGGCTTCGGATGAAAAGGGAAGACCTACAGTGGTGGAGCTGTGTTTGGGCATAGGCGAGCGAATTTACCCCGTCGGCAGGCTGGATATGGATTCGGACGGCCTGTTGCTTTTAACAAATGATGGGGATCTTGCCAACAAGCTTACACATCCGAAGCATGAGATACCCAAAATATACCACGTTGAGGTGGAAGGGGATGTGGAGCGTGCTACGCTTAAGAAGCTTTCGTCGTCAATGGTCATTGACGGCTATGAAATACTGCCCGTCGACACCACGGTTCATACAATTAAAAATGACAAGAGGCGTGGAACCGTTACTGTGCTGCGCATGGAGCTTTACGAGGGACGTAACCGTCAGATAAGAAAAATGTGCGAAATATGCGGTCTTAAGGTTAAAAGACTTACCAGAGTTGCTATTGGGGACCTAAAACTGCAGAATTTAAGGAGCGGACAGTGGAGGCATCTTACCAAAACACAGGTAGAATATCTTAAAAGCAAAGCATCAATTAAAAAATAGAGGATAATCATGTTAATAATAAAACCTATTCAGGACAAATCGCTTCAAGAGGAGCTTTGCGCGCGCTGTAAAGTTGAATATGACCCCGATCTGCTTGCGTACGGTGCGTGGGTTTCAGATGAGTTTGTGGGGATATGTCAATTTAAAATGGGTAAAGAGGCTCACATCGTAGATCTTGCAAAGGCTCACGGTACCGATGATACCGAAGCCATGTTCATTATGGGCAGACAGACTATGAATTTCATTGATCTTCACGGCGTACATTATGCCTATTTCGATGGCGACTGTGATGAGAAATTTATAAATTGGCTGGGATTTAGGAAGCTTGATGACGGACGCTACGGTGTCGATCTCGAAGCATTTTTTAAATCTCCCTGTTCTTCTGAAAAAAAGAAGCAGTAATTTAATTGTCTTTTTCTTCCTTGCCGGTTGGTTACCTTCACGGACAATAAACATAAAATATTTATGAGGAATTACATATGAGATACATTAAAATTAGCTTGGCGGCATTGCTTGTGCTGTTTTCTTTAGCCGGGTGTGTGTCACAGACAGATATAAACCAAGTGGGACTTGTTACCGAGGCTGAAGCCGATACGGCCGATCCCACACGGATAGTTGCACCTGATTTTTCGGAAAACGATTCCGGTGTCACCTCTCCCGAGACCTTAACTGTTCCGCCAAAACCCATTGAACCCGGCGAGACCAGGATGACGTTTCTGGCTGCAGGTGATAACATAATACACGAGAACGTGTTTCTTGACGCCCGTTCCCGCGCTTCGGAGGGCGAAAAGTACAATTTTATCGGCATGTATGACGGAGTTTCCGAAATAATCAAGAATGCTGATATTTCACTTGTTAATCAGGAAACACCAATCTGCGGTGATGAACTCGGAATATCGGGATACCCTACATTCAACTCACCCGAGGCGGTAGGCGACACGCTGTTGGAACTTGGCTTTGACGTTATCAATATCGCAAACAACCATGTGCTTGATAAGGGCTCCAAGGGGTTTAAAAATACACTTGATTATTGGTCGGAAAAGACAGATTCCATGATTGGCGGATACTATAACAAGTCTGACTATGAGGACATTTTTGTTGTAGAGAAGAAGGGAATCAAAACAGCATTTATTTCCTATACTTACGGTGCAAACGGCGGGTCATTGTCGTCCTCAGAAGGACTTTATCTTCCTAGAATTGACAAGGATGAAATAGTGCGGATGACTAAAAAAGCTGATGAAGCAGCTGACTTTGTTATTGTTGTAATTCACTGGGGAACGGAAAACTCGCACACTGTGAACAGTGAGCAGAAAAATCTTGCAAGAGCTATATCCGATGCGGGGGCTGATGCAATAATCGGCGCTCACCCACACGTCATACAGCCAATGGAATGGCTGACAAACTCCGATGGCACAAAAACTCTTGTTGTTTATTCTCTTGGTAATTTTATATCTACTCAATATGATAACTCAAACCTTGTTGGCGGAATTGTCACCTTTGACGTCGTCAAGGACGCTTCCGGAGCGGTAAGAATAGAATCCCCCATATACAACCCCACGGTTACCCATTATAACAAGCAGCGTCTTGGACTTCAGGTATACCTTATGGAAGATTATACAAAAGAGCTTGCCGAGCTTCACGGAAATCCAAACTATGGTACTACTGCGGAAAAACGAATTTGGAATCTTGAAAAGATAAAGAGCTTCGTTTTAAACAATATTGATGACGAATTTTTACCCGATTTCTTAAAATAAGACTAATATTTTTCTATTTTTTGATACAAAAGGAAGGCGATCTACTTGCTCGACAGCTTTATTTTCAGTCTTAACGTCATATCTCCCATTTTTATCCTTGTGGTTTTGGGGGCGTTGCTGAAAAGGATGAGTTTTGCATCCGATGAGTTTTTTTCAACCTGTGACAAGCTTGTTTTCAGATTGTGCCTTCCTTGCTTGCTGTTTTTGGACATTGCGACTGCGAATCTTGAAGAATACCTTGATATAGGGCTTATAATTTTCTGCGCTGCCTCGACCGTGACGCTGGTTGTACTGCTTTGTCTGACTGTGCCTGTGTTTGTTAAGGCAAACGATAAGCGGGGAGCTTTCATTCAGGGCGTATACCGTTCAAATTCTGCTATTTTGGGATTCGCACTTGCAGAATCAATGTTCGGCAGCAGCGGAGTTACCACCATAGCGATGGTGCTTCCATTTACAGTGGTGCTTTATAACGCATTCGCCGTGGTCATTCTCAGTATTTTTGCTCCCAGCGATACAAAACTTTCCGCACGGGAGTTGCTGTTTAGGATAGCCAAAACTGTTGTGACGAATCCGAATATTATTGCCATTGCCCTTGCACTTGTGTGGAAGCTTGTGCCTTTTGAGCTTCCCGACATTATGAACACAAGCCTTTCATACCTTGCTGATATGTCTATGCCCCTTGCTCTCATAAGTCTGGGCGCCGAATTCGGATTTGAATCCTTGAAGGCAGGGCGTTTGGGGCTTGCTCTCGGTGCCTCTGTGGCCAAGACCGTTTTTGTGCCTGCCGTTGTTGTTATTTTGGGTATACTATTCGGCTTCAGCGGCGTGAAGCTTGGAGTTATCTTCATAATTTTCGGCGGACCTTGTGCAGTTTCAAGCTACATAATGGCAAAAGAGATGAAAAGTGACCATGAGCTTGCGGGGCAAATACTTCTCATTTCTACTCTTATGAGCGTAATCACTTTGTTCGTGGGGACGTTTGTCCTTCGCAATTTTGGACTTATATGAAACTTATTATTGCTGAAAAGCCCAGTCTTGCCCGTTCCATTGCCGCCGCACTGGGCGGTGGGAGACAGGGCAGCGGGTATATAACCGTTGGCGAATATCTGGTGACCTGGGCGTTCGGCCATCTTTTTTCGCTTGCTGATATTGAATATTACAATGGCACAGAGCGCGGTGCTAAATGGACCATGGAGGGACTGCCATGCTTCCCGGCAGAGTTTGCCTATGAGATTCGCAAATCAGGCAAAGGCGACGACGGTACTTCACGGCAGTTCGAGATAATAAAAACTCTCTGTCACCGTCCTGATGTAGATACCATAATAAACGCGGGAGACTCTGACAGAGAGGGAGAAATAATCGTGCGGCTTTGCATAATGAAAGCCTTCGGAATTACCCCGTCACAGCCCTTTTCCGTGGAAGGGAAGAGACTGTGCCGCCTATGGCTTCCCGATCAGACCGAGGAAACTATAAGGTCAGCGGCGGCGAATCCGCCGGAGGAGTCAGAATACAACCGCCTTGCCGACGAAGGATTTGCAAGAACCTATATTGACTGGCTTTACGGCATCAATCTGACTCGTTACGCTACCCTCAAATCCGGAACACTCTTAAGAGTTGGAAGAGTAATAGTACCTATCGTTCGCGCCATATGCGAGAGAGATCGCGCAATACGCGATTTTACTCCCGAGAAATACTATCAGCCGCGCTCCAATGCCGAAACGGGCGGCGAAAAGGTAGAGCTTTTGTCAAAGATTAAGTTTGACAATAAAAGCCTTCCAAAGTGTGAGATGCAATGCGCGCTTTATAATAGCATGGGAGCAGTAGTCACTGATGTCAAGCGGAAAAAGGACAGGCTTTCCGCCGGAAAGCTGTGGTCCCTTTCAAAGCTTCAGAGCTTTCTCGGAAAGAAATATAAAATGTCAATGCAGCGTTCTCTTGAGGTGCTTCAGAAGCTATATGAGGAAGGTTATGTAACATATCCCAGAACAAACTCTGAATACCTTGCCACGGCAGAAAAAGACAAAGTGAAGCGCATAGTGGGTGCTGTCGGAGCTTTGGGGTATCCTGTATGCTTCAAGGACTCAAAGCAAATTTTTGATGACTCTAAAATAGAAGCCCATTCAGCGCTTACCCCCACTATCAAAATTCCCGACAAGAAAAAGCTTTCCGAGGATGAAGCAACCGTTTACGGTGCAATTATGCGCCGTTTTGCGGCGGTTTTTTGCTCTGCTGACTGTGTGGTCAATAAAACGGAAATAAAAATTAACGTGGGAGACCCTATGAACGGCGGCGAAGAGTTCGTTCTTAAGGGAACTGTTATGGTGGAGGCAGGATGGACAAAATATGATGACTACACTGCCAAAGACAAGATGCTTCCAGCCTTGAAAAAAGGTGATGTGGTATGTATTGACTTTAAACCTGTGGAAAAGGAGACCTCACCCCCGAAGCACTATACCATTGAAACGCTTAACAACTATTTGAAAAATCCTTTCCGTGACGAGCTTTCAAAGAAGGACGACCAGGCGGACGATGCGGAGGAATACCGTGCGGCATTTGAGGGTCTGGAGCTTGGCACCGAGGCGACACGCACACAGATTATTGACAACGCACGTGGTTCAGGATATATTCAACTTAAGAAGGATGTCTATACAATACTGCCTGAGGGTGAATTTCTTGTGGATGCGCTGGGCTCCATGGGTATTGGTATGGATAAGTATAAGACAGCGGAGCTCGGCAAAGCTCTCAAAAGCGTTTATCGCGGCGATATGACTGTACAGGGAGCTGCGGACATCGCAAAGCGGGAAATTTCTGATGTTTTTGCGCTTGCAAATTCTGTCAGCTCCAACGGCTTTGCGGGTGATGTTATAGGAACCTGCCCCCTGTGCGGACGTGATGTTGTGAGAACACGCCGCGGTTACGGCTGCAGGGGCTACAAGGAAGGCTGTAAATTTACCGTTTGGGGTACGGTAGCAGGACACAGTATATCGGTTCTTGAGGCGAAGCAGCTGCTTAAAGACGGCAAAACCCAAATTATTGAGGGCTTTTTATCCAAAAAAGGTACGCGTTTTTCGGCAAGGCTCAGGTTTGACGGAGAGAAGGTCAGCTTTGATTTTGAAAATATGCCGCGAAACAATTCGGTACATTCGAATATCACGCCGTCCGCGGCTTTTGAAAAAGGGAGCGGTAAGCCCGTTGAGGGAATACCTATAGATTATTCATTTTTGGATTCAGAATAACTGCGTCTCTTTTATGCCGCACAGAACAGTTATGAAAACAGGGGGGTATCACTATGCCGAGATATAAATACGTCCTTTTTGACCTTGACGGTACGCTTGACGACCCATTTGAGGGCATAACAAAGTCGGTGGAGTATGCTATGAAGAAGTTCGGCGTGGAATGCGACAGACAAACACTTGGAGGATTCATCGGTCCGCCGCTTACGGATTCTTTCATCAAATATTTCGGTCTTTCCATGGACGAGGCGACAAGGGCGGTAGAGTATTACCGCGAATATTACCGTCCCGTCGGAATCTTTGAAATTAACATATACGACGGCATTAAAGAGCTGCTTGAAAAGCTTCAAAAAGCTGGCTGTGAGCTGATTCTTGCCACATCAAAGCCCATTGTTTTTGCGGATATGATACTTGAAAAATACGAGCTGAAAAAATATTTTGCCGCCACCTTCGGAAGTGAGCTTGACGGAACCCGTGTCAAAAAAGCGGAGGTGATAGCCTATGCTTATGAAAATTATGTGTTCGATAAATCAAATGCTGTCATGGTGGGTGACAGAATGCATGATGTGGAGGGTGCTCATGAGTGCAAAATCCCATGCATAGGAGTAACATTCGGTTACGGTGACCGTGCGGAGCTTGAGGCATGCGGTGCGGAATTTATAGCCGATAGTATTTATGAGCTTTACGAGCTGCTTATGTGAATTTATACAGAATAATTTTACCTCTCATCGGGAAATACTATATACCGATGGGAGGTATTTCGTTATGAACATGGATGACAAAACATACAAAAAATATGTGGAGAGGCGCGCGTCTAAATCGAATCTTGCTGCCGACTGTGCCAGGGCATTTTTGATAGGCGGTGCTATATGTACGATAGGTCAGGGGCTGTCAGACCTTTACAGCTTTCTGGGAATAGGAGAGGAGGGTGTCAAAACCCTTGTCCCTGTCTCGCTTATTTTCCTGGCTGCACTACTGACGGCATTAAATGTGTTTGACGATATTGCAAAATATGCGGGAGCAGGTACCCTTGTTCCTATCACGGGTTTTTCAAATGCTGTTGTATCTCCTGCACTGGACACCAAGGCGGAAGGATTTATTCTCGGCGTCGGGGCTAAGATTTTCACAATAGCAGGACCCGTAATTCTTTACGGTACGCTTACCTCGGTGATTTACGGTGTGATTCTTTATATCGTGAGGTGCTTCTGATGCAGAAAGGCATTATAAGACTTAAAAATTCACCAACAATCATTGGTGCAGCATCTGTTGTGGGGAAAAAGGAGATGGAAGGGCCGCTGGCCGGTAAGTTTGACAGACACGATGAGACTGACACCTTCGGTAAACCAACTTGGGAGCAATCCGAGAGCGAGATGCAGAGAATTGCCTTAAATACCGCTATGGACAAGTGCGGATTTGCAATTCATGACATAGATGCGGTTTTTGCAGGCGATCTTATTAATCAGTGCACCTCCAGCGGATATGGTCTTGCTAACTTTGACGCACCGTTTTTCGGGCTGTTTGGGGCTTGTTCAACTATGGCAGAGTCGCTTGTGCTGGCGTCCATGCTGATTGATTCGGGCAATTTTTGTAAATGTGCCTGTGTAACCTCGTCCCATAACTGCTCCGCCGAAAGGCAATTCAGATTTCCGATTGAATACGGCGGACAGCGAACACCTACAGCACAGTGGACGGTAACGGGTGCTGCTGCGGTTATTGTAGGCGAGCATATTGAAGGGAAAGCGTGTATCTGTGATGTGCTTCCGGGGCGTGTGACCGATAAAGGCATAAATGATGCTGCTAATATGGGAGCTGCTATGGCACCGGCAGCAATTGATACTCTTAAACGGTATTTTTCGGAGTCCGGAACAACACCCGACGATTATTCTGCAATATTCACGGGCGATTTAGGATACGAGGGTAGCGGAATACTTGTTGATTATCTTCGCAGTGACGGATATGAGCTTGGCAGGGTTCATAATGACTGCGGACTTCTGATATATGACAGAGACCGTCAGGATGTGCACGCGGGTGGGTCCGGATGCGGATGTGCGGCATCAGTGCTTGCTGCTCATATTCTCCCGTCGCTTGATAAAGGAGAGCTAAAAGATATACTGTTTATTGCGACGGGTGCTATGATGAACACCTCAAGTGTTCAACAAGGGTTAACCATTCCGGGAATAGCCCATCTTATTCATATTAAGGTGTGAGGAAGAAATGGAAAAGATTTTTGATTATATTCTCGCATTTTCAGTTGGGGGCGGACTTTGTGTAATAGCGCAGATACTCATTGATAAGACAAAGCTCACGCCTGCGCGCATACTTGTTCTCTATGTAGTGTCGGGGGTCATACTCACCGCAGTGGGGATTTATCAGCCGTTTGCAGATTTTGCGGGATGCGGTGCCACAGTGCCGCTGACGGGCTTCGGTTATTCGCTTGCCAAGGGCGTTGAAAAGGCTGTTGGCGAGAAAGGACTTATTGGCGCACTAACCGGCGGTCTGACAGCGACAGCAGGCGGAATTACTGCGGCAATAGTCAGTGCATGGCTTGCGGCGGTATTTTTTAAAGGCAAGCCAAAGAGGTAGTAATAAAAAAACACGAGGGCCAAGCCCTCGTGTTAAATGGTTTTGTCAGCAGCCACAGCCGCAGCCGTTGTTGTTATTGCCGCAGCAGGAGAGAAGAAGGATGGCGATGATGATAACCCAAATGGTGCTGTTGTCAAAAATATTGCAAAGGCAGTTGTTATTCATAGTATATACCTTTCGTGGCGCCGATGACGCTTGTATTGAGAGCTGTTCATCTGCCTGTCGGGTGGACTGCTCTCTATTTATATACTATGAATACCAAGAAAATTTGTTACAGCCGTTCAAGCTTTAGGTGAGTGACCTCAACAAAGGCTCTTGCCGCAAGCTCGCTGTCTGTGGGAATATCCTTCGCGGCACCGCAACAACGACAGAATACCTTAACATGATCGTCCGAAACTGCCACATCGTAGTCACCGCTGTCGCAGCAGCAGCTGACGTCACCGCCGTCGATGAGGTCGCGAATAACGAACATAACCGTATCGTATATTTGAGGATCGAAGTTTGTGTCGCGGTCCTCGTCCCAGGTATCAATGTCACCGTGGAGCTTGTCAAGATCATCAAGTCCCATCTCCTTAAGCATTTGCACCAACGCCTTTTCCGACTTATCAAGAGCCTCGGAAACCGATTTTTCAGTGCCGATGAACACCAGGTCTACTGCAGAATAGGAGCACGGGTATACGAATATATCCTTATTAAAGAAAAGGGAGGTGCTTACAGCGAAGCTGTGACTGCTGTTACATACAAGACAGGGCACGGAAATGCGCAGCTTACCGTGGCTCGTATTATTGATGGTAAGCTCGCTTGCACCGCAGGAGCATTTAAGCTTTTTCATATCACCCGAGAGTGCAAAAACTCCAACCATGCTTTTAACGCCTGCGCCGCAGTAGGGACAACGGTAAGCAATACATGTTTCCCGTGAATTTATAACCATGAGCAATTTCCTTTCGAGCATTAACTGTGTTTATATTACAATAAAATCATTATAACAAAATTCTCGGCTGATGTCAAGAATACTTTGATTACGGAATGCCATTATTGAAAATTTGTACACAGAACGTTATTGACAAGTTAAGAAAAAAGGTTTATAATTAGACTTGTAATATTCTAATGCGTCAAAAAAACAATTTATGATACGAGAGGATTAAAAATTGGCTTTTAAGGATAAAAAAGACACATCCTGCCGCCCCTGTGCGGTGAAAACCTCAATAGGCGGACAAGCACTTATAGAAGGTATAATGATGCGCGGTCCGTCTCTTACCGCAATGGCGGTAAGAGATCCATCCGATAAGATCGTGCTTGAAAAATGGGAAACCAAGCAGGGAAAAGGACCGAAAATCACAAGACTGCCCGTTGTTCGCGGTATTTTTAACTTCGTCGATTCCATGAAGACCGGATATAAAGCCCTTATGAGATCGGCAGAGATTGCAATTCCCGAGGACGAGGGCGAAAAACCTGTAACCGAGGAAGAAAAAAAGAAAGAATCAAAGCTTATGGGCATTGCCGCGGGTATTGGCGGTGTGCTGGGAGTTGTTTTGGCAGTGGCGCTGTTCGTCTGGCTTCCATCTTTTCTGTTCACGCTTATCCGAAGTGCATGGGAGGGTACGGCAGCTGAAGCATTTTTCTCATCCGCTGTGACAAAATCAGTATTTGAGGGAATTCTTAAGCTTGTTTTGTTTGTGGGATATATAGCGGCGATGTGTTTAGTTAAGGACGTGAGACGTACATTTGAGTATCACGGTGCCGAGCACAAGACAATATTTGCTTATGAAGCACAGCTTCCTCTGACCGTAGAAAATGTACGTATTCAGAGACGTTTCCACCCCAGATGCGGAACATCCTTTATGATACTTATGATACTTGTGGGAATTTTTATAGGTATTCTGATTCCCGAATCGGTGGGCGGTGTGGAGATCAACCATATTTTACGCTCTGCAATTAAAATAGTGCTTTTGCCGCTTACTGTGGGTATAGGCTACGAGCTGATAAGGCTTTGCGGACGCCATGACAATTTGCTCACCCGCATAATTGCTGCACCGGGTGTATGGCTTCAGCGGCTCACAGTTCATGAGCCTGACGATAAGATGATTGAATGTGCTATTGCCGCTATGTCTGTAGTGATTCCGGAAAACGAAGGAAAATCGGAAGAAGCGGTGTCAGAGGAAATTTAGAATTGATATATCAAAAAAGGTCCACCTGATGGGCAATGCCGTTCGGTTAAGGAAATTGCGTCAAAAATCCCGCCCATTTTGCAAAATGGGCGGGACTCTTTTTTGCGCTATTGATTGCTAAGTTTTGCAAAAAAGCTCAACACGTTGAATGTCAAAATCAGTATATAAAGCAGCGAATTCTCTATAGAAATACCCATCCGGTTGCGAAAGTATTGCCAGACGAGAATTGGTGATTAACACCAACGGGTGTGGTTCTGAACCTTTTTCATATCCCAAAATGACGGTTGTATCTTGTATTGGCACACGAAAATGATATAATGACAATAAAGCAGAGCTTCAATCCACAACATACATAAGCGGATGACTGCACACAAAACGAATAATACGTAGCCGACGCGACAGTTCGGCAGAAGGGAGTTTGACATGAAAAAACGCACCTTATCTTTCCTTTTGGTGCTGGTGATGTGCTTGTACCTGCTACCAATAACGGCGTTGGCGGCGGAACCTGTGGCCCATGCCAGCACGCAGATGGTGCTGTTGGATGGAAAGCCGGTGGAGTTACAGGCGTATGCTCTGCTGGATGAAAACGGATACCCGACCAACTATGTGAAACTGCGTGATGTGGCGTATTTGCTCAATGGCACCGCCGCGCAGTTTGAGGTCACTTGGGACGGGGCTGTCAATATCATGACCGGGCAGAGCTACACCGCTAACGGAAGCGAGATGCACACGCCGTTTTCGGGCAACCGTGCCTATAAGGTTTCCGCGAATCCCACGAAGGTCAACGGGGAAAATGTGGATATGGACGCCATCACGCTGACTGATGACAACGGCGGCGGATACACCTATTATAAGCTTCGGGACTTGGGCGCGAAGCTTGGCTTCCTTGTGGACTGGAGCACGGAAAAGGGAATCTATATCGAAACAGACACGGTTGATCCGGGTTTGCAGGAAGTTTATGCAAAGGCGGAAAGCAGAAAGCAGAATATCCTAAGCAGCGCAACCGAAATCGTAAAGAGCAACTCCTTTGTTCAGGGCGAAACCTACACCGGCACTGCGTATTATGTTTCTAACGATGGCAACGACAGCAACAACGGCAAATCTCCTGAGACAGCTTGGGCAAGTCTGGAGAGACTCAACCGCGCCCAACTGAAGGAGGGCGATGCCGTGTTTTTCCGCCGCGGCGACACCTGGTACGCCGGGGAAAAGTACTGGGACAATGTCCTGTGGTATGGGTGCATCAGAATTCGCAGCGGCGTCACCTATTCGGCATACGGAGAGGGAGAAAAGCCGACTTTCATCGGCTCCATGCCGGGAATTGCCCAACATAGCAAGTGGGTGTCGGCGGGTACTACCGCTGATGGCGGTAAACTGTGGAGATATGTCGATAAGCTCCACAGCGTGTCCGGCGTACTGATGAATGACGGCACTGTATGGAGCGAGATGCAGCTGCCCGGATGGAACGGAAAAACCTATGTCAACACAGATGGCTCTGCTTTCGCGGTGGAGAACTCTTTGACGAAGGATCTTACAAGCTTCCATGCGCTGGAGCTTGCCGGCAGGCCCGCGGATACAGTGGTGGAGGACGAAGGGCTGACGGGCTATCTGTATCTGCGGTGCGACAAGGGGAATCCCGGCGATGTATTTGATGACATCCAGTTTGTAGCAGGCGGAATTGGCGTTGGTACTGAGGGTGAGTTCGGCTCTAACGCCACTGTCGACAACCTCAGCATTCAGTATTTCTCGCAGATCGGCGTCAGTCTGGGTGGCTATCAGGGCTGGGAAAATACTCTTGTGCAGAACTGTGAGATCGCTTATTGCGGCGGCATAACGCAGGCGTATGTGGAGAGCGGTCGGTTTGGCTACGGTAAGGCGGCCTATTCCGGCGGTGCGATCCAGATGTCCGGCAGCGGCAACCGGGCAGTCAACAACTACATTCATGGGATTGACAGCAAGGCCTTTGTCGTTGTGATCCATGACCGTGGAGAGAAAATCTCCACAAGCTATGAAAATCTTGTGATGCGGGGTAACCTGATTGAAAATTCCGGCACGGCGCTGCAAGTCATGAGCTGCCTGCGGGATGAAAGTTCCAAACGCACAGGTGTATTCAAAAATCTCGTCTTTGACGACAACTATGTAATGCATACCGGCGAGGGATGGTTCAACTGCCGCCTTGCCGCATTGGAGGAAATCTATAAGGAATACGGCCAGCTCAGCGCACTGAATTTCATGGGCGTAAAGGACGGTGTCATTGACAATGTGCAGATTACAAACAATGTGCTGTGCTGTGCGGATTATGCGCTGGTCGCGATCAAAACCACGCTGAACAATTATCCCACCTTCTCCGGCAATACATATATTCAGTACGCGGAGGAGCGCATCGCGGCGATCCACAGTACAGCTATCCTTGCCGTCGATGGTGCGGTAGAGGCTATTGCCAAAAACTTTGGTGATACGCAGGCAAAGGTGCTGATAGAAAGGTAAGCAGCACCGTAAATCTGTATTGGGATTGGCTAACGGCGCAGTAGCAGCAAATAACTTTAATGTGCGTAAATATTTTTACATTGCGAAAAAGTTTTTACACTTTCCGGCGGCAAAATGAAACTATTTGTGATTTCTCAATTTTTTCTTGATTTTTAAGACAGCGGCGCGACTGGTTATCAATCCATTTTCTATCGTAGGTTTTCCTTGAAAAACCCGATATTTTCATCGTTTGCAAGGCTTATTGATACATCGCAGATGCTACGCGGAGAAGCGGACTGTTGCCGCTTCTCCGCGTTTTTCTTTCTTTTTTATCGTTCTTCATCCTTGTTGTATTTGGGGGGAGTTTTACGCAACGCGGTAGTTGAAAGGGACGAATGATGTCGGTCGCAGATTGCGTACATTTGCCCTGTCTGGCTTCACCTGTACCAGATAACGGGACATATCCGCTATAAGCTGTTCGCCGCTTGCGTTGGGTGTTCCCAAAAACTTCTTTACCAGATAGGTCGCCATTTTGACGTCGATTCTGTATTTATAGGCGTTATTCGGATTCTGTTCCAATGCTATCCCGTTGATGATCTTCCACACAGCGGCGGATGTGATGAAATGACCGTATATCTCTTGCCGCGAATAATCCTCTTTTATGCACTTCATGCGGCTTGCACCGCAGTCATACTTGATATGGCGGAAGAACAGCTCCTCGCGCCAGCGCAGTTTGTAAAGCTCCATAATCTCCGCCGCGCTGAACTCCTCGCGGGAAATCGAAGTCAACAAGAGGGGCGAATTGTTTACAATAACTTCACTAACCGAACATTTCATGTGGGAGAAAAAGGGCAAGGGCGCAAACCGAACAGTTTGCACCCTTACCCGAACAGCATTGACCTGATGGGTGGGCCTTTTTCCAAATTTACGAATGTCGCTTGTCAGCGTTTATTATCTAGCCTTCGATAAAACCTCGCATCGTATTTACATATTCGGACACACCAAATTGTACCGCATGGGCGCGGGCAGTGTCTTTGATGTGCTGCAGCTCGGATGGGTTATCGTGAAGCCTTTTTGCCATGGAATCAACCGCACTTGTAAGAGAGCCTACAAGCCCGATGCCGCGTTTCACAACGGTAACTGTCGGAGCGGTAAGTCCCTTTATGTATTCGGGTATACCGCCAGAATCGGTAACGATTGTGGGCAGACCGCTTGAAAGTGCTTCGAGCACCGTAAGACCGGCAGGCTCGTCGAATACAGAGGGTATGACCGCAATATCTGCTCTTGCCAAAAAACGTGCGGTGGAGGCGGATTTTACACTTCCTATAAATATTACGCGGTTTTTCGCCGCGGCAACTTCAAGCTCATTTCTGTAATCATCGTGGATGTTGACCCCGTACTGTGCCGAGCCGACGATGAGAAGCTTTAGCCGCGAGTCCTTGTATTCCGAATGAGATATGGCTTTCACAAGCTCAAGAGCGCCCTTGTCGGGTGTGAGACGTCCGACAAAGATTACGAGTATGTCATCATTGGAGAGGGAATACTGCTCGCGTTTTTGACGGCGAATTTCTGTAAAGCGGTCGGGGTTAAATTCTTCTGTGTCAACGCAGTTTTTTAACACAAAGGACTTTTCCTGCGGCACACCGCATTTTATAGCCGCATTTTTGAGGAATTCGCTTACGAAAATAAACTTTTTTATATATTTCAGCTGTTTTTTTGAGCTTGTCATGCCGTCGCCGAAGAAACGGCTGTGTGCGTGGAGGATAGGTTTAATTTTAGTTTTTCTGTATACATCGTGGGCGTACTCAAAACAGTTTTCAAGAATTATCTCGTCCGATTTCAAGCCTTTTAACAGCTTTTCAATGCCCGAAAGGTAATCGTGCCGCAGATTTTTACCTGTCAGCTTTGAGATAAGGGTATTTGACGGCGGCTCGGAGCGGGGAATACGGACATAGAGGAATTTTGTGTGCATATATTTACTCGATATTGCCTCGGACTGCTCGTCGTACCGTGATATAACGGTTATTTCGAAGGGCGAGGGCGAACTGTCATTTTCTCTTAAAAACAGCTCACAAAGCCGTTCAACGCCGCCGCCCGAAACAAGGGGCATTGAAGCGGTGGGCGGCATAATTATCGTAAGGTTCATGTGTGACCTCGTTTTCGTTTGTTAATGTACCACAATCATATCATAAAAGTTGGTGGGTGTCAAGGCTTATATCTTCATAAAAATGAACCCTTCCGTGTGGAAGCGGTCACAGTGCTTTTTCTTTACTTTCTCGGGATGATAACGCCGTAGTCACCGTCGTTGCGGCGGTACACAACGTTGGTTTCACCGGTCACGGAATCGGAATATACGAAGAAGCTGTGCCCTAAAAGATTCATCTGGAGGACTGCTTCCTCCGGAGTCATGGGACGAAGGTCGAATTCTTTGGTGCGGATAATGGGCTCGTCGTCTACGGGTTCCTCGGGAAATTCCTTTGCTACATTTTCGCGCAGCCTTTTTTCAAGCTTTGTCTTATTCTTTCTTATCTGACGTTCGATGGCTTCAACAGCAAGGTCTATTGCGTTTCTGAAGGTATCCGAGGTTTCTAAGTCGGATCGTAGCCATGT